>JAJSZW010000032.1 GCA_030262895.1 Deltaproteobacteria bacterium | reverse complement strand
GATGATGAATTGGAAGTGGGCGAACTTACAGTAACCCAGAAAGCCAAAGCCAAATGGACGCAACTGGAAGCGCTTATCGGCAGTGAAGACCGGATAAAACAAGTTGCTCAGGATATTATTAATCATTTTGAGCAGCGGCAGGAAGTGTTTGAAGGCAAGGCTATGGTTGTTGCCATGTCTCGCCGGATTGCCGCCGATTTATACAAGGAAATCATAAACATCAAACCTGAGTGGCACAATAACGACCTGAAAAAAGGTGTCATTAAGGTGGTTATGACATCCGCATCCTCTGACGGCCCTGAAATTTCCAAACATCACACTACCAAAGATCAGCGCAGAGCCTTGGCCGAAAGGATGAAAGACCCGGAAGATGAACTTAAACTAGTCATTGTCCGGGATATGTGGCTGACTGGCTTTGATGTACCCTGTATGCACACGCTTTACATAGACAAACCTATGAAAGGCCATAACCTGATGCAAGCCATTGCGCGAGTGAATCGTGTCTATAAGGATAAACCCGGCGGACTTGTTGTTGATTATCTGGGGATTGCATCAGACCTGAAAAAAGCATTGTCGTTTTACTCGGACAGCGGCGGCAAAGGCGACCCGGCAATAGCACAGGAAAAAGCGGTGCAACTGATGCTGGAGAAACTGGAAGTCGTTTCCCAGATGTTTCATGGGTTTGCCTATGAAGAATATTTCGGGGTTGACACAGGGAAAAAGCTATCACTGATACTCGCTGCGGAAGAACATATTCTGGGCCTGGAAAACGGGAAAAAGCGGTACATCAATGAAGTAACTGCCCTGTCCCGGGCTTTTTCCATTGCCATCCCCCACGAACAGGCCATGGATGTTAAAGATGAAGTCTCGTTTTTTCAGGCGGTAAAATCCCGATTGGCCAAATTTGACGGCACCGGCTCAGGTAAAACAGATGAAGAGATTGAAACAGCCATCAGACAGGTGATTGACAAAGCATTGGTAACCGAGCAGGTCATAGATGTTTTCGATGCTGCCGGGATCAAAAAACCGGATATTTCCATTCTTTCAGAAGATTTTCTTCTGGAAGTCAAAAACATGGAGCATAAAAACATTGCTCTGGAAGTTTTGAAAAAACTGCTGAATGACGAAATAAAAACCAGAACCAAAAAGAACCTGATACAAAGCAAATCCCTCATGGAAATGCTGGAAAATTCTATTAAGAAATATCACAACAAGATTTTAACAGCAGCAGAAGTTATTGAAGAATTAATTGAATTGAGCAAAGAAATTCAGAAGATGGATAAAGAGTCTCAGGAAATGGGGATGTCTGATTTTGAATATGCTTTTTATACGGCCATTGCCAATAACGACAGTGCTCGTGAGTTAATGGAAAAAGACAAACTGAGGGAATTGGCAGTTGTGTTGTTTGAAAAAATAAAGGCAAATGCCTCCATCGACTGGACAATCAAGGAAAGCGTAAAGGCAAAATTAAAGGTCATTGTAAAAAGAACATTACGGCAGTATGGCTATCCACCGGATATGCAGAAATTGGCGACTGAAACAGTTTTGAAACAAGCTGAATTAATTGCCGAAGAGATTACGCGTGAAGAATAGGCATTTTTGCCACAGTCTGTTCAGCGGAAACGATCACGAGGGAAATCGAATAAAAGTGGGAAACAGGGGGACGTATTCAACTTTTAGACCCATATGGGTGATATGGGTGTGTGATACGGGTGTCAAAATCTTGAATCTTGAATTATGAATTTCTAAAATATATTGAAATGATTATAAAATATGACACATCAGTATGCAAAAACAATTCGAAAAAAGCTGCGGGAGCTGGTCGGTCTTGCGCATGAGCGCGAATTGAGCAGGGCCATGGAAACGTTGGACAGCCACTTTGTACGATGGCGCCGGCAGGAAATCGACTGTTTCGAGCTGAATGATCGAATTCACAGCTTTCATCAAAAAACATCCCAAGAGCTATGGAAAACCTATTCTTCCATGGAAGACAATTTTCTCGTCTGCAGAGCGGTTAAGCTGGGTATTTTGTCCAAAGAAGATGTTCCGGAGAAAGTGGCCGAAGCCATCAACCTTCTCCTTTGATCTTTTCGATCAGCTTTTCTATTTCCTCAGCGGTAGGTTTTTCGCTTCGAACGGTCATAAAAAGCATCGGTAATGCGTTAAGGGTTTCCTGGTCAGACAGGAGATTTTTTGGGATGATCCCTGCATCAATAGCCGCTTTATTTTTAAGTTCGTTGTAAAGTCCCGAGGTTTTCTTAATACCCAATACTTCAGCAATTTGGTCGAGTTTTTCATCACCTTGAGGCGGGGGCAAAATTCCTCTTTCAATTTTGTTCCAATTAGACTTATTGTTTTTTTCACTTTACGAGTTTATAAATGACATCAGAAAGGCAAAGGCTTTTTTTAAAAACAGGCGGGCTGGTAATGATCATCCCCGACAAGCCGCAAAGCAGCAGACAGCGGTATATAACGGCCGAAACAGGTAAAAATGCCTTAAACCTAAATTGAGCGATTTTTTACTCGACCTGCACCAATCTTTTGCGCATCAAGGACTTGCGAAAAGTCTCGACATATCCATTGGTATGCCTACGCTTTTCGTCCCGCCCAGGCGGGACTGCATCAAGATCTTGGCACATTTCTTCGCAAAAAATCGCTCAACTTAGGTTAAAACGGAGAACTGTTTTGGATGTAGGAGAAGTGAGGACAGAAACTATGAGATTTAGAAAATATTTCGACATTGAAAATAGTTATCGCAAAAAGTTTCTTGATAGTCTTGCTGTGGAAAAGTTAGACGAAGGCGAATTTGTTGTTCAGGAAAAGGCGCATGGCGCCAATCTTTCTTTCTGGTATGACGGAAAGGATCTGAAATCCGCCAAGAGGAGCAGTTTTATACAAGATAACTTTTATGACTATATGCCGGTTGAAGACAAAAACAGGGAAAGAGTTAAAAAGCTCTACGCGATTTTAAAGAAAGAAGGCTGCGATTTTAGTGAGTTGGGTGTATATGGTGAATTAGTTGGAGGAACATATCCTCACAAGGATGTGGAAAAGGATACTTCTGCCACAAGAATTCAGAAAGGTATTTTTTACACACCGCACAACGAGTTTTATGCCATTGATGTGGCGATAGACGGCCAATTGATCGATGTAGATAAGTTCAACCAGGTCATGGAGAAGGCCGGTTTTCTGTATGCAAAAACTATTTTCAGAGGTACGCTTGAAGAATGCTTGAAATATTCAAACAGCTTTCCTTCTCAGATTTCCGTATGGCTGGGTCTTCCCGAACTCGAAGATAACATATGTGAAGGTGTTGTGATAAAACCGGCAATTCCCAAATTTCTTAGCGATAAAACAAGAGTAATTCTTAAAAACAAGAATGAGAAATGGGCGGAAAAAGCAAAGGCAAGAGATAGGCCAAAAAAGCCTAAGATGACGTTGTCTGAAAAAGGCGAGGAACTATTTAACGAGATGGAGAGCCTTATCACAGAAAACCGACTTCGCAACGTATTATCAAAAACCGGGCCGATTGGGCAAAAGGAATTCGGCAAACTCATACAACTTTTTTCAAAAGATATACTTGATGACTTTTTCAAAGACTACCTTGAGGAATATAATGGACTTGCAAAAAAAGAGCAGAAGCAATTGACACGTAAACTGAGTCAGCAATGTGCGGAGCTGATACGTCTTAACTTCATGAACATCGTTGATGGAGAATTTTAGGCCTTTAACCGAAAGAGCCTGGTGATCCCGTAAAGTATGATTTTGCATTGACGAGGCTGGGAATAATGGATGATACAGAGTTAATTTAGGTGAACATTTTCCGGAGGATTATAAAGATTGTATTTACAGGCCGATGAAAAGGCGATTAAAAAGGAATTGCTTGATATTATCGAAAATAGCCGAAGAAAGATCACGCCCGGAGAATTAGAAAAAGCATTATCCGGGAAATGTTTTTTAGAAAAAAAAGAAATAAGATCACTTATAAGGGGCCTGGTAACAGAAAACTTCCTGACATATACATGTCATTATGGCCGGACATTTATAGAGAAATCTTTCAACAAACCTGTTCGCATATCAAACCACGTCATTCTGAAACCGCCGGGATTTTATTATAAATCCAAAGCAGATGATGTGGTAATTGAGATAGGGCAGGGCGTTTCATTCGGCAATGGTCAACATCCAACAACCAGGCTGGCAATAAGAGGTATAGAATATGCTTTAAATAAAACAAATTTATTAAAAGCGAAAGATAAAACAAGCGTTCTTGATATTGGAACAGGCTCCGGTGTCTTGGGAATAACGGCATTACTGCTGGGAATTAAAAATGCCGTTGGTGTTGATATTGATCCATGTTCCATAAAAGAAGCCGGGGATAATGCAAAAATTAACAAACTTGAGGATAAATTTGTAGTAAAAAACATGTCCTTAGAGGATTTAAATACTAAATTTACATTGATAACTGCAAATTTAAGATATCCGACATTAATGAATATATATCACAGGCTCGTTAAAATGACAGAGCCTGGTGGTTCTGTTGTACTTTCCGGAATAAAGAGTGATGAAGCTATATCTGTTGTTGATTTATACACGGAAAAGTACTTTGAATGTAAAAGGAAAGAATTTGAAAAAGGCTGGGCGGGCCTTGTATTTTCAAAGTCGTCAAAATAGTTTAGGAAAATTATGCAATTATCAGATCAACAAAGAGATGCTGTAGAATATATCGGGACCCCTGCTCTGGTTGTAGCCGGTGCAGGTTCAGGTAAAACACGGACATTAACTTCCAAAATAGATTATCTTGTTTCAAATGGTTATGATCCTGAACGCATTCTTGCGATCACATTTACCAATAAGGCGGCAGATGAGATGAAGAGCCGTCTTGTTCGTATGACAGGAATGCCATTGATACGTTTCCCCTGGGTTAGAACATTTCACTCCGCATGTTTTAAAATCTTGAAAAAACATTGCTCCCTGCTTGGATATAATACTCCTCTACAGATTTACGCAGGATACCAGCAGCAAAAGATACTCAAGGATATTATTGTCGGAAAATTGAATTTTGACAAAAAGTATGTCCAACCTGTTTTAGCTCAGCTTTCCAGAGCAAAAAACTCCGGCGATCCTTTTGATTATCTTGACCAAAAGATTTACGCTTTCCGTATCAGATTGCTTGATGTTTTTAATCTTTACGAAAAGGAACTGAAATCAAATAATGCGGTTGATTTTGATAATATTTTGCTTTTGACACGCAATTTGCTTCGGGATCACAAAAATGTGCGCAAGCAGTACAGAAAAATTTTCCAGTTTATTCTTGTGGATGAATATCAGGACAGCAATAATCTTCAGGAGGATCTTACAGGGCTGTTGCTTCGAAACGGCAACCTCTTTTGTGTAGGTGATGACTGGCAGGCTATTTATTCATTCAGAGGAAGCAATATGAATCATTTCCTGTCGTTTCCTGAAAAGTACAAAGAGGCCCGGGTTTTCAGGCTGGAACAGAACTATCGTTCTGCGGATGAGATTGTTCGGACGGCAAATGATCTGATCGGACATAACGACTGCAAGATGGAAAAAAAGTGCTTTTCCGACAAGCACGGGGGACTGGTTGAGCTTTATGATTTTTTCAATGAAAAAGAAGAGGCTGATTGGGTTGCCCGAAAGATCAAATCCCTTCGCGAAATGGGTCTTGCTTATAGTAAAATGGCTGTTTTATATCGGACTAAATTTTGCTCTCTTTCCTTTGAGAAGGCATTCAGATCTTTTGGAATTCCGTACCGGATGTTAGGTGGAAAGGGATTTTTTGAGCGTAAAGAGATTATGGATATAAACTGCTATCTTGCTGCAGCGGTTTTTGAAAAAGATGATGCATCCTTTGAGCGGATTGTAAATATTCCCAAACGTGGGATCGGCCCGGCAGCTATCAATAAGATCGCTCAGATAAAAACAGGGGAAATGAGCCTTCAGGATGCAGCGCGCAATGCTCTTAGAGAAAAGCTTCTGGCTCCCCAAATATATAATTCTCTCAGTGAGGTAATCAGGTTGCTTGATGATATTAAGGACATGAAACCTGATGTTGCAATCAACGCGATATTGTCAAAAGTTAATTATATGGATTATATTAAGCATTATTCCAAAGCCAATTCCATGGATTATACCTCAAGAGAGGAGAATGTTGACCAGCTTGTTTATTCAGCTTCACAGAAAGATACAATTGTAGAATATCTTGAAGAAGCCGCTCTAATTAAGGAGGACAAAGAAGATGAGGAAGAGGAAGATAAAAAAAGCGGAGTAATTCTGTCAACTATACATTCTTCCAAGGGGCTGGAATACAGGGTGGTCTTTGTGGTTGCATGTGAAGAACAGCTTTTTCCTCACTGGAAAGCCATGGATACGGAAATGGGTCTTCACGAGGAACGCCGCCTTATGTACGTGGCGATGACAAGGGCTGAAGTCTATTTGTTTTTAACTCATGCCGGCTACCGAAAGGGACAATCAAACCTCCGAAGCAGATTTCTTGACGAGATTGAAGAATCATTAATTGTATGAGTTTACCACGGAACGACACAGAGTTTCACTGAAAATTGCAAACAATAAGGTAGCCGTTCACGGCTTGAAACTTGAAATTGGAAAGTAGAAATTTGGGAGAGATAAAATAGAAATTGGAAATTGGGAAGAACAGTGCAAAAGCATGAAGGCCAAATTTCCAATTTCTAATTTCAATGTTCCGTGAACGGTTAAGTATTATTAACACATCTTTTCGAAAAAACACCAAAAAACGGCATTTTTTGAGCATATTTTATGGCACCACAAAGTATTTTATCAACAAAATCAATATATTACAAGTTGCATTCACGCGATTTCTCAATGTAGTGCCATACGGATAAGTTTAAACGAAGCAACGAATTGAAACAATAGCACTATTGAAAATAAATGTAGTGCCATACTAAAATACAACTTATTGATATTATTAGAATAAAATTTTAAAATGAAAAAGATGGGTTAAAAAAGGTCTTTCAATGGCAGAATTTTCATATCAGGATATGTTTCCTCTTGGAGATGATTATACGGAATATCGCCTGTTAACTCAGGAGCATGTCGTTTCGAAATCCTTTGAAGGCCTGGATATAGTAAAAATTGACCCGGAAGGGCTTACTCTTCTTGCCGAGCAGGCGTTTAGAGATATATCCTTTTTGCTGAGGCCGTCTCAACTTAAATTGCTGGCAAATATTGTTGATGACCCGGAGAGTTCCGATAATGACAGATATGTTGCGTTTGAGATGCTGAAAAATGCGGTTATCTCTGCCGAGGGCGTATTCCCCATGTGCCAGGACACAGGAACAGCTATTATAACAGGTAAAAAGGGGCAGCAGGTATGGACAAACTTTTCCGATGAAGAGTCTCTGTCAAGGGGTGTTTTTAATGCTTATACAAAAAACAATCTTCGTTATTCACAATTAGCTCCTTTGACAATGTATGATGAAAAAAATACAGGTTGCAATCTTCCCGCCCAGATTGAGCTGTATGCCGCACAGGGAGATGAATATAATTTTCTTTTTATTGCAAAAGGAGGGGGATCTGCCAATAAGACCTTTCTTTATCAGAAAACAAAAGCTGTTTTAAAACCGGATGAGCTTATAGATTTCATGAAAAGCAAAATAAAGTCTCTTGGCACTTCAGCATGTCCGCCTTATCATCTTGTTTTTGTAGTGGGGGGAACTTCTGCTGAAGTGAACCTAAAGACAGTGAAACTTGCTTCAGCAGGATATCTTGACAGTCTTCCTTACACAGGGAACGAATTCGGGCGGGCATTCAGAGATCATGAACTTGAAGCTGAGTTGCTTGGCATATCACGAAAACTTGGAATAGGCGCACAATTCGGAGGTAAATATTTTTGTCATGACATAAGGGTGATACGCCTTCCGCGTCACGGAGCATCCTGCCCGATTGGGCTCGGTGTTAGCTGCAGCGCTGACAGAAACATTAGGGCGAAAATTACAAAAGGAGGAATTTTTCTGGAAAGACTTGAGACTGATCCGGAAAGATATTTGCCGAAGCCCACCTCGACAGACCATAATGCGGTTAATATTGATTTGAATAAATCAATAGATGAGATACGCAGCATTTTAAACGGATATCCTGTTTCAACGCGCCTCTTGCTTACAGGTAAACTTGTTGTTGCAAGGGATATAGCCCATGCAAAAATCAAGAAACAAATTGAAACAGGTCAGGGCCTTCCTGAATATTTCAAGAAACATATTATTTATTATGCAGGTCCGGCAAAGACCCCTGAAAGCTATCCTTCCGGTTCCTTTGGACCTACTACATCGGGGCGTATGGATTCCTATGTGCCGCTTTTTCATGAGCATGGGGGTTCTTTGATTATGCTGGCAAAAGGAAACCGTTCCGGAATTGTGACGGAATCCTGTAAAAAACACGGAGGATTTTACCTTGGCTGTATTGGTGGAACTGCAGCCAGGCTGGGCAAAGAGTGTATAACTGATATTGAAACCATTGAGTATCCTGAGCTTGGCATGGAGGCTGTCTTTTTGATTACCGTCAAGGATTTTCCTGCATTCGTAATAATAGACGATAAGGGCAATGATTTTTATCGAGAATTTATTATTTAAATGGCATTCATTTTTTAAAAGCAACTTTTTTCTTTACATACGACTTAAAATAATTTATAGTTATCAGAATTTTACAAACTCAGTTTTATAAGGAGCGGCGCTATGGCAAAAAAAATGAAAACAATTGATGGAAACACAGCAGCAGCCCACGTGGCCTATGCTATGAGTGATGCGGCTGCCATTTATCCTATTACCCCTTCATCGGGAATGGGAGAAATGTGCGATGAATGGGCGGCCAATGGTCTTAAGAATGTATTCGGACAAACCATGCTGGTTCGACAACTTCAGTCAGAAGCTGGTGCAGCAGCGGCTGTGCACGGAAATCTGGCTGCCGGTGCCCTTACTACAACCTTTACTGCTTCACAGGGTCTTCTTTTGATGATTCCAAACATGTATAAGATGTCGGGCGAAGTGCTGCCGGCTGTATTTCATGTCACGGCTCGCGCAATTGCAGGACATGCGCTTTCCATCTTTGGGGACCATCAGGATATCAATGCTGTGCGACAGACAGGTTTCTCCCTCCTGGCATCTGCTTCAGTGCAGGAGGTCATGGATCTGGGACTTGTAACACATCTTGCAGCAGTTGAGGCATCTGTTCCTTTTATCCATTTCTTTGACGGGTTTCGTACTTCACATGAAATTCAAAAAGTCGAAATGATAGACTACGACGACATGGCAAAATTGGTAAACTGGGACGCAGTTAAGGCGTTCCGCGCCAGAGCCGCAAACCCGGAAAGGCCTGAACTAAGGGGAACTGCCCAGAATCCGGATATTTATTTCCAGGGCATAGAAGTGTCCAACCCCTATTATCAAAGGATTCCTGCCATTGTCAGTCAATGTATGAAAAAGGTCGAGAACCTGACCGGTCGCAAATATCGGCTGTTTGATTATGTAGGGGATCCTGATGCGGAAAGAATCATCATTTCCATGGGTTCTTCCTGTGAAACAATCGAAGAGGTTGTCAATTACCTGGTTGACAAAGGAGAACGGGTCGGTCTTGTCAAGATACGCTTGTACCGTCCTTTCTCAGTTGAGCATCTGTTTGCCGCAATACCCGCAACTGTTGATCGCATTACAGTTCTTGACAGGACAAAAGAGAGGGGTGCGCTGGGCGATCCTTTATATCAGGATGTATGCACGGCCTATATGGAACGAGGTGAAATGCCCGTAATAGTCGGTGGAAGATATGGTCTTGGCTCCAAAGAGTTTAACCCGGGCATGGTCAAGGCTGTATTTGATAACATGAATTCAGCCGGTCCCAAGAATCACTTTACAGTTGGTATTATTGATGATGTCACAAACACTTCCCTGGAAGTAGAAGAGGGATTTGATGTGGCTCCGGAAGGAACTGTGCAATGCAAATTCTGGGGGTTGGGAGCTGACGGAACCGTAGGCGCAAACAAGAGCGCAATCAAAATCATTGGTGATAACACGGATATGTTTGCCCAGGCTTATTTTGCATATGACTCCAAAAAATCCGGCGGCATTACAATTTCTCACCTTCGTTTTGGCAAGACACCCATTAAATCTACCTATCTGATAGATTCAGCAGATTATATAGCATGTCACAAATCAAAATATGTGGAAATCTACAATGTCCTTGAGGGCATCAAAAACGGCGGGACCTTTGTTCTCAACTCCCACTGGACTCTTAGAGACATGGAAAAAGAACTACCAGCTTCCATGCGCAGAACAATTGCCCAAAAGAAGCTCAAATTTTACAATATCGATGCTGTGAAAATCGCGGCTGGAGTGGGTCTTGGAGGCAGGATCAACATGATCATGCAAACCGCTTTTTTTAAACTGGCAAATATTATTCCTGTGGAAGATGCTATTGCCTATCTCAAAGACCAGATTAAAAAGATGTTTAGCAAAAAGGGTGAAAAGATCGTCAATATGAACTACGAAGCAGTGGATAAGACCTTAGATAATCTGGTTGAAATCAAATATCCGAAATCCTGGATTGATGCTTCCGATAGTCCGGTTGTCGCCACAGACGAACCTGATTTTGTCAAAAATGTGATGCGTCCCATTTTGGCCCAGCAGGGAGACAAACTTCCTGTCAGCGCTTTTACGCCGGATGGTATTTTCCCTGTAGCTACAACAAAATATGAGAAACGGGGCGTGGCAATTAATGTCCCAACCTGGGATATGGACAACTGCATACAGTGCAACCAGTGCGCTATGGTATGCCCGCATGCGGCCATACGACCGGTTCTTTTGACAGACGAAGAGTTAGCCAAGGCCCCTAAAGGATTTGAGGCGATAAAGGCTATCGGCAAGGAGCTTAAAGGATACTATTTCCGTATGCAGGTAAATACTCTGGATTGTATGGGCTGTGGCAACTGTGCGGACATCTGTCCAGCAAAGAAAAAAGCTCTTGTCATGAAGCCGATTGAGTCTCAGACAGAAGCTCAGGTTTTAAACCATAAATATGCTGTTGAACTGCCTGTGCGGGATAACCTAATTAAAAGAAACAGCATCAAAGGTAGCCAGTTCTTCCAGCCGTTGGTTGAGTTCTCCGGTGCCTGCGCGGGATGCGGCGAGACTCCATATGCAAAACTCCTTACACAGCTCTTTGGAGAACGAATGATCATTGGCAACGCTACCGGATGCACTTCAATCTGGGGCGGCAGCGCTCCTGCTATTCCTTACTGTGTTAATAAAGACGGCTTTGGCCCTACCTGGGGAAATTCTCTGTTTGAAGATCCCGCAGAATTTACTTATGGAATGTTTCTGGCAACAATGCAGCGACGCAAAAAGCTGGCCGACCTGATGCATGAAGCGCTCAATACTAATATTCCAAAGAAAGTAAAGGATGCCTTGCAGGGCTGGCTGGACAATATGAAAGATGCCGAAGGATCCAAAAAATTCGGGGACCAGCTTAAAGCCCTTTTGCCGGATTACAAAGATAACCCAGTCTTGTGTGAAATCGCCGATATGTCCCTGTTGTTTACAAAAAAGTCATACTGGATCTTTCTTGGAGACGGCTCCGCATATGACATCTCATTTGGCGGTCTTGACCATGTGATGGCCACAGGGGAAGATATTAATATCATGGTGTTTGATACAGAGGTCTATTCAAATACAGGAGGCCAGGCTTCAAAGGCCACCCCGACAGGCTCGGTTGCCAAGTTTACAGCCTCAGGGAAGAAAACATGCAAAAAAGATATGGGACGCATGGCCATGACTTATGGCTATGTATATGTTGCCAGCGTGGCTATGGGGGCAAATAAACAGCAAATGTTAAAGGCTTTTACCGAAGCCGAAAGCTATGACGGGCCATCCTTGATAATGGGTTATGCGCCATGCATCAATCATGGAATCAAAAAAGGTATGGGTAAAAGCCAGGAAGAGGAAAAACTGGCAGTACAGTCCGGTTACTGGCCTTTGTACCGTTACAACCCAGTTTTAAAGGCCCAGGGCAAGAATCCCTTTATCCTCGATTCCAAAAAACCTGATGGAAACTTTCAGGAATTCCTGTCAGGGGAGGTGCGGTATGCTTCTCTGCAAAAATCATTTCCAGAGGAGTCTAAAAAACTGACCGTCCGCCTTGAAAAGGAGTATATGGAGCGTTATGAAACCTTAAAACTGCTGGCAGATCCAAAATCCATTTGCGATGAGGATAAAAAAGAAGAAAACAAATAGATTGTTTTAAAATTATAGCATAAAGATAAAAGGCCATTTGTGGAAGCAAATGGCCTTTTTTATATGAATTGTCAAAAAATTTTGTTAAAATTAAAATATGATTAAGATAGACAATAAAAATCATATCATTCCTGATTCTTCATTGAGTATAAAATCGGAGAATTCGATTGCAGAATGCAAACGCTGTGGTACCTGCTGCAAGAAAGGTGGGCCCTGTTTTCATGTTGAAGATAAGATGCTTATTGAAAAAGGCGTGATTCTGATAAAATATCTATATACCATAAGAAAAGGCGAGCCGGCATATGATAATATTAAGAAATGTCTTATACCTGTAAGTTCAGATCTGATAAAGATAAAAGGCCGGAATGACTCCTGGGAATGCATTTTTTTTGATGAAAAGGACAATTCGTGTAAGATTTATGATAAAAGACCTATCGAATGCAGGGTCCTTAAATGCTGGGACACACGGGAGATAGAACGGATTTATTCTAAAAATCGACTAACTCGAAAAGATCTTGTTTATAGAGTTGAAGGTCTGTGGAACCTGGTTGAAGAACATCAATCTCGTTGTTCGTATGATAAAATCAGGCATTTTGTTAAGAAGCTGGATGGAGAAAAAAAGAATGAGGCAATAGAGAGGATATATGATATTCTTAGTTATGATGATTCTATACGCGAACTTGTTGTTAAAAAAGGAAAAATGGATCCAGAGAACCTGGAGTTTCTTTTTGGACGACCTATTGTTGCAACCATTAGGATGTTTGGTTTAAAGCTTGAAAAGAAAGATGGTAAATATTATCTGTCACCGGATAAGCTTTGAGCCTAAGTTGAATACAGTTCAGGCCTTCTGTTAGGGAGGAAAAATCGCATCCTGTGATTTCTTACCCTGTTAATCTCATCCACCTTAAGATCATAAACCAGTATTCCTTCTTTTCCGTTTAAGTCTTTTGATAGAACCTCTCCTGACGGACCGATTATCATGGCAACGCCAGGAAAACTAAGCCCTTTTCCATTTTCACCGGTCTGGTTGCATGCAATGACGAAAAGGCTGTTATCATAGGCCCTGGCAGGAAGATGCCGCATCCATGATCTGAATTTCTCATCAGACGTTCCTCGCGGTGATGCATGTGGAATGAAAATAATATCAGCACCGTTTATTGCCATATGGGTAGAAAGCTCGGGAAAGTGGGCATCATAGCAAAGCTGGATGCCGAATTTAACTCCATGCGACTCAAATAGGGGAATTTTGTTTCCCGGTGTGAAAATGGTGCGTTCAGGCGGGGAAATGTGCAGCTTTCTGTAAACACCCGGAGATTCATGAGGTTTTATGACCAGATGGCTTGCAAATATCCTTCCCTTGCTATCCTTTTCAGCAATTCCGGCCAGAATTACAATATGTTCGGATTCAGCCAGTTTTACTATTTCTCTTGTTATTGGCCCTGGAACCGGTTCTGCCGCATCAATTATGTCTTCCCTGGTACTATAACCCGTAATATTCATCTCAGGACAACAGATTATAGATGCACCTTTTTTTTTAGCTTCCTCTACCAACCTGACCATTTGATCAAGGTTGCGCCTGGTTTTGTTGACAGGTGAATTTGAGATTACTGCTGCAATGCGTATATCTTTCATAACCCTAAAGATCAAAGTGAGCTTTTATTTTGTATACTTTTGTTGCGGGCAGGTTGATTATGTCTTTTATACCGGTTTTCTGAGATATATTTTCGAGGTTTTTTTCTATTTCCTCCATGCTTGGAGCGATAAAGGTAAACCATATATTAAATTCACTGTCCCGTTGGTAATTGTGTGTTACCCCGTGATATCGGTTGACTATGGAGGCAAAGAGATCAATTTTGTCCTCTTCTACTTTTGCTGCGCAAAGTGTACTCACGAATCCTAATTTTTCTGGGACAAAATTACCGCCGATTCGACGAATTATTTTATTTTCTTTCAACCTGGCAAGTCGTTTTATAACATCGTTTTCAGAAAGACCCAAATCGCCGGCAATGGTGAGGTAGGGGCGTGAGGTTATTGGGAAGTCAGACTGTATATGGTTTAGAATGGCTCTATCTGTATTATCCATTGGAGGCATGTATTTTTTCCTCTTTATTTTTCTCTATATAAATGCACATTAATTTTTCTATTTCTCGGACCGTCAAATTCACAGAAAAATATTCCTTGCCACGTACCCAGCACAAGTTTCTCGTTTTCTATTGCGATTAGTTCAGAAGCTCCGACAATTGTCGATTTTATATGGGCAGGAGAATTTCCTTCAAGATGGCGATAGTCAGCTTCCCAGGGGATGATTTTGTTTAAAATCATTAAAATATCGGATTTAACGCTGGGATCAGCACTTTCATTAATCGTAACAGCCGCAGTAGTGTGAGGCACATAAAGCATGCAAAAACCATCCTTTATACTGGAGGATCTAACCAAATTCTGTATCTCTGAAGTAATATCGATTAATTCTGTTTTGGATCCGGTTTTAACTTTAAGTATCATCTTGTCTCCAGAAAAAAAAGGCCCTGCTTTAAAAAGCAGAGCCTTTTTTGAAGAATCAAATTTTCAATTTTCAGATTAGACGCATCCGGTCGGTTTTGGAAGACCAGCCATCTTACATGCTCCCTTGCCTGGTCCAGACGGATAAAGCTCATATATATGCTTCAGTTTGAAGCCTGTAACCTTGGAAAGGACACGAACCATCGGTGCAATTCCATTTTTTTCATAATAATCGCGAAGAACTGTGACAAGCTTTCTATGCTCATCATTTATCTCCTCAATACCTTCTTCTTTCTTTACCCACTGTTCCCATTCAGGACAGTAGTTATTAAAATCATCGATAAATCCGTCTTCATCTACGGTAAATGTTTTTCCACTAAATTCAACTGTTGGCATTTAAAAATCCTCCTTTATTTAATTATTTTTTATCTGGCCTACGGCCTATAGATCCACTTTTTTTTGTTTATCGATATTTATTATCTTATTATTTATTTAATGTCAATATTAAAAAATATAAATATTATATCGTAACAACTCAGGTTGTCAGGTTCACGGTTGGCTTTGAAAGTGAGCTAATATTCTTTTGGCATATTATCCAACTCTGCCAGTGTAAAGATAGGACCATCTTTGCATACATATTTTTTCCCGATATTACATCGGCCGCATATCCCTATGCCGCATTTCATTCGCATTTCAAGTGACATTATTATATGATTATGGGTGTATCCGAGTTTGTCAAGCACAGGCTGAGTAAACTTGATCATAATGGGGGGGCCGCAGATTAAAGCATATGTATCTGAATTCCCGGGCGGAGCTTTTTGTTCGGTGATGGTCGGTACAAAACCGACATTGTATTTCCAGTCCGGGTCATCTGTTCCGTCCACGGTGATATGCATATTTATATCGTCACGAGTTTCCCACTCTGCAAGTTCATCCCTGTAAAGCAGCATACCGGGAGATCTGGCACCGTATATAACATGAATCTCTTTAAAATTCATACGATTTAAAGGATCAAGCATATATATTATGGATGAACGGAGAGTAGTAAAGGCAAAACCGCCGCCGATTATTACTACATTCTTTCCTTTCAGTGTATCCCATATATGGCGGCCAAGCGGCCCGCGGACGCCTATAATATCACCGGCCTTCATTGAATGGAGACAGGTTGTAACCAGTCCAACCTTGTTGACAGTGAACTTTAGAAATCCTTTTTCAGTTGGAGATGATGCAATCCCAATAGGTATTTCACCCATTCCTGCCACAGAAAGTTCGGCAAACTGACCCGGCATATAAGAAAATTTTTCTTCATCATCAGGGTTTAAAAAAACCAGTTTGAATGTTTTGAGATTTTTATCTTCGGTTTCAGTTATTATTTCATCAATACGAACCGGATAAGGCAAGTACGGATTTTGCAAAGTATTCCTCCATTTGAGCGATTGAAATTAGAAATTGGAAATTTGGCCTTCATGCTTTTGTACTGTTCTTCCCAATTTCTACTTTCCAATTTCAAGTTTCAAGCCGTGAACGGCTATCATAATTGTTCATAATATCGCAGACCCTTCGTATATCGATATTAACCGGACATAATCGAATGCAGCGCCCGCATCCGACACATTGTATTCCATCACCGTATTTGTCTACGTAATATTTAAGTTTGTGCATGAAACGCTGACGAACTCTTTGCACCTTGGTGTTTCTCGGATTGTATCCAGTGCCGTGGAGTGTAAACAAAGGATACATGCAGCTATCCCAGTTGCGCATACGTATGCCGGAGCTCTTGCTGACTTCATCCTGTATGTCGAAACACCAGCATGTCGGGCAGCCATAGGTACATGTTCCGCAGTTTATGCATGCAAAAGCTATTTTCTCCCAAAAGGGTGCGCCATATAGATCTATGGTGGATTTATTTTTTAGCTGATCAGTTGAGACAAAAGAGGCTATTTTTTCTTCCGCCTTCATTTTCATATTTTTGATTGTTTTTTTCGCGGCCATGTGGTCAGCCTCAGTTTTCCAACCTGCAGATTTTATAAAGTTTTCACCCCTTGGAGTTAAAATTTTTGCAATAAAGTTTTCCCCTTCATCAACGAGGAGCAGATCAAGTCCGTCTTCGTGAAAAGGCCCGCAACCAGCACTTGTACAGAAGCAAGTGCTGCAGGGATTGCTGCATGCCAGCCCTATACATATTGTTGCTTCATAGGCGCTCAGCCAATAAGGATCTTTATATTCAGGTGTGTCAAAGTTGCGTTTAACAAGTAGAAAAGACGCCGCATCACATGGCCTTATTCCTATTAAAGCCCGCGGTGAATAATCTTTATTTATTTCTTTTAATATATGATGATCTTCTTTGCTTTCATCTAAAGAATATTCAAACATTGTCTCAGACTGGGGAAAAACAATGGATTTTGGTGAAAGAAGTGTATTAATATAATTAAGATCCGGGAGTTCACCTTTACCGAGTTCTTTTAAAACATGATGTTTATTATTCTTTACAGGGCCGAATAATCTATAATTTCCATATAAATTTTCGAGTCCGCTGGCCCAGTTTTTTTTGTCAATATTTATATACTTCATAGAATTTGCCTTTTATTTAGTGCCTGAACGAAAACTGCTAATTTCCCCAATTTCTGCGTCAGGCTTAAAATTTAATCCTCAAAATACTCCATGTATTCCTGCGGTTAAAATTTGCGCCTTCCTTGAACTTGAAAAAATTTTCTAGTTTTCGTTCGGGCACTATTTAATAAAATCTTCAGGATCATTTGGCCTGTATGTATCAAGTGGCGGCCGTTCATCTAAGGACAGACCTGCTTCCCAGCCATAAAGTTCAAGGCAGTCCTTTTCCAGTTTTTTTGTAAACATCCTTACTTTTATTCCCATTGGGCATGCCCGTTCACAGGCGCCGCAGTCAGTACATCTGCCTGCGCAGTGATATGCCCTTAAAAAGTGAAATGTCCTTGTATCAGTTGGGTCCAAGCTTTTACCTACCCACTGTGGCCTTGATTCGTCCACAAAGCATGTGGGACAGTAGCAGAGAGGACATGCATTCCTGCAAGCATAACAGCGAATGCAGGGAGATAGGAGATCTTCAAAATATTTCCATTTATCTTCAGTCGCCATGGCCTCGATTTTGCGCACATCCTCATATCTATCTATATCTTTTTGTTCATCTAAAAGATCGGCAGCAAGCTCGTCAGATATAACTGGATTTCGGTGTATGCATATTTTGCAGTTTTCCTGTAACACATCATTTTTATTTAAGGTCTTCTCAAAAACTTTTCCTTTTACAATTATATTTTCTTCGTCTTCCAAGACTTCATTTATTTCATTTTCAAACATGGAAGTTATTTTATTTTTATCAATCATTCCTTTGCACGGCACACCGATTATAAGAAGCTGCTCCCTTTTTACCTTGTTTTCTATTATATGGGTTACAATATTTCTTGAATCGCAGCCCTTGGCAATTATACCTATTTTTTCTTTTCTGTCGGTCAGGTAGTTTGCCAGATTTATCCCGCAGTTGCTGTCCCATACAAGTTCTTTTACATCTTCCGGTGTTTTCACAAAACATGGCTCATTCATCATGGGAACGGTTCCCTTACGGAAGCCGATGACCATTTCAACTTTTTCTTCTTTTAAGAGTCTTGCCGATATTTCTTTAATTTTTGCTGTGTAATCTGACATATTAATCAACCTTATAACGGTTCACAGTTCACAGTTTTTTCAATGAACTATGGTAAGCGTTCACGGAACATTGAAAATAGAAATTGGAAATTTGGCCTTTATGCTTTTGTACTGTTCTTCCCAATTTCGAATTTCTATTTTAATTTCTCCCCAATTTCAAGTTTCAAGCCATGAATAGTTACGAACTATGCAACGACTGAAGCATTTTAATCGTTAACTGTAAATCGTAAACGGCTACATGAACCGACCCTCTTATTTTTATATTTTGATCAACCGTTAACTGTTAACCGTAAACGCTTTTTTTATCCCATGTTTCCTCGGACCCAGTGCCTTTACTGCCGAGGTGACTTCTTTAACTGTGCTTGCAAACTTTGTGGATTCAGCAGAGGATATCCATGAGAAATGGAGACGGCCCGGCTCAATTCCCATATATTCTATAAGATTTTTAAAAAGAGCAAACTTCCGACGGGCATAATAATTACCTTCCAGATAATGGCAGTCTCCTGGATGACATCCTGATACCCAGACCCCGTCCGCACCTTTCATGAATGCTGCCAGAATAAACTTTGGGCTCATCCTGCCGGTGCATGGAATCCTTATTGCTTTGACATTGGGTGGATACTGCATACGGCTGATACCTGCAAGGTCAGCGGCTCCATAGGTGCACCAGTTGCACAAGAAACCGACTATTCTGGGTTCCCAATCTTTCATAATTATCTTCTCCTTACTTGGGGACTATGTGCCATAAGCGCTAAGTTATTTTGTAAATGTTCACAGGCTGCATTTATGCCATACGAAGTTGTTTTGAAAGATGAACGTCCAACATCGAACATTGAACATCGAACGTCGAATAATGATGTCGCTCCGCTCTTTAAATTATTTTAAAATCGAATAAAAAACCAATACCGAACATTCAACAGCTATTTCTGTTTCTTCATCTTTTCACATTCGATGTTCGATGTTGGACGTTCGATGTTCATTTTTTTTCAGTCCTTCCTATGCAAAACAACTTAGCACTTATGGAACTATGCGCTTATACCGCTTCTTCTAATGCAAAAATCTGTGAAAATATCTGATTATTGTCAAATCCTTTAAGATGTATTGCACCGGATCTGCATGATGCAGTACATAGCCCGCAACCCTTGCAGAGAACTGAGTTAATTTCCGCCTTGCCCGCAAACGCGCCTTTCTCAATAAAAGATGGTGCTGAAAAGGGACAGATATTAATGCATACGCCGCAACTGCTACAGTTTAAAGGATCGATATACGCAACCGTGCCGCTCATATTCGTTGTTTTCTTGGCAAGCAGCGTTACAGCCCTTGTTGCTGCGGCCTGCGCCTGCGCTATTGATTCATCAATCGGCTTTGGCGCATGCGCTAATCCGCAAATAAATACACCGTCTGTTGCACAATCAACAGGCCTGAGTTTAACGTGCGCTTCCATAAAAAAACCGTCATCATTAAGGGGCACCTTGTACATTTGTGCAAGCGGGTTTTTTTTCGGTGGTATAATGGCGGATGCAAGAACCAGAAGATCCGGCCTTATCTCAATCTTTCGTTTAATTGTGGAGTCAGTGAAGCTTATCCGCAAGTCTCCATTATCATTATCTACGCTTAATCCCTTACTAACGTCGTATCTGAAGAAGAGGATGCCTTTTTTTCGGGCTTTTCGGTAAAGGTCTTCGCGCAATCCATAACTGCGCATATCTCTGTAAAGAATAAAAATGTCCATTTCCGGATTGAGTTCTTTGAGTTGCAGAGCGTTTTTTATCGAATGGGTACAGCATGTTTTTGAACAATAAGGACGTTCTTCTATTCTTGAGCCGACACACTGGATAAACAGGGCTGACTTTATATTTTTGATAGAATTATCGTTTTTAATAAATTTCCGGTCCAATTCAAGACCGGTCAGAACGCGGTGATCCTTGCCATACGAATACTTATCAGGCTTAAGCTCTTCGGCTCCTGATGCAATTATTGTCACACCATGCTCAAGGACTTCTTCCTTGCCGTCCTTTTGGATACTGGTTTTAAAATTCCCGACAAAACCGTCAACCTTTGTTATTTCTGATTTCAAATAGACATCAATCCTATCATCCGACTGAATTTCTTCAATCATTCTATCTATATTTTGCTGTACATCTTCACCTTGCCAGGTTTCATGGATACGCAGTGCCTGTCCGCCGAGCATTTCATTTTTTTCAATTAGATATGTATGATACCCTTGTCCTGATAAAGTTTTTGCCGCTGCCATACCGGATATGCCGCCGCCTATGACCAGAGCTGACTGGTTAATTTCCAGTTCCGGTTCAACCAAGGGTTCGTGCAAGGCCACCTTTGCCACGGCCATCATGGTCAGCTCTTTTGCCTTTTGGGTTGCCTCTTCAGGCTCTTTGCTGTGGACCCATGAACAGTGATTGCGGATATTGGCCATATCAAACAGGTATTTATTAATACCCGCATTGATTAAAGTTTCCTGAAAAAGCGGTTCATGCGTTTTGGGAGTACATGCTGACACAACCACGCGGTTCAGACGCTTTTCTTTTATTATCTTTGTAATCTTATCCTGAGTGTCCTGCGAGCAACTGAACATGTTTTCTTCTGTATGAACAACATACGGCAGGGTACTCGCAAAATCGACTACATCCGGTACATCGACTACTCCGGCGATGTTAATCCCGCACCTGCAGATAAAAACTCCTATTCTTGGAGGTTCTCCGCGGATATCAATTTCTTCAGGAATTTCTTCTTTCTTTGTCATGCTCCAGCGGGATTCGGAAAGGCTGATTCCTGCCATGCCTGCTGCCGCGCTTGACTCGATGACTGATGTTGGGATGTCTATCGGAGCCTCAAAGGCTCCGCATACAGCTATCCCTGGGACGGAGGTTTTTACAGGGTCAAAGCTTGTAGTTGATACAAAATTATAATGATCAAGTTCAACACCTAATTTCCCGGCCAGTTCAATTGCTTCACTGCTTATGCCAAGTCCTACCGAGAGGACAACTATATCAAATTCTTCATCAACTCTTCTGCCGTTTTCGTCTATGTATCGTATGATCTGGTTGCCTGTATCTCCAACTGGCAAGATATTACTGATTTTTGATTTTATAAATCTTATGCCTGATTCATCTCTGCCTCTGTTGTAATATTTTTCAAAATCTTTTCCGTGAGTGCGTATATCCATATAAAAAATAGCTGTATCCAGAGGCTCTTTGCTGTGTTCTTTGGCAAGCATGGCCTCCTTTATTGCGTAGGTACAGCAGACTGATGAGCAATAGCCCCTGGCTCCTATATGGGTATCTCTTGATCCAACACATTGCAGCCATGCGATCTTTTTTGGTTCTTTTTTATCTGATGGCCTGACGAGATGGCCGCCAAAAGGGCCTGATGCTGAAAGAATGCGTTCAAATTCCAGGCTGGTAATTATATTAGGAGATTTCCCATACCCGTAAATGTCATGAGTTGCCGGATCGTAAGCCCTGACGCCGGTGGCAAGGATGATTGAGCCCACCTTGAGACTCAAATTTTTCTTTTGGTCATCAAAGTTGATGGCACCGGTGGGACAGAATTTTTCGCATGCCTTACACCTGCCATTTTTAAAGAAGATACATTTCTCAGAATCAATTGCATATTTAAGGGGGACAGCCTGCGGGTATTTTAAATATATTGCCTTGCGCTTTATAAGTCTTTCATCATATTCGCTGGCAACTTTTTTCGGACACTTTTGTGCGCATAGACCACATGCGATACATTTATCCATATCAACATAACGCGGGTATTGAGTTACCTGTACCTCAAAATTTCCTTCTTCCCCTGATATGTCTTTGACTTCTGATAGAGTGAGTAATTCTATATTGATATGTCTGCCGACTTCGACCAGTTTGGGCGAGATAATACACATGGAACAGTCATTGGTCGGAAAGGTTTTGTCCAGTTGGGACATGATTCCGCCAATGGAGGTAGATCTTTCAACAAGATAGACATAATAGCCTGAATTTGCAGCATCCAGTGCGGCCTGCATTCCAGCAACTCCGCCGCCTACAACCATTACAGCACCGATCTTTTCTTTTGACATTTATTATAAGTTCCCTATAACGCTTATGTCTATCTGATTCATGTCTATTCCCAGCGTCTCCTTATCAATACCCATAGCTATCCCAAGGAGCTGTGGGAATAGAATTGCCGGAAGATGATTGTTTATGCGTTGCTGCTCTATCATCATATTTTGTACGCTGTCAAATTGCAGGTGGCACCATGGGCAGGCAGTGCAAAGGTAGTCTGCGCCAGCTTTTTTTCCGTCAGTTAGTTTTTTCTCCGTCAGGTTCATTGAGAGATCATCATTTGTTCCCAGTACAGGCGCTCCGCAGCATTCAAGTTTTAATGCCCAGTCAATGCTCTTTGCTCCGGTCATTTCCACAAGTTGATCGAAAATAACAGGCGATACCGGATCATCGAATTGCATAATATTACTGGGACGCAAAGCATGGCATCCGTAATGGGTGGCAATTTTAAGATTCTTGAAATTTCTTGTTATCTTTTCTTTTAATGTATTGATTCCTATATCTGAATAAAGCGCTGACAGAAAATGTTTGATTTCAAGATTTCCGTTGTACTCTAATCCCTCTTTTGCCAGTGTTTCATTGACTTCATCTTTAAGAAATAAATTTTCCTTCATATGGTGTTTCGCCATTTTCAGGCTGCCATAGCAACATTTGCAGAGCGTAATCATATTTAAACCCAGTTTTTCCGCCAGGGCCAGATTCCGCGCGGAAAAGAGTACAAATGTCTTAAAATCCGAATTTCTTAATGGATAACCGCAGCAGTTAAACTCTTTAATATCTTCTATATCAACGCCAATCTCAGCAAACACAGACCTGGCCGAGGTCTCATATTGCCGCACCCTGGCAGGGATGTTACATCCAAGAAACAATGCATATTTTATCATTTTATTCATTATTAAAACTCTCTTTTATTGCAAGGTTCTTCAGCTCATACAAAACATCGGTAACTTTCACGCCCTGAGGGCAATGCTCTTGGCATTGATAACAGGTTACGCAATCCCACAGCATCTTTGAACCAAAAGCCAGATCTTTCAAGCCAAGTCCGACAGAACGCATGATTTGATGCGGCAGCAGGCCAAGAGCCTTTTGCGGATTTTCATAATTACCTACTACCGGACATACTGTGCTGCAGTTCTGGCAGGAAAAACAATAAGAATAGGTAGTTGCCTGAGAAGAAAGATCTATTTTTTCCTTAAATTCTTTATTAATTGGAGTTAAAGAAATTACTTCATCAGGATTTTTCATTAACTCGCATTTGTCTGTAATAGCATCCTTTGTTAGACTTATAGGATTTGAATAATTTTTTGAATCCAGCTTTTGTTGATTCAAACCGCGATAAAAAGAAAAAGGTGAAAGCACAAGTGGTATTGGATTACCTTTTTGAATGAGATCTTCCCTTACGTTAAACCACAATTCTTTAAGATTTATACCAACAGGACATACCACTGTGCAGCGGTCACAATTGGTACATAGATAAATTCCTTCCTGAATGGCTTTAATCTCATTTTCTTTTAAATCCTTGCCCGATGCATAGGTTTTTAGAAACACCAGTTTTTCTGAAGGGAGAATATTTAAATTGCCTATTTTATCAAAGGCCACTGCGACCGAACATGTAAGGCTACAAGTTCCGCAGTGTGTACATGCATCAAGTTCCATTGCCTGTCTGGTTGCGATATTTGCAGGAAGCGATTTGTCTTTATCCATTACAGCGTTTGCAAGGAGGCTTACAGGACTGGCGATGAAATGGAACATCTTGCTGAAAGGCAGATAAGCAAGGCCGATAAAGCATGCAAGGAAATGAATATACCAAAAAGCATTAACACCTCCCAGCCGGTCAAGCTTTAAAGCTATTAGCTTTAAAAGCCTGGCTGCAGGATAGCCCATAATGGCCCATTCAGTCGAGGAATGGCACTCAGCACAGTTCATATTATGTAATACTTTAGAGAGGGGGATAATTGCAGGATCAATCGGCCCTTTAACATTCGGGGAAACCAGACCAAAATCCTTAACCCATAATTTTTCAAGCGCCAGTATCTCTCCTTCATCATCAAGGCCGGAATAATTTTCCACCATATTCCGGAATT
The DNA here is from genome assembly GCA_030262895.1 of Deltaproteobacteria bacterium. Classification (GTDB taxonomy): domain Bacteria; phylum Desulfobacterota; class Desulfobacteria; order Desulfobacterales; family ETH-SRB1; genus B13-G4. The sequence goes on along the minus strand of JAJSZW010000032.1, from coordinate 8,184 downwards.
CAGTATATGATGTTATTTTTATACCTTCCAAAAGAATACCTGAAATCATAATAACGGCCAAAATAATGATGGCATAGTAGTCCATGGGGCTGGATTTGAGGCGGGGCACTTTAAGAATAAAGCGCCGGTAAACGGCGATCATCAGGCCGGCTAAAACCATAATGCCGAAAAAATCCCTGAGAAATAAAAACGGGTTTACAGTAGAATAATATTCTTTAAAAAGAGGTGCGGTTATAAAAGAGTCAAAGGCATGCATCAGCAGCAGCATCATGAATCCGGTAAATATCAGCATATGCATAATCCACCGGAGGAGGTCTTCTTTCAGAATTCTTCTCTGAAGAATAACATCTAGTATGAAAACCTTGACAAGAATAAGGATTTTTGGGCTGAATATAACTCCCAGTATGCCCTTTACTGCTGCTGATATTCTTTCAGATGTCGTAAAATTTTGAGATGCGATGCCTATTTTTCGCGAGAACCAGGTGGAAACCTTGTAGATCAGACCAAGAAGAAAGACAAAAAGAGAGATATAAAGAAGAACAGTAAACAACATGCAGTTACCCTCCAAAATTAACCCGTATTTCTCATGAACAACTCATAATGCATTATTTATCCATTATTTTATAAGTTGTTCATGAGAAATTTGGGTTAGTCGGTATTAACCACCATCTCAACAACAGCGGATTGAACCTAAATTGAGCGATTTTTTACTCGACTTGCACCAATCTCTTGCGAAAAGTCTTGACATATCCATTGGTGTGCCTACGATTTTCGCAAGTCCTTGCTGCATCAAGATCTTGGCACATTTCTTCACAAAAAATCGCTCAACTTAGGTTGAATTAAAAAGTCCGCGGTTATTAAATCCTAAATTATTTATTTTAAAAATGCTCGGGAAGAAAATAAAATCTTATATACCAGATATTCAAAATTATACAAGACCTTGACAATAAAGCATAGTACAAGGCTTTAGAAAAAGCAATATGCATGCCATAAAGTAATAATAAAAAATTCTATTATTTCAAGAAGATAAATATATAGTCAACAAAAGGAAAAATAGAGAGTTACAATTTTGTATAAAATTTAATAAATTAATTACAAGGTTGTAACTTTAACGGTTTCAGCCGGCCGTCTTGGAATAGCCTTGAAGGGTATATCGAAGTGGGCGGGCTTTGATTGGCGTACTAATATTGCCCTTGTGGGTGGTCTCGCAGCCAAGGAAGTGGTTATTAGTCACCCCCCAGACCACCAATGCCCCCCGCTAATCAAGATGTGATATCAGGCGCCAAATCTGACAATTTTTGTCATAATCATAGCATGTTTTGTTATCATCGGAATGCTTACTAATTTATATTTCTTTCCGATTTATCCAAATCAATCTTGGATTTTTCAGGCCGGGCCATAAGGAATATAGAATATCAAAACATTTGGTGTCGGCTTAATGATTGCGGTAGGCACGACGGTTTTGACCAGCGCTTTCGTACCAAATCATAAAGTGAATAATGTGTTACCTAAATTGAGCGATTAGCTGTTAGCTATTAGCGTTTAGCTTTGAAAAATCAAGGTATTACTACGTTAATTAGGACTTTCACCCAATGGGTAAAAGTTTGTAATAGCAAAATATTCTGTAATCATTAAACTAATAGATAACCGCTAAAGGCTAATCGCTCAACTTAGGTGTTAATAATTTGGATAACAATTTCTCTATGGCACAAGCCTTGCTTATTTTCCAAGGCCAGCAAGGCCAGTACGCACGTTTCTGAAAAAAGTAAACCCTGGGTAACCAGGGGACACAAAGCCACGGGTCCGCACTGGAGTGGATAGCCGGGTTGCCTGAAAGACAAAGTTCACCCCATTTTTGGTGGCTTGTTTGCAGGCAAAAAAACCAAACAACCAAAAAATGGAGGTGGATGATGAAAAAAAGAAATCTATTTGTTCAAAGTTTTGTATTTACGCTTTCTTTTATTATGGTCATTTGTTTTGCTGTGGCAAATATAACATGGGCCGGCAATGAAAATGAAAATGGACGACATGTGCGGGGCGAGCTGCTCATCAAGTCAAAGGCAGGAACCTCAAAGAATAAAATGCAAGGGATACTCGCGCGTCATGGAGCCGTCACTGCGGGAGAAATCGAGCAAATCAATGTAAAGCGAATCAGGGTTCCGGATCACGCCCTTGAAAAGGTCAAGGCAGCTCTTGAGAAAAATCCGCACATCAGCTTTGTGGAGTATAATGGTATTGCAGAAGGTGCTGCCGAACCAAATGATGAAAGATACCCGTCTCAATGGCATCTGCCAAAAATTTCAGCCCCGGATGGATGGGATATGTGTACCGGCTCTGACACAACTCCTATTGCCATCATAGACTCAGGGGTTGACCCGACACATCCTGATCTTTCCGACAAACTCCTTGGCGGTTATAACTTTCTTGAGAACAATACCGACACCCATGATGTCCGTGGACATGGCACGGCAGTGGCAGGGACAGCAGCAGCCATATCGAATAACGTTGCAGGAGTTGCAGGAGTTGCCTGGGGAAACCCGATCATGCCACTTGTTGTGTTAAACGCGGACAATTGGGCCTCATATTATGATATTGCCAGGGCAATAACCTATGCTGCAGACCATGGCATTCGAGTCATAAACATAAGCATAGGTGGCTCAAGCAGTTCATCAACCATGCAAAATGCAATAAATTACGCATGGACCAAAGGAACTCTTGTTTTTGCTTGTGCTATGAACAATGCTACAAGCACGCCTTACTATCCTGCTGCCTGTGAGCATGTGGTGGCTGTCTCGGCAACCACCTCAAGTGACACGCGGGCAAGTTTTTCAAACTATGGGGCCTGGATTGACATAGCAGCGCCGGGAGCATCTATTCTTACGACCAATCGAGGCGGCGGATATAGTTACTGGAATGGAACGTCTTTTGCGTCTCCTATCGCAGCAGGTCTTGCAGGGCTTATTATATCAGCAAACCCTGATCTAACGAACACTCAGGTTGGGGAAATCATCATGCAGAACGCTGATGATCTTGGAGACCCGGGCTTTGATCAATATTACGGCTACGGCAGAGTCAATGCCTGTGCCAGCCTTGCTGCAGCGATAGGGACAGCGCCGGAACCTGAACCGGAGCCTGATATAACAGATCCTTTGGTATCAATCACATCTCCGGATGAAGGCTCAACCGTGAGCAGTTCAATTACGGTGAGGGTTTCAGCTACGGACAATGTGGGGGTTGAAAGGGTTGAATTCTATATTGACGGGGCGTTTTTTGGCACAAGCGCAACAGAGCCTCACAATTTTTACTGGAATACAAATGATCTCCCGGAAGGATACTATGAACTTTCGGCAACCGCCTATGATACTTCAGGAAACATCGGGCATTCAAATTCCGTTACGGTTTATGTGCATAACCAACAGGAACAGGACAGCACCCCACCGGTAGTCTCCATCACATCACCGGATGACGGCGCTCATCTTTCTAAATTGGTGAAAATAACCGTGTTGGCCTCAGATAATATTGGCGTTACCAGAATGCAGCTTTATGTTGATGGATTACTTATGGTTGATAAGCAGGCAAGCGCAATTAGCTGGCCATGGAATGTAAAGAAGGCATCCAATGGAGAGCATATCATCTCATCAAAAGCATATGATGCTGCAGGGAATGTTGGAACAGATTCAATAACAGTCTATAAGTAAAAACTATTACTACATAGATCGTTAAATAGTCGAGTCGTCAAGTCGTTGAGCGGGGAAACAATTGCAGTCAATTCACCATATAACAACAACCACTTGACCAATCAACAACTCGACTACTTGACAAAGTAAAGGGGCAGCAAACCTCCTGTCCCTTTACTTTCTTGAACAAACTATCCGTTTATTTTTTTGAACCTCTTTTTGCCGCTAACTGCAATCCCTATAAGTCCGCTGCCCAGAAGCAGCATAGTGGCGGGTTCGGGGACTTCACCACCGCCGCCGCCACCACCGCCGCCGCCGCCATCACCGCCTGTGAACGAGCCCTCTAATTTGTGTGCCCACTCCTCGAAGCCGGCATTGCTTTCTTGGAGGGAACCGAATGCTGAATACAGATACACATAGTTATTAAGGTTAGCGCCGAACAGAACAGTCGGGATCAGGGCGATCATGTCGAGCCTGCCACTCCCAGCGAAATTAGTGTAGTCGAGTTCAACCACACTATCCTCCCCAGCATCGAGGTCGTAAATAGGCGTGCCCCAACCACCTGCTGAATGGCCGAGTACATTACCAGTGTCATGGAGGTAAATTTCTAGTTCGTGCATACTTAACAGACCACCGGTATCGGTATTGTTCTCATTGATGTCCAGCACAAACTCATAGTAACTGGTGCCCGAGACGTCACATATGTTGTCCTGAATCTCGCTAAGCTGCAGCGAATGTGTCCATGTTCCATATTTTTCATCATATTCAAAAGCTGCCTGGTTTGCAACATCGACGTTGTAACCTTGCTCCGTCCCATTGTGCTGGATTCGTACAAACGAATCGATCAGGCCCGTCCCCGAAACTATCGATGGGGGCGAGCTGAAAAGCGCGCCGTTTATCGTGCCAGAGGATCCTATGGTGGTCAGGTCAAGTATCGTCGCCTGCCCTGGCAGGGCAAAGGCTATTACCCCCGCGACCAATGTAATTAATAACAACAACTTCTTCATTATTTCCTCCTATAATTCTCCATCAGATCAGATCATTTTTTTTCAGCTTTAGTATCAGTACTAATTAAGGATTGAATAGACGAAGGGCAAATCAAGACGTCGTGATGATGGATTCGTCTCAATAGTTCCTTTGTCCAGCGTCATGGCCCGTTGTTTTCAGCCCCTGGGGAGCGCTTCTTGTTGGCATTATTACAGCCGTGGTACAGGTACATGCCCTCCATCCTTCCCTCTGGCCTATTATACTATTTTGCCTGTTATCACCCCCTTGTCACATGTCTTGTCATAATTGACGGTTTTATAAAAAGTCCATCTTATTAAATAGGTTAGAGACCATCAGTCTGCAATAATGGTTCATAGCTCTTAGCCGGTAAGGTGTTGAGCTGTTAAGCTAATGAGCTATCTTGCTCAGACTCGTAAACTCGTTTCATCTCTCCCAAATTTCTACTTTCCAATTTCAAGTTTCAAGCCGTGAACGGCTACCAATTAGCTTTCGAAAAATTTTTCTGGATGCTGATGAAAGATATATATCTTTTCTATATTTTTTAAAAAGACGCAAAATTTATGCCACTAACCGATCAGCCGGTTTATAATAGTTGTAATTTACTGATATTTCTAAATATTATAAAAAATACAAATGAAGCCGGTAAAAAATTTATTGCCATTTTTCACAAAAATTATGTAAACTATTACATAAAATTATGTAATTATGTAAATAAACTATTACATATTTTACATAATTTTCGTATTTTGAAGTGGTGGAGGCTTGGTAATAGTTATTTGTAACACCCTTTTATTGTTCAAGTAAAATTTGTCTTGACAACTTTACTAATTTGGTTTTATATTTCTCAGAAATTTAAAAACTCGTAATACTTCAGCTTTTTGAAAATATAGCCGCTTAATGTTACATAAAAATGAGTTTGTAAATTTCTGATTTCTGCGTAATCTGCGGATTAAAGCTTTAAAAGACAATTGCATATGCTAAATTCAAAGTCACCTATACCATTATATCATCAGTTGGCTGATATAATTCTTGTAAAAATACGTTCCGGAGAATACCCGCTCGGCTCAAGGATTCCTTCTGAAAACAGGCTTGCAGCGACCTATGGCATTGGTCGGCCCACCGCCAGGCAGGCCACGGATCTGCTGGTTCGCAAACGCATGCTTGTAAGAAAGAGGGGTTCCGGAACTTTTGTAGAAGAAAGCCGGAAAGAGGTTGATCTTTTTTCTTTTGCAGGGACGATTTCGTCTTTTCACAAAAAGGGGATATCAATAACAACGCAGATCATAGAAGATATCCGTCTGGAGACCATTGAAAATGATTCTGAGAATCCTTTTTCAGGCCAGGAGGTTTATTTCTTTTCAAGACTCAGCAGGGTTGAAGATATGCCGGTTCTAATAGAGGATATTTATCTGCATGCGAGTTTATTTTCAGGTATAGAGCGATTTAATCTTCAGAGCCGGTCCCTTTCACAGATAGTCGAGGCGCAATATTATATGCGTCCGACGGGCGGGAAGCAGAACTTCAGAATCGGGTATTTAACCGGAGAAAAAGCAAAAAACCTAAATATCTCTTCAGACATACCCATACTTGCGGTAAAACGGTTTCTACACTTTGAGCAGGCAAAAAACGCAATATATTCGGAACTTTTTTGTCGAACCGACCGGTTTGTATTTTCACAGAGCCTGTTTGAAAAATAGGGATAAGGAGGAATATCAGATGATTAATCGAGGCTACTATGACGGATTCGGGGGGGCTTTTCTTCCTGAGATCCTTGTTGCAACCTTTGATGATCTCGAAGATAAGTTTATTAAAGCAAAAAACGACCCTTCCTTCTGGAAGGAATATACTGATATTATGTCAACGTATTCCTGCAGGCCGACGCCTATTACTTTTGCCGAAAACCTTACAAATCACTTTAATGGCGCACGTATCTATATAAAGCGTGAGGATCTGAATCATACAGGTGCCCATAAGGCAAATAATGTTATGGGGCAGGGGCTTCTGGTAAAGAGAATGGGAAAGACCCGTGTCATTGCAGAGACAGGTGCCGGACAGCATGGCGTGGCAACTGCAACAATGGCTGCGAAATTTGGATTTAAATGCACCATATATATGGGAGAGGTTGATGTTCAGCGGCAGCGTCCCAATGTTTTCTGGATGGATAGACTTGGCGCCGAAGTGATACCGGTTCGAGAAGGAACCCGGATATTGAAGGATGCTATAAATGAAGCTTTCCGCGACTGGGTAGGCAATATGGATACGACTCATTATGTTTTGGGTACTGCCTGCGGGCCGCATCCCTTTCCTGAGATGGTTTCTTATTTTCAGTCAATTATTGGAAAAGAAGCGCGAAAACAGATATTGGAAAAAGAGGGCAGACTTCCCTCCCGCATTTATGCCTGCGTGGGAGGCGGCTCTAATGCTTTGGGCATATTCAAAGGGTTTTTGGATGATCCTGTAGAGCTGGTAGGTGTTGAAGCCGGAGGGCGTGGGCTTGATTCCGGCCGGCACGCAGCCAGACTCTCCTCTAAAGATGCGAGCATAGGAGTTGCCCAGGGATATAAGACGTATTTTCTTCAGGACAGCGATGGACAGATGAAAGAGACCCATAGTGTGGCGGCAGGCCTGGATTATGTGGGAGTTTCGCCCATTCTGGCACATCTTAAAGAATCCGGCAGGGTACGATTTGAATCAGCTACCGACCGTGAAGTGGTTGATGCAATGTCTTTGACTATTAAAAAGGAAGGGCTGATACCTGCCCTGGAGTCAGCGCATGCATTTGTTCAGGCATTCAAGGAAGCGCCGAACCTGTCCAAAGAAGATATTATACTGATCAATCAGTCCGGCAGAGGAGACAAGGACATATTTACGGTTGCAGATGCCTTTGATGACCCGAGATGGAAGGAGTTTATCAAGAAAAAAGCGGAGGAGTATAATGCTTGAGTCATATCTTAAAAGCCGGCTTGTAGAAAAGAAAATACTGCTGATGACCCATATTGTTCTCGGATACCCCTCATTTGAGGAGTGTTTTAAAATAATAGCGACAATGGTTAACGCCGGTGTTGATTTGATGGAGCTGCAGATACCTTTTTCCGAACCCATTGCAGACGGCCCTGTAATACTTCATGCAAATCAGCAATCCCTGGCAGAGGGCAGTACAGTAAAAAAATGTCTGGATTTTGCCCAAAATGTGACACAATCATTTGATATCCCGTTTCTTTTTATGAGCTATTATAATATACTTTTTAAATACGGGATTGACAGATTTGCTATTGCAATGGCCGAAAGAAATATGAAAGGCGCCATTGTACCGGATCTTCCACCGGAAGAGGGGCGGGATTATCTTAATGCAATGGAAAAATATAATCTTGATCCAATCTTTATTTTTTCTCCTACAACTCCGGATGAACGCATGAATTACCTTGCATCTTTTGGGCGGGGTTTTATTTACTGCGTGGCAAGAAAAGGAGTAACAGGCCTGGATACTGACTTTTCCGAA
>JAJSZW010000031.1 GCA_030262895.1 Deltaproteobacteria bacterium | reverse complement strand
ATGAATTCCTGGGGAATCACATGTATTACTTCCCTGTCCATTGGGATTGCCACGGCTCTTGCGGCATCGATTACTCGCTCAACATCAAGCTCAGTTATTTCAGAACTTTTTACCGCCACAATTCCACGGCTGTTGAAGCCGGTTATATGCCCTCCTGCAATTCCGGCATAAATCGATGAAATTTCGCAGCCGGCCATAAGCTCCGCTTCCTCAACCGCTTTTTTTATAGAGTCTACGGTTGATTCAATATTTACCACCACTCCCTTACGAAGCCCTATTGAAGGGTGGGTACCTATACCGACTATATTGATTTCATCGCCGGATATTTCACCAACAACAGCGCAGATTTTGGTAGTTCCAATATCAAGGCCCACAACGATTTCTTCTTTTTCCTGCATGTTAAACCTCCTTAAAACTATCCAGGTATTTAGACTGAAGGCTATAGGCTGAAGGAAACAGATGATTCCTGAACATTATTCTCTATGTTTAGGACAAAATTTCCGGCCGCTTTAATAAAATATTTGCTTCAGAAAGCCTTATACCTTCAGCCTTCAACCTATTAACCTGACTAGCTAAACCTCCTTATGATCCCCGGCAGATAATTCATCCTTCACAAGCTTTACAACAATACGATCCAGGTAATTCAAATCGATAGAATTGAAATCCGGAAAACATCTCTTTTTCTTCAGGTAAAAAAGCACGCTTTCAAGCCTTTCATACTTGTCTGGATAATCATAATAGCCCAGCTTTATTACGCTTGTTCGATCAAATGCATACAGGGTTATACCTATTTGTCTGTCCACCCTGATTTTTCTTATTTTCCTGTTTGGAAGAATGCTGTCAGTCTTCAGGCCAAGACGTAAAACTTCCATTACTGCATTAAAGGATGCGCTACGTGATTCACCGGAAACATTCAGGTCTGAAAATTGAAGTCCGCTGACAATCGGCAAAACATCAGGATCCGATGCAGTCCATTCTTTAAATACTTCTCCATTAACGTTTATCAGGAACCTGCGGCCAAGATCTAAAATGGCAAGCGGTTCATGCTCCTCAATTCCAATAGTTATTATGTCCGGCAGTTCTCTCCTGACCTCAGCCTCGGCTATCCATGAATGCGCCAGCAATCTGTTTCTTATTATTGAAAGATTGACGGAAAGGACATTTATTCCTTTATTTATATTTGCCTGTTCAAGAATCTGCTGTTTTGAAAGTCGATGCCCTCCTCTGACAACTATGTTATCAGATCTGAAATAGTCACATTGTGTAATGAAATCGTGAGCCAGAATAAAAACAAAGCTCATTACAGTTAAAATGGCGACTACAGCCAATATCTCGAAACAGAAAACAAAGCGCTGTAATATTTTAACACGTCTTTTAGTTGAGGTGCCCTTGTAATGGTTTTTCCTTATATGCTTATTGCCCAACAATTTTTACCTCTGGCTCCAGGTTAATGTTGAACTTTTTTGACACTGTTTCCTGAACAAGCTCTATAATGGCCAGTATATCGGAGGCCGATGCCCTGTCCCTGTTAATAATGAAATTGGCATGTTTTAATGAAATTTCCGCTCCACCTATTGACTTGCCTTTAAGTCCGGCCAGATCAATAAGCTCTCCCGCTGTTTTCCCGGACAAAGGGTTTTTAAAAAAGCATCCGGCACCTGGGGAACCGGATGGCTGCCTTTCTTTTCTTGCTTTCAAAATTTCCTCAGCATCTTTTTGGAGTTCCTTCGGGTCTGAAGGATGCAGATAAAAGCAACCTCCCATTATAATGGGCTGTCTTTTATTAACTTTTTTTACTTCATCTTTCAGAGTCAGTTTCCTGTATTCAAAGTCCAAATTTTCTTTCATGATTATTTTAGTATGCCCGTCAGGCAGCAAAATCTTTATGGAATCAAGAACGCCTTTTATTGTTCCATGGGCAGTTCCGGCATTCATCATTATTCCTCCACCCACCGTACCGGGAATGCCAATGGCAAAATTCATCCCTTTGAGGCCATTCTTAACGGCAAAAGAGCAAAGAGACTGCATCCTTGCCCCAGATAGGGCGGTAACAATGATGCCATCTCTTCCCATATCTCTTTTAGTAATGCTTCTTAGACATTTCGTAAGTACGATCACAATTCCGCGTATGCCGCTGTCTTTTACAAGAAGATTCGTCCCGTCTCCGATAACAAGACAAGGAATATCCTTCTGCCGGCACCACCTGATAATCTCCACAAGTTCTTCGGGCTTTTCAGGCATGACAAAAGCGTCGGCCGCACCTCCCACCCGCAAAGATGTGTGCTTCGACATAGATTCATCGAATCTGACGCTGTTTTTAAACCGGCTTTCAAGCCATATTTTTGAATCAGAATCAAGCATTATAAATGGTTGTCGGTTCACGGTTCACGGTTGAGTAGGGGCGATCCTTGTGATCGCCCTAATTAGGGCGAATACAAGATTCGCCCCTACTTCAATATATCAAGGACCTCTTCCCCGACTTTCCATACATCTCCTGCACCTAAAGTCAGCAGTATATCTCGCTCTTCTAATATTTCATTCAAATATAAAACAGCCTCTTTGAAACTTTCTTTGAACACGGCTTCTTTATGGCCGTGCGTCCTGATGCCCTCACAGAGGGTACCGCCATCTATTCCCTCTATCTTTTCTTCGCCCGCAGGATAAATTGGAAGAACTACAAGCAGATCTGACTGGTAGAATGAGCGCGTAAACTCATTAAAGAGCGCTTTTGTTCTGGTATAGCGGTGTGGCTGAAAAACTGCGATTATACGCCTGTCCGGCCAGCTTTCTCTTACAGCTCTCAGAGTAGTTTTAATCTCTGTTGGGTGATGCCCGTAGTCGTCAATAACTGTAATACCCCTTTTTTCTCCTTTGACCTCAAGTCTTCGCTGAACACCTTCAAGAGTTTCCAGGGCGTTCTTGATAATATCAAAGGAAACATCCAGCTCAATTCCGACAGCAATGCTTGCCAAAGAGTTATAGACATTGTGGGTACCGGGAAGATTTAAAGTTATGTTTCCAAGCAAATCGCCCATATGATAGATATCAAACCTGCTTTTCTGGTTGCTGAACACAATGTCTCTTGCATGAAAGTCAGCCTGGGTACTCATCCCATAGGTAGTAAAGCGTTTCTTAATCTTCGGGATAAGCTCCTGTATTGGCTCATTATCAAGGCAAAGCACGGCAAGACCATAGAAAGGTATCCTGTCGATGAAACTTAAGAAGACTTCCTTTATGGAAGTTAAGTCTTCATAAAAATCGAGATGCTCTCTGTCGATATTGGTTACTACCGCTATAGTGGGCGACATTTTAAGGAAAGACCCATCACTTTCATCAGCTTCGGCTACTATAAAGTCACCTCTACCAAGCAGCGCATTTGAGTCTATGCCTTTAAGTTTACCACCGATAACCACTGTAGGATCAAGCCCTCCTTCACTTAGGACCGAAGCAATTATTGAAGTTGTTGATGTTTTCCCATGCGCACCAGCCACGGCTACGCTGTACTTTAACCGCATAAGTTCTGCCAGCATTTCCGCTCTTGGTATTAGAGGAATTGAGGCTTTTCTTGCAGCAACGACCTCCGGATTATCCGCTCCGATTGCAGATGATGTCACAACAACATCAGCTCCGCTGACCTGCTCCGCGGAATGCCCTTCAAATATTATACCGCCAAGCCTTTTCAAACGCCTTGTAATGCCTGATGACCTTATGTCGGAGCCCGATACCTTATAGCCGAGATTAAGAAGGAGCTCGGCAATACCGCTCATTCCTATTCCGCCGATTCCTACAAAGTGTATGTGATATTTTTTAAGATACATGATCTATAACTACTCAGGTTGTCAGGTTCAAGGTTCACGGTTGGCCGCCTTGATCTTCATTAATTTATATAGACTTTCAGATAATTAATTTCACAAGGCCAGAAGGAGGAAGGCGTATTAGTTATACGTCGACGACTGATAACACAGTGAAATTATTTATCTGAAAGTCTATAACAATCATCAACAATGGCCTCTGCTGCATCCGGCCTGCCAAGCTTCTTTGCCATTAAAGCCATATTACTAATGGCCTTGTAATTTGATGCATAGTGCTCGATTTTCCTCGCAAGTGCCTTGCCGCTGAGTTCCTTTTGAAGAATTATTTCCGCAGCGCCTGCATCTGACAACGTTTTTGCATTTAAAACCTGGTGGTCGTCTGCCGCAAAAGGGTATGGTATTAACAGCGCACCTTTACCAATAGCTGTTAATTCTGCCACGGTAGTAGCACCCGCTCTGCATATAATTAGATCGGCATTACTGTATTGCTGCCCCATATCATTGAAAAATGCTTTAACAGTGCCGGCAATACCTTCTTTTCTGTAAGCGTTTTTTACTTCTTCTTCATCATTGGCCCCTGTTTGATGTATGAAAAAAAAAATGTCTTTCTCTTTTAAGAATTTCAGAGCATCCATTACTGCTATATTGATGCTGTGAGCCCCCTGGCTGCCTCCGATTATGAGAATTGTAAAAAGTTTACCTTGAACGGAACCGGAAATTTCGGATTCCTCCATTGCAAAACAAAGAATTTCGTTCCTCACAGGATTACCTGTAAAACGAACCTTTTGGGGATCAAAATCAGCCTGAGTATCTTTAAAAGAAATATAAATACGATCAGCCAGATAAGACAAAATACGGTTTGTAATGCCCGGCAATATGTTCTGTTCATGCAGAACAATTTTAATTCCCATAAGCCATGCCCCAAGCACCACAGGCCCTGAAGAATAGCTTCCAACTCCAACAACCAGATTCGGCCTGAAGTCTTTCAGGATAAGCATGGACTCAAATAATCCCTTTGGTATTTTTGAAACTGATATGATCTGATTAACTATCCCCCGACCTTTTATCCCTTCTACTGTTATGGTTTTAAGTAAAATTTTTTTTTCTTCTAAAACAGATACTTCAAATGACTTGCCCGTACTTATAAAAATGACTCTATTCTCAGGATTGCGCTTAATAAAAGCCTCGGCAATGGCTATCCCGGGAAATAGATGCCCGCCTGTGCCGCCACCCGCAATTACAATGCGCTGCTTTCCGTTGCTATTTGCTCTATGCGCTCTTTTTTCCGACTCGCCTGGTTTTAAGCGCATTGGCAGATGCTCCTATATTCATCAATACTCCTATTGATGCCATATTAATTAAAAGGGATGTCCCCCCGTAACTCAAGAACGGCAGGGTAAGCCCCTTGGTTGGTAAAAGGCCCAGGGCAACTCCCATATTAATGCAAACCTGAAGCCCAATTGCGATTGTCAAACCAATAGCCATAAATGATCCAAAAGGCTCATTAGCATTTATTGCTATGCCTATCCCCCTCCACAGGATCACAAAATAGAGCAATAGAATTAGAAGGACGCCCAGAAGCCCAAGCTCCTCTCCAATAACTGAAAAAATAAAATCAGTATGTGGTTCTGGAAGATAGAAAAGCTTCTGATAACCTTTTCCTATTCCTGTTCCCCATATGCCCCCGGTACCGAAAGCCATAAAGGAATGTATCATCTGGTATCCTTCATCTGTCGGATATTTCCATGGATCCCAGAAACTCATAATTCGTTTAAACCTGTAAGGGGCGTTAATCATAAATAAATATAAAGCGGGCAGAAAAATCAGCAGCGGTGTTAAAAGATGTAAAATTCGAACACCTCCGACAAAAAGCATAATCCATGTAACTGCCCCAAAAATAATTACCGAACCAAAATCCGGCTGCAGAAATATCAGTATTGCGAATATGCCGAGAACCATGACGTGAGGCAGAAAACCAATTGAAAAATCTTTAAGTTTATCCAGTTTTTTACTCATGGAGTACGCCAGATATAACACAAGAGAAAAACGCGCAAACTCAGATGGCTGGAATGTAAAAAAACCCAGGCCTAACCATCGTGTGGAGCCCCCGGCAGTTATACCCAGTCCGGAAAACTTAACAGCAATCAGCAATAGAAACGCTAAAAATAGAAGCGGATATGCCAAAGAACGAAAAAATTTTAACGGAATATGCCTGCAAATAACCAAAGCAAGAATTCCTAATAGTGAAAAAAACGTCTGTTTCTTAAAAAAATAGTAATCAATTCCAAATTCTTTAAGCGCCAGGGCTGAACTTGAGCTGTAAACCATTACAATCCCTATCCCAACCAGAAAAAGGACAGGGAAAAGGAGTTTGATATCGTATGCTGATTGCTGATTATTTTTAGGCGGTTGTTTTGTCATCAATTTTTTGCTTTGCAACAGCTCTGCAAAAATCTTCTCCCCTTTGCGCATAGCTGTTATACATGTCAAAGCTGGCGCAGGCCGGCGACAAGAGTACAATATCACCCGGTTTTGCAGCATTATATGCCTTAAAAACTGCGTCCTCCATGCTAGTCGCAGTCTCAACAGGCTTAATATCCCCAAGTTCAGCCTTAATATCCTCTTTTGCTTCTCCAATAACTATCAGCTCTTTTGTGTGCCTATCTATCAAATCTCTCAGAGTATGAAATTTACTTCCCTTATTTCGCCCGCCCATAATCAGGACTACGGGTCTTTCAAAAGTTTCAAGCGCTTTTGCCACTGAATCGACATTTGTAGCTTTTGAATCGTCGAAAAAGTCGATACCCTTCAGAGTATCAATATATTCAAGCCTGTGGGGAAGTCCTTTAAATTTTCTCAATGCCGTTCGCACCCCTTCAAAGGTTCCTCCGGCAGCCAGTGCCGCAAGACTTGCCGCTGCAGCATTCTCCATGTTGTGTTTGCCGGGCAGTTTAAAGTCCGCAAGGAGCTGAGACATGTTTTCCTGAGAAATTATGCTTTCATCGCTTATTGCCACGCCTTTTTCTTCTTTTGAACTGAAAAAAACTTTTCTGCTCAGGATATCTCTGCTCAAAGAACGCACAACAGGATCAGAACCATTTAACACCGCTGTATCGTTATATTGCTGGTTCTTAAAAATCCGGGTCTTGGACTTTGTATAAGCATCCAAATCAGGATAACGATCCATATGATCTTCGGTAATATTCAGCAAAACCGCCACGTTGGCTCGGAAAGTATCTATGGTATCCAGTTGGAAACTGCTTACTTCTATAACAACGATTTCAGCCTTTTCCTCTCCATCGACATATGCAATCAGAGGGTTGCCTATATTGCCGCCCACAAATACTTTAAGACCGGAATCTTCAAGCATTTTGCCTAAAAGAGTTGTTGTAGTGGTTTTTCCATTAGTGCCGGTTACAGCAACAATTGGTTCTGTTATAAATCTTGATGCAAGCTCAATTTCACCTATTACTGGAATCCCTTGTTCCTTTGCTCTTCTTATCGGGAGAATTGTATGAGAAACTCCGGGACTGACTACAATAAGATCCGCCCTTTCAAAAGTTTCAATTCTATGTGGTCCTAGTTCCATTCTTATTCCGGGATTGCGGATTAATGGCTCTTCGGAGCCTGTCTCCTGTTCTTTCTTCTGGTCGGTAACAGTTACTGATGCTCCCCTGTTTATTAGAAATCGAGCAGTTGCAACGCCTGTAACGCCGAGGCCGACTACGAGTATATTTTTATTTTCAAGCTTCATAATATGAACGGTTCACGGAACGTTGAAATTGGAAATTAGAAATTTGGCCTTCATGTTTTTGTACTGTTCTTCCCAATTTTCAATTTCCAATTTCTATTTCATCTCTCCCCAATTTCTACTTTCCAATTTCAAGTTTCAAGCCGTGAACGGCTACCTTTTATCTTAATTTCAGTGTACTCATTGAAATAAGTGCAAGCGCTATGGCAATTATCCAGAATCGCACTATAACCTTTGGCTCCGGCCATCCTTTTAATTCAAAATGATGGTGAAGCGGCGCCATTTTGAAAATCCTTCGCCCCTTTGTCATCTTGAAAAAACCTACCTGAAAAATCACGGAAAGTGTTTCTATAACAAAAAGGCCCCCGACAATTACCAGCAGTATCTCCTGTTTTGTAATCACAGCAACTGTGCCTATAGCGCCTCCCAAGGAAAGGGATCCGACATCACCCATAAAAATTTGAGCGGGGTAAGCGTTAAACCACAGAAAACCCATGCCTGCGCCGGCCAGAATTCCGCAAAAAATTGCTGTTTCACCGCCTTCGGCAACATAGTTGATCTGAAGATAATCAGCTATTTCAGAATGCCCTGCCACATAAGCAAAAAGCATATATGTGGCAGCAACTACGATCACTGGGCCAATAGCAAGGCCGTCAAGGCCGTCTGTAAGGTTGACGGCATTTGATGTTGCAACAATTACAAACGCTGCAAAAAATATATATCCCCAGCCTAGATCAGGCGAAATGTTTTTAAAAAACGGGACAGTTACCCGTGTTGAAAAATCAGGACACATATAAACAAGAAATCCAATTAATAATGCGAGTAATATCTGAAGACAAAACTTGCTTTTAACGCTGAGTCCCTTGCTCCGCTTTTTGATCTGCATTAGATAGTCGTCTATAAAGCCTATAGCACCAAAGCCAATCGTTACCAAAAGAGCTATCCACACATAATAGTTCGTCAAATTCATCCAGAGAAGTGCAGAAACAGTAATCGAAAATATAATCAGGATTCCACCCATAGTGGGCGTTCCGGCTTTATCAAAATGTGACTGCGGGCCGTCTTCTCTTATATGCTGTCCGATCTGCATCTCGCTGAGCTTTCTGATAATCCACGGCCCTAAGAAAAAACAGATAAAAAAAGCTGTAAGGCTGGCATAGATAGTCCTGAATGTAATGTAGCGGAATACATTAAAAGCCGATATTGTCGTATGAAGCGGATATAGCAGATGGTAAAGCATAATATTTTAGTTTTTCAACCCCTCAACGATTTTCTCCATGCCCATTGCCCTTGAGCCCTTTACAAGAACCCAGTCTCCCGGCAGAAGTGATTTCTTTAAATCTTCAAGAATCTCTTCTCTTGCTCCAATAAATATTTCCATTGAATTTTTATCTTCTTTGCAGGCACCGTTTGCAACAGCTTCTGCGAACTCACCTGTAATGTAAAGCCTTGCAATATTTGATCTGGCAGACATAGCGCCTATCTTTCTGTGCATGGATTCTGCGTGTTCTCCCAGCTCAAGCATATCTCCTGCGACAAGAATACCCCTGCTGTTGCCTTTTAATGAACTGAGAATCCTGATTGCAGCTTCCATTGAATCAGGATTTGCATTGTATGTGTCGTCAATTATGTGCACTCCCCTGACATCAAAGATATTTATCCTGCCCTTAACCGGCTGAAAATATTCTAAGCCGGCTTTTATCTCCTCTGAAGACAAACCAATAATATATCCAACAGACGCTGCAGCGAGGGCGTTTGATACCATGAATCCGCCATGCACTCTTAGTTCTATTGGAATTCTTTCTTCCGGCAGCACCAGAGTAAAAGAAATCCCGGTTGTCGTTTCATTGACATCCAGCGCTTTAATACGGGCATCTTCTGATAAACCGAAATAAAGCACTTTTCTTGAGGTCTTTGTTGATAAATATAAAACCCTTGAATCATCTGCATTAAGAACCGCTGTTCCCTTCGGCTTTATTCTTTTTAGAAGCTCTCCCTTGGCATTCATTACCCCTTCAATTGAGCCCAGTCCCTCAAGGTGGGAAAAGCCTATGTTTGTAATTACGCCAATATCAGGAATACAAATTTCACCCAGCCTGTCTATCTCTCCGGGTCTGTTCGTCCCAAGCTCAAGCACAGCCCACTGGTGGCTGTTTTTAAGATCCAGGAGCGTTAGCGGAAGCCCTATTTCATTGTTGAAATTTCCTTTGGTCGATAAAGTTTTATAACGCGTTGAAACGACAGAAGCAGTCATTTCCCTGGTTGTAGTTTTGCCGTTTGATCCTGTAATTGCTACAACTGAAACATCGGTCCGCCTGCGGTTAAAAGAAGCAAGATCGCCCAGAGCTTTCGTAGTATCGCTCACTGCCACACAAACAATGCCCTTATCCTGCCAATCTGTACCGGCAGGATCCCGGATTTCATCTTTACTTATAATAAGCCCTCTCACGCCGCTACTTATCAGATCGGATATGAAACTGTGGCCGTCATAAACATTTCCCTTGATCGCAATGAAAAGTTCATTTGCAGATATTGTGCGTGAGTCAATGGATACTCCCTCAAAAGTATGTTTGACATCCCCGCACAAAAGGTCTCCCTTTGTTGCTTCAAGGATTTCGGCAGTAGTCCAGGGTATTTTTGGTTCGTTTTCCATTGTCGTTTTTTCTATTGAAGAGCTTCTCTCGCCTCCTCCCTGTCATCAAAGTGAAAAGTTTCACCACCAATTAATTGATATGTTTCATGCCCCTTACCGGCTATAAGTATAATATCTCCCGGACCGGCTGATGTGATGCTCAGTTTTATGGCTTTCCTGCGATCAGGCTCAATAACATAACCTCTCTCTTGAATGCCGTTTGCCAGCTCAGGCAGAATATACTCTTTTGAAGATGTTTGTTTTATTCCCTCTATTATCCGGCTTATTATTCCCATGGGATCTTCCGTGCGCGGATTATCCGATGTGATTATAGTTAGATCGCAAAACCTGCCGGCTATTTCGCCCATCAGGGGCCTTTTGCCTCTATCTCTATCTCCACCACAGCCAACTACACAAATAATTCCGCCGATTTCATTATCTTTAATTGACTTTAAAGAAGAGAGAACATGTTCCAGAGCATCCGGAGTATGAGCGTAATCAACAAACACAAACTTGCCTGCTTTATTTGGTATAAATTCAAGTCTGCCCGGTATCCGGCCTGCTTTTTCTATACCTGCCTTTATGATGGCCGGAGAAAGTCCAAGAGCAATCCCCACACCTGTTGCGCTGAGTATATTCTCAAGATTATGCTCCCCTGCAAGAGGTGATTTAAAATTAAATATCCCCCTTTCTGTTGAAATTCTCCCCGTAATACCTGTAAGGCTGTATTTAATATTATCCGGCCATATCATTTTATCTGCCGTACTGCCTGTGGAAATCACGGGCATAATATCAGATGCTTCTGAAAGTAAATTATAAAGTCCTTTTCCTCTCTTATCATCGCAATTTACTACAGCCGAAATATGGCCCTTCTTGGGGCCGGTTTTTAAATGCTCTGTAAAAAGCCTCTTTTTGCAAAACCAGTAAGAATCCATATCTCCATGATAATCAAGGTGTTCCCGAGTCAGATTTGTGAACACGCCAATATCTATCCGGCAGCAGTCAATCCTGTGCAGGTCAATTGCATGAGATGACACTTCCAGAACAACGTGGGTGATCCCGTTTTCATGCATTTCCGCCAATATCCTCTGCAGATCCAAAGATTCCGGCGTTGTCATTGGGTTTGGAAAAACCCTGCCTGAATAACGGTAATTAATAGTTCCTATTGCACCAACCTTGAAACCCGCTTCAGCAAGGATGCTTTCAATTATGTAAGCTGTTGTTGTTTTACCGTTTGTTCCGGTTATCCCTATAATGAACAACTTCTCTGAAGCATTCCCGTAAAAATTTGCAGAAATTGCGGCAAGAGCTCTTCTGGTATTCTCAACCTCTATAATTACAGATTCTTTGTTAACAGGTTCCTGAGTTAGAATTACCGATGCACCTCTTGCCAGGGCTTCATCAATAAAGTCATGCCCATCCGCCTTAAAACCCTTTATGGCAACAAAAAGACCATCAGGCTTAACCTCCTGCGCCCGATAATGGATTGAGCCTATTTCATAATCCGGCAACCGCCCTCTTCCCGCGCTATGCTGATGCTCCATACCTTCTTTGACAATGCTTACACGCCTTATTTCCGGTACGGATTCAAGCAAAATAGAAAGTTTCAACCCCTTGCCCCGTTTTCGCCGGTCCGTATGTCAACCAATCTTCCAAATGAATTATCGACGGTTAACGGTATGTTCATATAGTTTACAGTTTCATGCGCTATCCTTTTGAATGCCGGAGCCGCAACTATGCTGCCGTAATGCTTTCCCTGAGGTTCGTCAATAACTACCAGAACAGTTATTTCAGGATCCTCGGCAGGAATGAACCCAAGAAATGAAGCTATGTATTTTTCGTCCGAGTAAGTTCTTTTCTCATCAATTTTCTGGGCGGTTCCTGTCTTCCCGCAAACAGAATAACCTTCCAAAGCAGCATTCACACCTGTCCCCCCTTCAGTAGTTACAGAAGCCATTATTTTTTTCACGGTTCGGGCTGTCTCCAGTGAAACGACCCTTCTGACCTTGCGCGGGCTTGAACTTTTTATAAGACGTCCATTCTGATCCGTTATAGCCTGGACAATATAAGGAGCCATGAGGACCCCATCATTTGCAATCGCTGAAGCCGCAGTTATAAGCTGCAGGGCGGAAACGGCAACTCCCTGTCCAAAAGCTATTGCGCCGGCATCAATTTTTGCCCATCTATTATAGTGAGACAGGCAACCCGATGTTTCCCCTGGACAGTCTATTCCAGTCTTTTCACCAAAACCAAAATTGCGGAATGTTTTATAAATATGTTCCGGCCCTATCATTTCGCTAACCTTTATGGTGCCGATATTGCTTGAAAACTTAATAATCTGCTGTAGAGACAGCCAGCCGTGAGGATGAGTATCGCGAACAACGTTTTTGCCTATTCTGTATTTACCGTTTTCACAGAAAAAAATGGCGTTCGGAGAACATCCTCCGGATTCTATTGCCGCACATGCGCTGAAAATTTTCATGGTTGAGCCGGGCTCAAACGGATCTGTTATTGATCTGTTTCTCCACAGATTCTGATCAAACTCTCCAAAAGAATTTGGATTGAAAAATGGATAGTGCGCCACTGCCAGTATGGCTCCGGTCTTTGGAGACATTACAATTGCCATCCCTGATTCGGCATTAAATTTAACAGATGCCTCTTCAAGCGCTCTTTCGGTTAAGTACTGGATATTATGGTCAATCGTTAATATCAGGTTATTCCCGCTGCAATCAGACATCGCATTCTTTTCAGCGTCGAACCTGCGTTTGAAGGCATCTTTTAAAACCGTAAAGCTGCAAGTACTTCCCTTAAGGTAAGTGTCATAATAGTATTCGATTCCTTCAAGACCATGCCCGTCTATACCTGAAAACCCAAGCACCTGCGCTGCAAGGGTTTTGTTTGGATAAAAACGTTCGTGCTCGGCTATAAAATCTATGCCTTTAAGATCAAGGGCCTTTACTTCTTTTACTTCCTTTGGTGTGACCTTGCGTTTAACCCAAACAAATGATCTGTCAGATATGAGTCTCTGCTTAAGCGAATTAACGTCAATTTCCAGCGTTTTATTAAGAGCCTTGGAGGTCGCCGCCGGATCCTCGATATTAGGGGGATATGCCACAATTGACGTAACATCTATGCTCAAGGCCATTTCCCTGTGGTTTGTATCGTAAATTGTCCCGCGCTTTCCCTGAAATATTAATGACTTCTCATACTGATTTGCTGCTTTCCTTGACAGCCATGAACTGCAAAAAACCTGAAAATAAAAAGCCCTTGCCCCTATAACAAATAGAAAAATGCTGAAAATAAAACCAATCAGAATTGTTCTCAACTTTATGTGTTTTTTTTCAATTGGTTTCATGGAATTATAATTATCTGCTCCGGCGTTGGTGTTTTCAGGCCAAGCTGGTTTTTTGCTATCTTTGCGAGCCGTTCCGGAGATTTCAGGCGCGCAAGCTCAACCTTCAAGTTATTTTGCAGATTTATAAGATTCCGATTTTTTTTATTTTCATCAGAAATTTCATACCCGGATTTTACGCACTGCACTCTGCTCCATGTGTAAATTAAAAGCTCTGCAATAAAGACAGCCATAATGATAAACCAGATTATCACTATCCTTGTGCTGCGGACATTTTTTTTGGTTTTACGAGCCATAGTTACAATTTTTCTACGGCCCTCATCTTTGCGCTTCTCGCCATTGGATTGGCTGCAACTTCTTCTTCTGTCGGCCGCAAAACTTTTTTGGTCAAAGATCGTATAACTCTTGTCTTATTGCAAACACACCTTGGCAGAGCCGGCGGGCATATGCACTTGCCCTCCATGAGTTTTATTTTTCTTTTTACAATCCTGTCTTCGAGTGAATGAAATGATAATATGCAGAACCGGCCTTCAGGCTTCAACAAGTCAAAGGCGGTTTCCATGAATGAATTGAGTATATTCAGCTCTTTGTTAACAGCTATTCTAACAGCCATAAACACTCGAGTGGCAGGGTGAATCCTTCTCTTGGATGATGCTTTGCCCGAAACGGCTCCGCATACGATTTCCGATAGCTGTCTGCTGGATTTAATTTTTTCTTTTTTTCTTACATTAACTATTTTTTTTGCTATTTTACGTGAATAGCGTTCCTCTCCATACTTAAAAAAAATTTCAGCGAGACTTTTTTCATCCATCGTATTTATCAACTCTTCAGCCGTTGTATCTGATTCAATGTTCATCCGCATATCCAGCGGTTCATCTTTTCTGAAGCTGAAACCCCGTCCACTTGAGTCGAGGTGATGAAATGAAATTCCAAGATCGAGAAGAATGCCGTCTACAGCAGTAATATTTAATTGTGAAAGAATTTTCGGAAGATTTATAAAATTATCATGAAAGAGATGGATATTTAACTTGTATGGTTTTAATTTTCTTTTTGCGTTTTTTATTGCGTCTATATCCTGATCTATGCCGATCAGAATCCCGTCTGGAATAATTTTTTCCAAAATGGCGCCCGCGTGACCTGAACCGCCAAGCGTACAATCCGCATAGATTTTCCCTGGCTTACAATTAAGGTAATGAACAACCTCGCTTAACATTACAGGAATGTGTTTGTACGACATAGAATTAGCCCGAATCTCTCATGAACAACTTATAAAATAATGTACAACTATTTGATTTATTGTAAATTATTAGTGGCTTTGATTTATGAACTATACAACGCTTTATAGATGGTATTTATAATTAAATTCTTTATGAGTTGTTCACCCTTCCGGCAAGCCGATTTCACCGCATCCGCTGTGTTGCAGGCCATTTGCAGTGAAGTACCACAGCTTCATGGCTTGCGCCTTGCGCCTGCAGCAAACTCAGCTTGTGAGAAATACGGGTTAAAGCCCTAATTTTGCTATTTCGTTGCTGACAGCCTCCTTTTTCATATCTTCTTCCATCTGCACTACTTCCTGCTCGTAATTTTCCATAGACCATATTTCAAAATGAGCTATCTGCCCCACAAGTACGATTTCCTTTTCAAATTCCGCATACTGCCTTAAAACCGGTGGGATCAGGATCCGGCCCTGCTTGTCACAATTACAATCAGAGGCACCCCCTATGAATACTCTTCTGAAGCGGCGCATATACTCGCTTGTTTCAGATATTGCCAAAACTTTGGATTCGATCTTGCTCCATTGATCAAACGTATAGGCAAAAAGGGCTTTATCCAGCCTGGTAACTATTACTCCGTCACCGCCTCCGGCTTTTATGACATCACGAAATCTGGCCGGAATTATTATACGTCCCTTTGAATCAATTGTATTAAAGGAGCTTCCTCTGAACATAAATCACCATTGATATCCACTTTTTTCCACTATATTTTTGTCAAATTACATTATTCAACAAAAGTCAATAAAAAATATACCAAATAGATTTATTTTTATAATAATTCATAAATGTTAAAGGCATCAATATGTATTAATTTTCATGTGGAGTTTTGTGGGGTTCTTAATTGGCAGAGGCCAACTCGTATTTTTTAAATAGCGGGCTTGCAGCAAGCCTTGTATTTATAGGTCTTTTGGGTCAGTTAAACAGCCAGCCCGAATGCGTGTTTGTGTTTGAAAATATGGTTTTGAATAGAGCTGGAATACAAAAATATGAAAAAGGGCGATCTCAGGGACAAAATAATTAAGGATTTGGACCAGGAAATTTCCCCAGAAATGATTGAGCGGGTAGAATACCGCTATCATCGCCGGTACGAAATGCCGCCGCCTTTTAATCACTGGGACAGCAGAAATCCATGGCAGCAATACTATTTTTGGGTAGTCCCTACAAAACAGTGCAGGCCAATAATTTCAACGAGTTACATATCATAGTTTATATCAGCACATGGCGAAAAACCAGGTGTTTACAAAGCAAGATAGGACGATATTTCCAAACCTGCATTGCTTTGTAGGTACTACCAGGATTTCCAATAATTCACTTCCCATTTAAGCTGGAGAAACTCTTGCTCTGAAATAAGAATCTGCCCGGGAGACTCGGGGAAATCAATTACTTGACCACTAGTCTCTTGGGTGTATAATGGCAATTGTTTCTGAGAAGCATATTTCATGCTTCTCTTTATATCAGATTAATTCAAACGTGTTCCGAACTTTTTTAATGTTTTTTAAAAAAGGGTTTGCCGAATATTTACAAAACTCGGCCTCAAATTGAATGCGTTCATCAACAGTACAAAAGCATGAAGGCCAAATTTCTATTTTCCAATTTCTAATTTCAGCGTTCCGTGAACGCTTACAGATATTCTAATGGGAGGCAACCATGAAGCCAAGAAAGATAACAAACCAAATTTACTGGATGGGCTCTATTGATTGGGACAGGCGTTTATTTGACTCGCTTATACCACTTCCTGATGGAACAAGCTATAATGCCTATCTTGTTAAAGGAAGTGACAAAATCGCTTTGGTGGACACAGTAGATCCAGCCATGGCCAATGAGCTGCTATACCAGCTTGAAGGCGTCGATAAAATCGATTACATAATCTCAAATCATGCCGAGCAAGACCATTCAGGCTCTATCCCCCACGTTCTTTCTAAATTCCCTGAAGCAAAGATTGTCACGACCACCAAGGCAAAGGGAATGCTTATTGAACTTCTGCGTATACCCGAAAAATTTTTTATTACCATTGAAGATGGCGGAATTCTCTCTCTAGGTGATAAAACATTAAAGTTTATATATACACCCTGGGTCCACTGGCCTGAAACTATGGTCACATACCTGCAGGAAGATAAGGTCCTGTTTAGCTGTGATTTCTTTGGTTCTCACCTTGCAACCAGCAACCTCTACGTTATTGACGAAGGTCGAGTGTATGAAGCGGCCAAACGTTACTACGCTGAAATCATGATGCCCTTTCGAAAGATAATAGCAAAGAACCTCAAAAAACTCGAATCTTACGATATAGAAATGATAGCTCCCAGTCACGGTCCTATCTATCCCCGCCCTTCATTCATCATTGATGCCTATCGTGACTGGATCTTTAATGCACCAAGAAATACAGTGGTTTTACCTTATGTGTCTATGCACAAAAGTACAAAGCTGATGGTCGATCATTTTGTTGCGGCCCTTGTTGAGAGAGGTGTAGGCGTAGAGCAGTTCAATCTGGTTGTAACCGACATTGGCAAACTGGCCATAAGCCTGGTTGATGCATGTACAATCATTATCGGCACCCCAACGGTTCTCGCAGGCCCTCATCCTCTGGCAATTTATGCTGCGTTTCTATCAAACGCACTACGGCCTAAGGCTAAGTTTCTTTCGATTATTGGCTCATACGGCTGGGGTGGCAAGACAATAGAAGTACTATCTGGAATGATACCTAATCTCAAGGTAGAGATTATTGACCCGGTCCTTTCAAAAGGAGTGCCCAAGGAGAGTGATTTCAAAGCCATTGAACATCTGGCAGAAATTATCTCCATGAAACATCAAGAGCTTAATATCAAATAAAAGATTTTTTTATGAAAAAAATATCAAAGCTATATCCTGTTTTCATTGCATTTCTTGCTATTTCATTAGGCGTATTTGCATATGTCTCAGAGATTCCATTTTTAGATATAATGGAATTAAAAACAATAGATTTAAGATTCAAATCCAGAGGAAGTATTGAACCTGGTTCAAATATTGTTTTGGCTGTAATCGACGAAAAAAGTATTGCCAAAGAGGGAAAATGGATATGGCCTAGATCAAAAATGGCTGATCTTGTAAATAAACTTTCCGATAAAGGTGCCAGAGTAATTGCATTTGATATAGGTTTTTTTGAACCTGATGAAAAAAGAATCCTCCAGGTAATAAACAGCATACAAAGTGAAGCTGAACATATTAATATTCACAACAAGAGGTTTGAACAATATCTGGAAAATCTAAAATCAAAATCCGACAATGACAAATTACTGGCCGATGCAATTTTAGACTCTAAGGCAAGAGTGGTGCTTGGATATTTTTTTCATATGAACCCGGAAGAATCCGGACATTTTGATGAAAAAGATATGCGTATTCATCAAAAAAATATCCGTGATTCCAAGTATAAACTTGTCCGTTATTCATCCGGCAATGCCTATAACGCCCCCTTGATAGAGGTGAATATGCCTCAATCCAATATCGAGGTAGTATCAAAAGCAACTAATTACTCCGGTTATTTCAATATGATACCGGATTCGGATGGTGTTGTGCGGTGGATGCCTGGGGTGTTAAAATTTAATAACAATCTATATGCTCCTTTATCTTTAATCACTGCCGGCGCCTATCTGAATGAACCCCTTTCATTTAAAATAGCCGAATATGGTGTAGCGAAGTTACAATTAGGCGAGCTATCCATACCTGCAGATGCACTTGGGCGAGTTCTTATCAATTATCGAGGAGGAGAGAAAACCTTTCCTCACATACCTGTTACAGACATACTGAAAGATAATATCCCCGAAAATGTCTTTAAGGACAAGATAGTATTAGTGGGAGCAACAGCCGCAGGCATATATGATCTTCGTGTAACTCCTTTTGAAAACATTTTTCCGGGCCTGGAAATCCATGCAAATTTCGTTGACTCTATTCTGTCAAATGACTTTCTGTTTTATCCTGCATGGGCTCCATTATTTGATATAACAGCTATTATTGCTGCCGGCCTGCTGATAGCAATTGCGCTTTCACGAACAGGGGTAATAACCGGGGCTTTGTCTGCCATGACACTGTTCATTGGTTATATATTATTATGCCAATATATGTTTTCAGAAAAAGGTTATATGCTAAATCTTGTTTATCCGCTGTTAGTTATGGTTTTGGCATATGTCAGTATTACTGCGTACAAATATCTTTTTGAGGCAAAACAGAAACGCTTTGTCAAAAATGCCTTTTCAACCTACCTTGCCCCTTCAGTTGTTAAGCAAATAATAGACTCCCCTGAAAAACTTGTTTTAGGAGGGGAGCAGCGTGTAATTACTGCATTTTTCTCAGATGTTCAGGGATTTACAAGCATCTCCGAATCACTTACACCTCATGAACTGGTCGAGTTATTAAACGAATTCTTAACTGAAATGACAGATATAATATTAAACAACGAGGGAACTGTGGACAAGTTTGAAGGTGATGCTATCATTGCTTTTTTTGGAGCGCCGAATTATCTCGACAATCAAGCCGAAGTGGCCTGCAAATCGTGTATCGAAATGCAGAAAAGACTGGCCGAACTACGCACAAAATGGAAAGAATCAAATAAACCCGAACTCAAGATGCGAATCGGTCTTTGCACAGGGTCTGCCGTTGTAGGAAATATGGGATCAAAAAATCGTATGGATTATACCATGATGGGAGATACGGTTAATATAGCAGCAAGACTGGAAGGAGTTAACAAAATATACGGAATTTACACGCTGATTAGCGAAACGACTTACAGGGAATCCGGCAATAAAATAATGGCAAGGGAAATTGATTCGATAAATGTTGTAGGGAAAAAAAAGCCGGTAACAATTTATCAGCTTTTAGGTTATGCGGAAGATGTTGATGAACGTATTAATAAGACAATAGAAAATTATACTACTGGCCTTTATGCATATAGAAATCAGGATTGGGAAAAAGCCGGAAGTTTTTTTAAAGCAGCGTTGGAGCTGACACCTGACGACGGTCCAAGCAAGGCCATGCTTCTCAGGTGTGATGAATATAAAATTACTCCCCCTCCGGAAGATTGGGATGGATCATTTACCATGAAAACAAAATAGTCCACTCCCTTGTGTTAAGCTACTGTCCTGTCATCTATGTAATGTCGTAAAGATGATCGTATTAAAATGACATTATGCCTTTTACTTGACTTCCGAATAGCATAGCATATAATATGCTATATGATATCAACAAAGGAGGGCAACATGGGATCAAGGAAAACAGCCAGCGCCAGAGCATTGATAGAGCCCGAAGTCAAGAAAGAGGCTGAAAAGATACTCAAGAGCCTGGGATTATCAATCTCAACATCATTTGAATTGTTTTACAGGCAGGTTATTGCCCAACGTGGGTTGCCTTTTGAGCTCCACGTTCCCAATGAAAAAACCATGAAGGCTATTGAGAATTCCAGACAAGGCAAGGGTAAGGCATTTTCCACACCTCAAGAGCTTTTTGATGATCTCGGGATATAACCTAATTTGAGCGATTTATTGCGAAGATATGTGCCGAGATTTTGATGCATAAGGGTTTGCGAAAACCGCAGGCATACCTGTGGATATGTCGAGGATTTTCGCGAATCCTTGATGCGCAAGAGATCGGTGCAGATCGAGTAAAAAATCGCTCAATTTAGGTGTAAACATAATGAGATCAATCAGACGCGACACACAGTTCAAAAGGGACGTTAATCGGATAATCAAACGCCACAAAGATGTCAACAAGTTGAAAGATATTATTAAGCGCCTGGCCAATGCCGAAAAACTGCCGCTACGAAACAAAGATCATCAACTCAAAGGCACCTTAAAGGACTGTCGGGAATGCCATATTGAGTCTGACTGGTTGCTCATTTATCGTATAGAAGGAAGCGAACTTTGCCTCATTCGAACAGGAACACATTCGGATTTATTTGAGTAAACTGTTCTTAAAGATGAATTAATAGATATCCAGGAAGTTGTATTGATTTATAGCCCTACGGATGCAGAACGTAAAATTACCGAAAGAAGTGCTGTTCAAGAAAAGCTTTGGAAAATCTTTGAATTGGAAAAAATAGAGAAACAATTGTCACTACACAAATAAAATTATAATTGAGTTTGCTTTCAGTTAGTTATGAGTAAACAAATGGCCTATGTAGAAGATTTAGGATTAAATTATGAAAGCAGAAATTCTTGCAACAGGTGATGAAATACTCACAGGAGCTGTTATTGACAGCAATTCCGCCCATATTGCCCAAGAACTGGAAGAAGCAGGTATAGAGGTCGTAAGGCATGGCTGCGTGGGTGATGATATTGAAGCTATTGCAACTATTCTTAAAGAGATAAGCACACGTGCTGATATGGCTGTGGTTACCGGCGGACTTGGTCCTACATTAGATGATATTACAGCAGAGGCAGCCGCAAGGGCGGCAGGCGTTGAACTTGTGTTCGACAGAGAGGCAATGTCTTGTATTGAAAATTTTCTTAAAACACAAGGCCGAGACGTTATTGCTTTAAACAAGAAACAGGCCATGCTGCCGGAGGGTGCTGAGTGTCTTTTCAATTCTGTTGGTACAGCCCCTGGCTTTGTTTTAAGAACAGGCAGGTGCGTTTTTTTCTTTCTGCCCGGTGTTCCCTCTGAAATGCGAAGGATGTTTTCAGGCGGGGTCCTGCCTTGGATAGATAAGCTTCAGAAGGGAGAAAGAAGTTTCAGCCTTGTAAAGACCATATCAACATTTGGTTTGACCGAGGCTTCTGTAAACGAACGGCTAACTGGTTTGACAGAAAAGTTTTCGGGGATCAAGTTGGGACTGCGTGCCAGGTTTCCTGTAATTTATGTCAAACTTTATGTTCGAGGCAAGGATAAAGAGAGAGCAGATATTCTTCTGGAAAAGGCTTCGGGATTTGTATTGAATAAAATCGGCGAATTTGCATTTTCTGCCGACGGTGAATCTATGGAAACTGTAGCAGGCAGCCTTCTTCGCAAGGAAAAGGCTACAATAGCGGTTGCTGAAAGCTGTACAGGCGGTCTGATATCACACTTGCTTACTAATGTGCCAGGCAGCTCTGATTATTTTCTCTTTTCCGGTGTGACATATTCAAATAAAGCAAAGATCAAAGTTCTTGGCGTGTCAGAGGCCACCTTGAAGAAATACGGAGCTGTGCATGAAGAGACTGCAAAAGAGATGGCAGATGGTGTGCGGCATATTGCCGGCGCAACTTATGGTATATCAACAAGCGGCATTGCCGGGCCCGGCGGAGGAGCCAATGAAAAGCCGGTTGGAACGGTCTGCATAGGAATTGCCACAGCAGATTCTGTTGAGGCATATCGTTTAAATTTTCAATTCAATGAAAGATTAAGAAATAAAATGATTTTTGCGATAACAGCTCTTGATCTGTTGAGACAAAAGCTTTTGAAACATAAAGGTAAAACCAGTGAAACACATTGAAGCTTCAAGGGAGTTAAAAAAGAGTCATGCCGAGCTCCAACAGAAAGTGGAAGGACGAACTGCAGAATCAGTTAAGGCAAACGACCGGCTGAGGCGGGAAATAGAAGAGCGAAAGCGGATAGAGGAGGCGTTGCGCGAAAGCGAAGAAAAATACCGTTCTATGATGGAGGCTATGAATGATCCTGTTTATATTTGTTCAAATGATTATCGTGTAACTTATATGAATCCAGCCATGATAAACAGGATTGGAACTTCTGATATCGAAGGAATTCCCTGCTATAAATTAATGCACGGACTTGACGAAAAGTGTCGGTGGTGTGTTCACGATAAAATACAGAAAGGCGAGCATTCTGTAACTGACTTGATTAGTCCTAAGGACGGCCGCGCTTACCATGTTTCACACTCACCTGTCTTTCATACGGATAAGTCTATTTCAAAAATGACTATTTTCAGGGACATTACCGAGTACAAGCATGCAGAACAGGCACTCAGGGAAAGTGAAGAGCGGTACCGAACACTTACCGAGCATGTTGCCGATGGGGTTACGCTTGTTCAGAATGGAAAGTTCTTATTTGTAAATAATGCTTTTGTTTCAATGTTTGGTCACACGAATGCGAACCAGATACTTGGCAAAAGAGCTGTTGATCTGATTTCATGTGGTTTTGATCAGGGTATCAAGGAAATTTATGGTAAGCTTGAGTTGGGCCTGTCAGGTGAAAAAATTTTCAGGGCGCCCTGCATTACACGTGAAGGACGTGAGTTTTGGGTAGAAGGGCATCATAATATAATTAAATGGAAAGGCATGCCCGCTATTCTCACGACTATCAGGGATATTACTGAAAGAAGGCTCCAGGAAATTGTAATACAGGAAGAAACAGAGCGCCTTAGAAATGAGAACATAAGACTTAAATCTTCCATAAAGGAGAGATACAAGTTTGGAGATATTATAGGTAAGAGCCGGCCAATGCAGGAAATATATGAACTTATTTTAAAGGCGGCTAACTCCGATGCCAATGTGGTTATTTATGGTGAATCCGGGACAGGCAAAGAAATGGTTGCAAGGGCCATACATGATATGAGCAATAGAAGAGATAACGTTTTTGTTGCCGTGAACTGCGGAGCTATTCCTGAAACACTTCTTGAGAGCGAGTTTTTTGGATATAAAAAGGGAGCCTTTACCGGGGCAAACATGGATAAGCATGGATACCTGGACCTTGCCGGGGGAGGTACTCTTTTCCTGGATGAAGTTAGTGAGCTTGATCTCAGCCTGCAGGTAAAATTACTAAGAGTTATTGATGGCGGAGGTTATACGCCTGTCGGCAGCAATAAAGCTAAATACTCAGACTTCCGTATTATAGCTGCTACAAATAAAAACCTGCTGGAACAGGTTAACAAGAATTTGATGCGGGAAGATTTCTTTTACAGGATGCATGTTATACCTGTTACTGTACCGCCTTTAAGAGAACGTAACGAAGATATCCCTTTGCTGGTTGAACATTTCTTAAAACTTCATTGTGATAGTAAAGAAAGGCAGAGCCTTCCGGTAAAGATATTTGAAGCTATAGACAACCATGATTGGCCAGGCAACGTTCGGGAGCTTGAAAATGTGTTAAAACGTTATGTTACAATACAGCGCCTTGATTTTATCAACCCGCGGGGCCCCAGGGCAGCAAATGAGGTTGATGATTCAGGTAATGAGTTGCTGCAAGAAAATGCAGGACTGCGCGATACAGTGGAGCTGTTCGAAAAAAACTATATTTCTAAAGTGTTAAATCAGAATAAGTGGCACAGGGGCAAGACAGCAAAAACGCTGGGCATACCCGAAAGAACTCTTTACAGAAAATTAAAACATTTTAATTTAGGGTTAAGCTAATCATGTCATAATACATGCCATATGTGGCATATATATAAAATACTAAATTATATCAAGCGGTAAAACTCAATTATTATATCCTTCATGTCATTAATGTCAGTCTATCTTTTTCTCCTTAGAACAATTCATACCAGATAAATATAAATATCATCTATAAATACCAATAGATAGATATTTCCTTAATTTTTTGGCACATCCATTGCTTAGTACTATCCAAACATACTGCTAATCTGAATTTTAGAGCTATAGAATTTCAGTAATTAATTTCGTCCCCGTTCCTAATGGGTGCCATGGACAAACAAGTTTGTCCATGGCACCCGTCGGTGTGAACCCGTGAACGGTTACAGTAAATCTTATGGATATCCTGATTATTGATGATTTTTTTGCTGCCGGGGCTGTCAAAAAAAGCATTAAGAAACTTGTGCGCAACATAGAAACCGCTAATTCAGCCGAAGATGCCTTAATAAAGGTCAGGCACAATAAATTTGACCTGTTGCTGCTCAATATTTCTTCAAAAGCATTTGATGGCTGCAAATTAATTCAGCAGGTTAAAAGTATATGTCCGGATATTAAGATTGTTACTATGACCGATCGAAACTCTAGAGAGCTGGAATTAAAAATCAGAAAGCAGGGTGTGCTTTTTTACATGATAACGCCTTTCAACATAAAGGTGCTGAAAGATATTGTGGATTATATTTCAAGTTCAAAGGAAGAATCGCAGATAGAGAGATTACAAAAATTTCATAATGATTGGGCCAGGCTTTGACTACTTTGTTCAGAAGTTTACGGTTCAAGGTTCACGGTTTTTTTAAAATGAATACTGAGACTCTTGCTTTTATGTTTTGATCAACCACGCCAGGGCGTGGTTAACCGTAAACAGTCGCTATGTTTTTTATTAACAGATTGAGAAGGTTAGGAGGTTTTTAAATGAGTAATATTGAAAGCTGGGACTGGGAAATCAAAGAAAAAATGCTTGCCGAGCCGGCAAAATGGAAAGACCAGTTTGAAGATGTCTGGGAGCCTTATATCAGTCCCGATGGCGAGAAGATAGCCTCTATCGTCAAAATAGGGGAAGGAGAATTCAACATATGTGTAAATGGAAACACATGGGAAGAACCCTTTGAAAAGATGTGGTATTCAAGATTCAGCCCTGACGGCAGACTGACTGCACTTATTTCAAAGGATATGGAATGGACACTGGCTGTTGACGGCGTTGCCCTGGAGGAAACATACGAATACATCTGGGAGACCAAGTTTAGTGCTGACGGAAAAACTATTGCGGCAATTGTCAGGCAGGAAAGTGGTTACGGGATATTAGTTAATGGAAAGGTATGGGAATGCCCGATTAAGCTTGAGAGCATAGCAAGTCATGTAATAAGCTCGGATGGTAAAACATCGGCTGTAATAGCTCAAACCGTTGCTGTTGCTGAAGCCGATGTTAATGCATTTACGAAAGGCTCCTGGTCGGTGGTTGTTAACGGCAAGCCGTGGAAAGATAATTATGTTGATGTTTACGGCCTGGCAATCAGCAATGACGGCCAGAGATTTGCCGCTGAATACAGGAATAGTATTTGTGAATACGGCATTGTCGTTGATGAAAAACCGTGGAACGAAAAATTTGGTTGTACCTGGGAGCCGGTGTTTCATCCAAATAAAAGCGATGAAATTACTGTGCCGGTAAGGCAGGGAGGTCAGTGGCTCCTGGCGACAAACGGCAGGATTGTCTGGGACAAGGGTTTTTTTAGTCTTTTGTATCAAACATACAGCCCTGATGGCAACAATATTGCGGCAGCAGTTGCCCCGCAGTTTGCCAAATGGACAGTTGCTGTCAATGGGCAGCCCTGGTCTATTACTTTTGGAGAATGTGTTCAAAAGCCCTGTTTCAGCCCGGATGGCAGAAAGATTGCGGTTATAGCAAAAGACAGCGGCAAATGGTTGCTTGTTGTTGATGGAACTGTACTTGGAAAGGACTATGATAATATCTGGCAGCCTGTTTTCAGTCCCAACGGCGACAAGGTAATATGCAAGGTAGAGAAAAACGGTAAGTATGCTGTCGCGGTTAACGGCGAAATCCGGGGAAATGATTATGAAGCTCTGTGGAATCCTGTTGTGTCGCCTGATGGAACCAAGGTAATGATATGCGGCGTAGAAGGCGGGAAATATTATCGCAAAGTAGTTTTGTTAAGTGATATATAAAATTAGGTTAATAATAAGTAGCGTTTTTATTTAATAAAATAAATATAAAGCTAAATTTTGTAAATAATATTTTCAAAGGGGGGAAAGCAAATGTATGAATTTGTTAGCGGGCCGCTGGTATGGTTAGCCTTTATAATTTTTATCGGCGGAAGCCTGTATAGAATATACAAAATGTTGTCTGACTGTAAAAAGGAGAATGTTGTGTTTCCGCATATGTCATTAAAGCACAGTTTAGCTTCTCTTGTGCACTGGGTAATACCATTTAATAATCAGTATATGCAAAAAAGACCAATTTTTACTATAGTCTCTTTTGCTTTTCATATTTGTTTAATACTTACGCCTGTTTTTCTTTTGGCTCATCTTGTTCTATTGGATGAATCGTGGAATATAAGCTGGTTTAATATTCCGGACGGGATCGCAGACTGGATGACAATCGTAGTTATTATCGGGTGTATCTTTTTCTTATATAGAAGATTAACAGATCCCGTGGTTCAAAATGTTACAGATGGTTCTGACTATCTTCTGCTGGCAATTACCGCTCTTCCGTTTATAACGGGCTTCATTGCATACCATCAATTATTTGCCTATAAAACCATACTGATAATTCACATCCTTGCAGGTGAGATCATGCTGATAGCCATTCCTTTTACAAGGCTAAGCCACATGCTCTTCTTTGTTTTTACAAGAGCATATTTCGGGAGTGAACAAGGTCATGTAAAGAATTCAAAGGATTGGTAAGAATTTAACAGCAATACAATGTTAAGGAGAATATTATGAAACCCACAATTGTCAAAAGAGAACCGGTAGTGGATGATGCCTTGGATCAGTGTGAAGCAAGGCTTACCGAGGAAGAGATAGAAAAAGTTATAAATGAAGTTATAGATAAAGAAACCGGCGGTCGTTTATGGACTTATGTTAACACCTGTATTCACTGCGGGTTATGCGCAGAAGCATGTCATTGGTATCTTTCTAACGACCGGGATGTAAGTTTTGCTCCGGTTACAAAGGTAAAAGATACAATATGGGTAATGTTAGAAAAGAAAGGAAAGGTTGACGCCGCATTTATCAAAAGATGTTCTCAAATCGCCCATACGGAATGTAATCTTTGCCGTCGCTGCGGTATGTATTGTCCATTTGGAATCGATATTGCCTACATGCTTCTTGTGGTCCGGCGGATATGCGCAAAACTGGGAATGGTGCCTCTTTACCTGCAAGATACGGTTCATAGTCATGCTGCCACAATGAACCAGATGTGGGTAAAACCGGATGAATGGATAGACACCCTCCAGTGGCAGGAAGAAGAAGCACAGGGATATGTGCCAAGCGCTCGTTTGCCACTTGAAAAAGAAGGCGCTGAAATTATGTATTCAGTTATTGGTCCTGAGCCAAAATTTTTAGCCCAGCTTCTTGGCAATATCACGGTAATCATGAAGGTTGCAGGTCTTGACTGGACAATGCCTGCCACTGCCGGATGGGATAACAGTAATATGGCTATGTATTCAGGGGACTTTGAGATCATGGCCAGAGTGGAAAGGCTTCATCATGAAACAGCTCAAAGGCTCAAGGTCAAAAAAATAGTTATGGGTGAATGCGGCCATGCTTTCAGGGGGGCTCAATATGACGGCCCAACCTGGATGGGATGGATGAAGCCCCCCATACCGATAGTTCATGCAATAGAATTTTATTATGATCTGATAAAAAGCGGCCGAATAAAGATAGCAAAAAAAGCCGAAGGCCCTATTACTTCGCAGTACCCGTGCAACGTTATAAGAAACGCGGGATTGGGCTCAAAACTGCAGTATATTATGAGCGCGGTGTGTGAAAATTTTGTAGATCTTATCCCAAATGACAGGCATGCGTTTTGCTGCAATGCAGGCGGAGGGACCATTAACTGCGGCCCGCCATGGAAGAAACTTCGGGTCCAGAGCGCTAGATTGCAGTCAGAGAATTTTAAAAGAACCGGTGCTCATACTATTGTAACGCCTTGCCACAACTGCCATAGTGGTGTTGAGGATATCGTTGATAAATACAAGCTTGGAATGCACGTCAAATTTTTTAGTGAGCTTTTGATTGAGGCAATGGAGATTCCCGAGCACCTAAAACCAAAGGAAGAGGAGGCTGAATAAAATCATGCTTTTACAGCCGTAATATATTATATAAAGGCCAGGCTCCAACATTATTTAGAGCCTGGCCTTTTAGTTACATTCCGCAGCTCCAATCTTTTCTTCTGTTGCCACCGCGTTCATTCATTTGTTCGGCCATATTTTTTATACGCATAATATTATTAATTATCGTAAGA
Organism: Deltaproteobacteria bacterium; assembly: GCA_030262895.1. GTDB lineage: Bacteria > Desulfobacterota > Desulfobacteria > Desulfobacterales > ETH-SRB1 > B13-G4. The sequence goes on along the minus strand of JAJSZW010000031.1, from coordinate 5,038 downwards.
CGTTAGCTTTATAAAATAAACGCATAGATTCACTGAGAGAAAGCGAGGGCTTTTTTTGAGACAGTGTTATAATAGCATAAAGGTTTATTATTTAGCAGCAGTTATAATATTTATCTTAACAGTATTTCCAATAGGGAGATGTGAAGCAATGTCTATGAATAACTCCTCGGGAATTATAAAATTACCAGCCCCTTATTATGACGGCAATACATCGGTTGAAATGGCATTATTAAAAAGAAGGTCTATCAGAAGCTATTCAAATGAACCATTATCTCTTGCCGAAATATCACAGCTTTTATGGGCAGCTCAAGGAATTACAGATTCAAGAGGATACAGAACAACTCCCTCTGCAGGAGCGCTTTACCCGTTGGAAATTTATATTGTTGCAGGAAGAGTGAAAGATCTTTCCCAGGGTATTTATAAATACAGGCCACATGAGAATACCCTTGTTAAGATTGTTGATGGTGACAAAAGGGCTGAAGTTTGCAGAGCTTCTTTAAATCAGAGTCCGATAAGTGATGCTGCTGCGGTAATTGTTTTTTGTGCAATTTATGAGCGGACAACGGTCAAGTATGGGGAAAGAGGAATAAGATATGTCTTCATTGAAGTTGGGCATGCTGCCCAGAATATTTATTTGCAGGCTGTTTCTTTAAAGCTTGGGACACTGGTTATTGGGGCTTTTAATGATAATGAGCTCAAAAGAATTATGAAGTTTGATTTATATGAATACCCCCTATGCATCATGCCGGTTGGGAAGCTTTCATCTGAATGACCGGCACCCCTGTTAAGTCGCAAATCTTTTTTTGAACCAGAGGGCAGACTCATTTAAAAACTGTGTTTGGTGGTCTTTGTTGCTCATGCGATGATCACCTTGATATTGTATGATTAATTTTTTGGGATTCCCAGCTTTTGAATATATCTCATTTGCATCTGATAGCGGTACTATTTTGTCGGAATCTCCATGAAATATTAAAATATTATGAATATCCGGCAGCTTGTCTGAAATGTCAAAATTAAGATTTGTTTTATAGAATGATAGCGGAAGACCATTTAGATGGTTTGATTTATCAAGCGCTTCTATTAATGGTTTGCTTCGTACAGGTGCGGCAAAGGTAACAAGAGCTTCTATCTTTAGAGTGTTTACAACAGATATGCAAAGAGTTCCTCCCAGGCTGCTTCCAAAAAGTCCGATCCTGTTTCCTGTGTCATTTCTTGAATAAACGGTTTTTACGGCATTGATAAGATCACTTTGCCGGGCATCAAAAGAAGTAACGTCTCTAAATACACCTTCGCTCTCCCCGCATCCTCGATGGTCGAATCTGAAAAATGCAATATTCAGTGCATTACATTTTTTCGCCGGTTCTATTTGTTTGGGAGAGCTGCTGTCGCTGAAAAGTCCGTGGACTCCGATTACGACTGGAGGGCACTTTAACTCAGGCAGGTGCAGAGTTCCTTTAATAAGAAAACCATTGGACTTGAACGAGATTTTTTTGCAGATTGAATTTATTTCTGTTTTAGGTATAATCATCTATCTACTTATTTTTTAATTTCATAACTATTGCGTTAAAGGATTATATATGTCTGTTAAAAAAGGACAAGAACTTAAACTTGAAATTTCCGAACTGGCATTTGGCGGAAAAGGAATTGCACGCAAAGACGGGTTCACTGTTTTTGTCGACCATACCGTTCCGTTAGATATTGTAACTGCCCGCATAATAAAAAAAAAGAAGAACTTTGCTGTTGCCCGTGTTGTCGAGATAGTTGATGAATCACCATTCAGGATAAACCCTCCCTGTATATACAGCGGCCAGTGCGGAGGATGCAAGTGGCAATTTTTAAAATATGACAAACAACTTGATTACAAACAACAGCATGTTGTTGATTCACTTGAGCATATTGGGATGATAAAGGGAGTGACCGTCCATTCCACAATACCATCGAAGCTGATTTATGGATACAGAAACAAGATGGAGTTTTCCTGCTCAGACAGGAGATGGCTTATGCCTGATGAGATGGGCATGGAAAATTTAGATTTAAATTTTGCTCTTGGGCTTCATGTGCCGGGAACTTTTCACAAGGTGCTGGATACCAAAAAATGCCTGCTTCAACCCGCGCTTGGAAATAATATTCTCGATGATGTTAGAACCTATATCAAGGAGTCAAATGTTCCGGTATACGGGCTTCGAAGCCACATCGGCTTCTGGCGTTTTGTTATGCTGAGACATTCTGCGGCTTATGACCAGTGGATGGTAAATATAGTAACTGCGGAAGAATCCAACAAGATTGTCAAGCCGTTATCCGACTTGTTAACAGCCAAATACCCGGAAATCGTGTCTGTAATAAACAATATAAATACACGCAAGGCAGGCATTGCTGTTGGAGAGTATGAGATACTTCTTGCAGGCAGTCCATTTATAAAGGAAAAAATCGCTCTATTTGAGTTTAAAATATCCGCAAATTCCTTTTTTCAGACTAATACATCGGGCGCTGAGATATTGTACAAAAAAGTCAAGGAATACGCCGGACTGTCGGGGGAAGAGTATGTTGTTGACCTTTACAGCGGAGCAGGCACGATAGCTATTTTTCTTGCTGATTCAGCAAAGGAGTTGACAGGAATAGAAATTTCTAAAAGTGCAGTACAGGACGCTGAAGCTAATTGTCGAGATAATGGAATTTCAAATTGTCGTTTTATCCTTGGCGATATAAAGGATTGTCTTGAACATGTAAAAAAGCCGGATGTTATGATAATTGATCCCCCAAGGACAGGGATGCATAAGAATGTGGTTAAACAGATTCTTGATATGGCTCCGGCTAAAATTATCTATGTTTCCTGTAATCCAGCGACAATGGCAAGGGATCTCGGTATGATGAAAGACAATTACAAAGTATTGGAAGTGCAGCCGGTTGATATGTTTCCGCATACATATCACATAGAGTCGGTTGCAAGGCTTGAAAAAAATTGAAAACCAAAGAAATTGAAAATTGAATACTGAAAATTGAATATTTGTGGAATCGCTTCGCTCTGTCTTTTTGTTATAAAATTTCTCGTTCCCATGCTCCAGCGTGGGAATGCATACCAATCCAAAATCGACTATGACATGCACAGTTGTTATTGGCCGAACTTAGAACTATGCCCGAAATTAAAGGATATTAGATAGATGATCTACGTTCAAACAGGTCTTGAAAGATTTATTGAGTCCCCCCCCAAATGGATATTGGGTTGCCGTTTGGGGTTATTAAGCAATTCCGCTTCAGTGGACAGGAATTTTCGCCATGCAAGCGAATTAATTAATTTAAAGATGCCCGGTCAGCTTGCTGCATTATATTCACCGCAGCACGGTTTTTTTGCTGAAAAACAGGACAACATGATTGAGTCGGAAGATATGATTGATTCGATATTAAAGATTCCTGTTTTCAGCCTTTACGGCCAAACTCGAATACCCTTAAAAGAAATGTTTGATCCCATTGATCTGCTTATTATTGACCTGCAGGATGTCGGAACCCGTGTTTATACTTTCATTTATACGATGTCCTACTGTCTTGAAGCCGCAAAAAAATTCGGCAAAAAAGTAGTAGTTCTTGACCGTCCTAATCCTGTCGGCGGCTCTGTGGTAGAAGGCAACTGCCTGTCGTCGGAATGCAAGTCATTTGTAGGGCGTTTTCCTATTCCTATGCGTCATGGGATGACAATGGGTGAGCTTTCCCTTTTATTCAATAATTACTATGGAACAGGTTGTGATCTTGAGGTTATTGCGATGAAAGGCTGGGACAGGAATATGCATTTTAATGATACTGGTCTTCCCTGGATTCCTCCATCACCAAATCTTCCAACCACCATATCTGCAATGGTTTATCCTGGCCAGGTGCTTTGGGAAGGCACAAATGTTTCTGAGGGGCGGGGAACAACCCAGCCTTTTGAGGTTTTTGGCGCTCCTTTTATTGATGCTGAAAAAGTTTTTTCCGACATTGGGGGCAGCAAATTGGAGGGAGCGATACTCAGATATAATGTATTTGAGCCCACGTCAAACAAGTGGAAGGGAACTCTATGCAGAGGATTTCAAATTCACATAACTGATCCGAATAAATTTAATCCATATATTACTTCCATTAAATTACTCAAGTCGGTCTGTTTCCATCATAAAGGTGAGTTCGAGTGGAAACAGCCTCCTTATGAGTATGAATCTAAAAGACTTCCCATAGACCTTATAATTGGAGACAAGGAAATACGGCGGCGCATAGAAAAAAATGACGATATAGATGAAATAGCAGGATCCTGGCAAGATAATCTAAATGAGTTTGTTGAAATAAGCAAAATGTTCCATCTATACCGTAATTGAATATTGATAATACTTTAGCCCTTTGAAAAAATTCTGACAGGATAACAGGATAAACAAGATTTTGTTTAAAGTAGGGGCGAATCTTGTATTCGCCCTAATCAGGGCGATCACAAGGATCGCCCCTACTAAAGTGTTACAGGAGACTTTGTTTTGGAAAAAGAAAAAACAGGCTGGAAACGTATGAAGTTCAGAAAAAACAAGGTCTGGCTGAATACCGACAATAACGGGCGGCCGATTGTTAAAAACGGCAAAGTGTTAATCAAGTATCAGCTTGAGCAGGATTATGAGTACTGGGTGAATAAAGACAACGTTAAACCCATTGATCCACGGGAGGATAATAAAAAAGTTTCTAATAAAAAAAATTCGGTTAGAACAAGCAAAAAAAAGGTATTGAAATTAGAAAAACAACCTCCGGTAGAGCAGGATATGATCTGCATCTACACAGACGGGGCATCTTCCGGCAACCCCGGCCCTTCAGGGATAGGTATTTTGTTGCTTTATGGAAGCCATGAAAAGGAGATATCAAAATATATAGGTTCTGCAACCAACAATATTGCGGAGCTTGAAGCTATTCGAGTAGCTTTGCTGGAATTAAAAAGAACCGATCTTCCGGTAAAAATTTTTACAGATAGTTCCTATGCTTACGGAGTCCTTACTCTTGGATGGAAAGCAAAGAAGAATACGGAATTAATAAAATCAAT
>JAJSZW010000030.1 GCA_030262895.1 Deltaproteobacteria bacterium | reverse complement strand
TGACAATAACCTGAAGTTTGGAACCATTAGAATTTTTTTGAAAGGAGATTATCACTATGGCTAATGGAATTGTGAAATGGTTCAGTAACCAAAAAGGTTTTGGATTCATTGAACAGGAAGATGGTCCGGATGTATTTGTTCATCATTCAGGAATCAACACATCTGGGTTTAAATCCCTTAATGAGGGCGATAAAGTTACATTTGACATCGAGCAAGGGCAAAAGGGTCCTGCCGCTGTAAATGTAACTGTAGTTTAGCTGAATATTTTATAACAAAAAAGGGCACTCCGTCAAATTGGCGCGGGGTGCCTTTTTTGTTGAAGGATTTTTTATGTTCAACTTATTTGATCTGTTCAGAAAGAGTAAGATCGGTGACCGCATTTCGCCCGACGAAAGCATATTTAAACGAAAGTATGAATGTTTTAGAAGAATATTGATTTCAAACAATCGGGCTCTTGAAATAATCACAGATCTTGAGCATGTCTTTTACAGGGACAAGCCTTTTACCCTGGCCTATGTGCTTATCCGGTCTGAAATATTGATAGGCGAGGTTTACAGTATTGTTGAAGACCTGAACGCACTTTCAGGGGGAGAATATCCTCGGCTCTTTGATGCTGCTGAAAATATAGGCACCACCATCCTTAAAGATTTAGAGCAAAAGAAAAAAATCGACAAAACAAACCTGATCCTTCCACTCGAGATGCTAAGCAGGGACAACATGGCTGAGGTTGGCGGCAAGGCAGCCAATTTAGGCGAAGTATATAACAGAGTCAGCCTTCCCGTGCCGCAGGGTTTTGCGGTGACAGCTTATGCTTGCCAGCACTTTCTTGATCATAACGATCTTTCAAAATTGATAGACAGTAAATTGAGGGGACTGGATGTCAATGATACCGAGACACTTATGAAAATCAGCCCGGAAATTCAGTCTCTTATATTGAATGCTGAACTGCCGGATGATCTAAAAAGAGAATTGCGCAATGCAGCCATTGAACTTAAGCATAAATTAGGATCAGATATAAGACTCGCGGTCAGAAGCAGCGCAACCAGTGAAGATTCTGAGGCCAGTTTTGCCGGCCAGCACTCCACAGTTTTAAACGTAACCGAAAAAAATCTCGTCCATGCTTACAAAGAAGTTGTGTCAAGCACCTTTAACTCAAGGGCTCTTTACTACCGCCGCAGCAGGGGATATCTGGATCAGGACGTAATCATGAGCGTGGCCTGTATAATAATGGTAGATGCTCAAGTCGGCGGGGTTATGTACACTGTTGACCCGAATGACAGCCGCCATGCAGTAATTATGATCAGTGCTGTATGGGGATTAGGGGTAAGCGCAGTGGATGGTTCAACTGACACCGACTTTTACCAGGTTAATAAACAGACCAGGCAGATTGAAAAATCAAAAATCGCAACCAAAGGAACCATTTGCAAAACCGATGCAGAAGGAGGAACAAAGGATGAAGCTGTATCCGATGACTTGAAGGACAAAGCGTGTCTTGAGCCTGAACAGATAAAGACTCTGGTTGACTACGGCTTGAAACTGGAAAGTCATTATGGCGTTGCTCTGGACATCGAGTGGGCCATAGACAGGCAAAACAGGCTTTACATATTACAGGCACGGCCTTTGAAGAAGTCATTAAAGTTTATTCCTGCAGAAACATCTCCAGATGTCACCGAAAAAGAGCTTGCTGATCACCCTGTTCTGATTAAAGGCGGCGCTTCAGCTTCAGAGGGGACCGCCTCAGGCTTAGCATATGTTTTGAAATCAGATCACAATCTTTATGATATACCCAAAGGCGCCATTTTGATAGCCCATCAAACATCACCCCGCTATGTTCCTGTAATGGGACGTGCCAGGGCAATCGTTACCGATGTGGGAAGTGTTACAGGACACATGGCTTCTGTGGCCAGGGAATTTCAAGTACCCACACTTGTAGGAACACATAATGCCACCTCTTTAATTGAACATAGCGACGAGATTACAGTGGACGCTACTAACAGGATTGTTTATAAAGGCCGCGTGGAAAAGCTTTTGAAGGAAAAAAAAGCTATCAATCCAATGAAGGGGAGCCCAACGTACAAGGCGTCCCAGGCTGCCCTGAAGAAGATTGCGCCATTGAATCTTTTAGATCCCAAGCAGGATAATTTTAATCCGGATTCCTGCCGGACAATTCACGATATAATCCGTTTTGCACATGAGATGTCAATGCGTAAAATGTTCTGGATTAGTGATGATATTAAATCTAAAGAAAATATCGCTATCCGCCTTTATAGCTCTTTACCTCTAAGTATTTACGTCATTGACCTGGGAGGCGGTCTCTCGATCGGTCATGAAGCGCGCGAAGCGCAAAAAGAAGATGTAATTTCCGTACCTTTCAAAGCATTGCTAAATGGAATGACTCACAAAGACATAGAGTGGTCCGGCGATATAGGAATAAACTGGGGCGGGCTTGCTTCTATTGTTGCAGAATCGGTATTTCGGGACCCATTAAAAGAAGGCCGCATGGGAGGGCCAAATTACGCTGTCATTTCGGGTGAATACTTAAATTTCAACTCACGTCTGGGATATCACTTCGCAACAATCGATACATATTGCGGCCCTGTCGTAAATGATAACTATATCACCTTTTATTTCAAAGGAGGAGCTGCCGACATAGGCAGGAGGTCCAGAAGGGCAACTCTAATTTCATTAATTCTCAAAAAGCTGTTGTTCAAGGTAGAACAAAAAGGCGATATGGTCAGGGGTGAATTAAAAAAGTTTGACCAGGCTCTTATTGAGGAAAAACTGGACATGATAGGCAGGTTGCTCGGATCTGTCCGTCTTCTGGACATGGTACTGTCTGATGACGGCCAGATAGACTGGTATGTGGAGGAGTTTTTTAAGGGTAATTATACCTTCGCAGCCAATAGTTAACCCGAAATTTTTATGGATCAAGATGTGATCAAGCTTCTCGTGTCAGGGGGCAGACTATCTAAGAAAATTACACTTTCAAGCTATTAAGGGAAGTGGCCGATTGAAAAAGTTCTGTTTTCCAGTCTATTGGCCGGCTTTTTAAATCAGCTCGAAAACGGACATGACCAAAAAAACTATTAACTTGGTATATTGATTTGGTGGCACCTTTTACAAATTGTTCAACTATTTTGGGCTTCTTAACGCGTTTTACTCTTGGCGGTGCTGTAATGTAACCTTCAGAAGTTTGACTTTTAATTCTGTTGATATCTTTAAGGGTTGGCAGACTAACATTTCCTTTTGAAAATGGTGTCATTACCGCTAAAGGGTTTTTTATCAACATCTTCTGCCACACTTCTGGCAAATCGGCGTTCTTAGAGCCGTGATGTGGGATTTTAAAAACTGAAGCTATACCTCCTGGACGCAGGTTTGAATCAACAATAGCCGCCCATCCATGTCTTTTGTCTGGGGAATTTTCAAGGTCAGAGCCAAGAAGCAGGCAAATATCTCCGACCTCAAGCCAAATAACAACGGCGACATTGTTTGGTTGAGGCGCTACAACATCTCGCTTTGTTGTATTTTCTTGTGGGAAAAGTTCCTTTAGCTGAATCTTAGCCAGATGTATTGCAAAATCAGCAGGTGATAATGCTGTAATGCAACAAGAAGGCTTGCCATTTGGTCCATTTCTTTTCCAAAGGGCTTTTTCTGCACTGGCATATTTCGGCGTTCTATGAGAAGTTTCCAACGACTTTAAAACAATATCGAATTCGTTTACGCCTTCAGTCAAGCCAGGCCTTGCTCCATATGCCTTTATAAATGTGATAAATTCTTTTGTTAAAAGCCCATCTGAGCATACGAATGTTGCATTTGAACAGGAGTTAACAGTTTTGCCGATTCCCCTAATATGGTCATCATGCCAATGGGTAGCGATAACCAGTTTTACACCTGTATCTAACGGTACTCCGATGCCGGATAAATATTCAATAGCACATGGTTCTTTTGATGAGGGGCTGATACATGAATCAATAATTATCCAATCATTAAAACCGGCATGGACTAAAATACACTCTCCATATCCTGGACCAAATATTGATATTTCAACTTCTTCTTTAAGAGGCGGTGTCAACATCTGTATCAGGTAATACCAAGCGTTATTAGTGTTTTTTCGGCCTTCTTTTGAGCCTCGGATAGCTCTTCAGACCTCCAAACCGGAAGCCGCCTAAATCTGATAATCGAGGATCTGGTGCGAGTACCTGATGGGTTTATTTGATAGCCAATACTCCAGTAAAATACAGCGCCAATATCAATTAATTGTAAATCTTCGTCTGATATTTCTGTCAGGAGGATCTCTGCCTCCTCATCTGGCGAATTGCCATCTTGATCAACGAGTCTGCATAGGAAACAATCCTTATAGGTTTTAAGAACAACACCCCGCCATTTTTTTAATGACGTAAACATTGTGGTTTTTTGATGTTTTAATGGATACCAAACAATAGGAGACTCAGGTATTTCCTTTTGAAGTAAATTGGATTTATTATCAATATCTATATAGGTCGAATTGATTTTACTATCAACAGGTGCCTCCTCTTGAGGAGCTATAAATCCGCATTCTTGAAAAGTTAGTTGGCCGTATGAAGTGATATTCGGATTTGTAATGACTTTCCATTTACGATCCATGTATAATGAAGGAACAATTTTCCCTTCCTCTTCAGAATCGTTAATATCGCTATTATCTGAAGCTATTCTAAGTCTTTCCTGGTCACACTGTTCAAACCTTGCAAGTTGCATCTTTTCTCCTTTTAACCAATGATTGTTTTGGCTATGTCTCCAACACTATAAACCGAATTTTTCCAATTGGTATTAAGGATTTCCATTAATTCTGAGCAGCCCGTAGCATTTTTAGGGCCATCAACTTCATAATGATCATTGGTGTTTATAAATATTCCCGGCGTGATTCGAGTTGATGGTTCGACCCGAACTCTCAAATATCCCTTAGGGCCATCTACCCTAACATCCTGCATTTCAACTCTTGTCAGCCTTGGAGCCCGCATTAATAACTTCCAAGGTTCTTTTGGGGCCAGCTTATCGCCTATCTCGTGCCAAAGCTTTTCGTTTTTTACCCGGTAATGCATAGCCGTATTAATTCCAAGAATACCAGCCGGTGTATGAGACAATAAGCTAAATGTGCCCAGCACAAAGTCAACTAGCACTTCAAAATATGCTTCCTGTTCAGTTGACGCATTAAATCGATCTCTTGTAACTTCCAACCGTAGCCAATCCCCAATACGGAATATTGAAATATCATTATGAATAATTTCTGTATCCGCTTCTTCAGCCTCAAGTTTTCTTATAAGTTCATTTGCTGCAAACCAAGCTGGTTGAAATATCTTTGGATTAAAGCTGCCGAGTATTACAATATTTATCCCGCTCAATTCTGCTTTCATAATAGCCTCATAAAACGGTTGGCTTCTAATAATAATAATAATAATAATAAGAAGAAGAAATATTAACGCAACGTAACTATAGACTATTCAAAACTATTTAAAAGTTCAAGTAATAATTAAATAATTTACAAACAGACGTTCCAGTCTCCTATTTTTTACAACGTGAAGACGTGAATAACATGTCGTTCTCTTCAGCCGTTATTCATTATTTGCTGCAAATAAATTTGCCCACAGGGAAACATTGTCCATGTTTACCGGCCGGGCACCCATTTTGATAAGGTTCTTGTTGTAATCACTGTCAAATGTATAAATTTGTTTTTGCCAGGAGATAATCTCTTTGCAAAACGATTCTGTCTTACTGGCAGGGCCAGCATGGGCTACGAAAATAGCAGCAGACATGGCTGCCACAAAAAGATTGCGGTAATGTGAACTCTTGGCGGAAATGCGTTGTTGATTTTTATCAAATGGAGAGAGAAAAAGCAGCCGCCCGTCTTTCAGTGGCTTTTTGTATTCTCTGTTTATCCGCATGTTGTTGATACTTCTGGCATGGCAGATGATGACGGGCTGGGTGCCGCGTAAAAGTATTGTGAGGCATTCACGCTCCATGGGCGAATGAAATCCGCTGATGACTGTTATGCCGGTATCCCTTAAAATTTGTGCAATGTCATAGGTTTTTACTATCAGATCGCCCGGACATTTTGTCGAGCAAAAAAAGATGTTGAGTTATGGCGAAGGATGTCGAGCTTTCCGATGGCTGTGATCGCGTCCGGAGCATCTATGCCCAGGTGCTGCTTCAATGCTGGGGGATAATTCGGGTTGTTTTTCTTCAGGTTTATTGTGTCCACCTCTCAGCTCAATCCCATACGATACTTGATGTCGTAATTTATGATGAAGTCGAGTTCTTCGTCGGTAAAGCCGTAGTGTTTTGCTAAAACGTGGTCGATTTGGTCAATAATAGCTTTGGATTTTTGGACTTTGAAAGACTGGGTTTCAGTACGACCAGTTTGTTTCTGATTGCGGACTAACATTATGCTGTTAACTTTCAGGTCTTCAATGTATCTCTCTCTAAGTGAAATAAGTTCTGTATCCTGCATAGCTGACTGGGGAACGAGATAATTCTGAATATCGTAAGGGTTAAGATCTCGGCAGTTTGTCGTGATGGTATATCACCACCAAAATAAATTACTGCTCAATATAACAATAGCAGGTAAAACCATTTTTTTGGTTGACAATGTGAAGCATGTCTCGCGAGTAGAATGTCCAGATTTTCCGTTGACTTTGAAAGCTGGAGGAAAATTCACCGTTTGCCCTCGAAACTCGGACAACTGTGTTTGTCTTCAACATGGGGTTTGATATCCAGAACAGGTGTCCCATCTTGCATGTCCAGTCCTTTGACGTAAATGACGTTGTCTTCCCTCCTGAGAACTTCCAAAACCGACATGCCGATGGGATTGGGTCGGATTGGCGAACAAATGCTGAAAACGCCCAGTTGCTCTTCACGGTGTGGAGGTGTCTGGCTGAGAAACTGTGAAGTGAACTTCGGGCTTCGATGGAAATGGAAAATCACGACAATGCGTTGGCCGGCTCTGATATCTTTGAGTCCATGCAGATATTTTTCATAAATAACTAATGTCCCCTCCTCATCCGAAATGCTCCAATGCCGGGGAATTTTTTCGGCATCAGTCTGCACAAAACCTATAGGTTCCATTTCGATGCTCATGTTACGAGACATTTGAAAATACCTCCTTTTTGCCCAATCGTAGCCGTTCACGGCTTGAAACTTGAAATTGGAAAGTAGAAATTTCTAATTTCAATATTCCTCAGTACAAGCTAATATTTAACTTTTTTATACAGTTCCTTTGCATGATAAGAACTTCTGACAAAAGGCCCGCCGGCAACTTCGGAAAAACCTGTCTCAAGAGCAGTTTTTCTCCAGTCATCAAATTCCTCGGGAGAAACAAAACGATCAACCTCTATGTGTTTTTTTGAAGGCTGAAGATACTGTCCAATTGTCAGCATATTGCAGCCGGCTTCGACTAGATCTTTCAGCGTTTCCTCGACTTCTCCGGGAAGCTCTCCAAGGCCAAGCATCAGGCCTGACTTTGTGAAAACAGAGGTGTTTATTTTTTTGGCCTGTCTTAGGACTGCAAGTGAACGGCGGTAATCTGCTTCAGGCCGCACTAAAGGATAAAGACGGCTTACTGTTTCAATGTTGTGATTTAAAACATCGGGGCTGGATTCCATGACTGTATTAAGTGCTCTCTCATCTCCCAGAAAATCCGGTATCAAAATTTCTACATGCGCATCTGGAATTTTATTTTTCACTTGCCTGACGGTTTCTGCAAAATGACCGGCACCTCCGTCAGGCAGATCGTCCCTTGTAACAGAGGTTATGACAACATATTTCAGGTTCATTTCTCGTGCGGCTTCCGCAACCCTTGCAGGTTCTTCCGGATCAGGTAGACTTAAAGAGCCCTGCTCAACCGCGCAAAAACTGCAGTTACGCGTGCAGTTCGGCCCCATAATCAGGAATGTGGAAGTATGTCGGGCAAAGCATTCCCAGATATTCGGGCACTTGGCTTCCTGGCATACTGTATGAAGCCCGCTTTTGCTCAGCAGTTTTCTTACTTTTTCATATGTGGGACCTGATGGCAGATTCCGTTTCAGCCAGTCGGGTTTTTTGACATGTTTTTTGGATATCTGACGTTGACTCATAATGTTTGTTTAATATCTTGTAAGCCGTGAACGGCTACCATCTCTCCCTAATTTCTACTTTCCAATTTCAAGTTTCAAGCCGTGAACGGCTACAATTTCTTTAATAGTTCCGGCAAACTTGTTTTTATAAGATTAACTCCAAAAACAGTTTCCACATGATTTTTTACTGCCCCGCATACCTTGCTCATTGATACTTTTCGCGAGAGCTCCTGTTTCATAGATGTTGTTCCTATCTCCCTTAGACCGCATGGATTCATCCAGCCAAAATGCTTCATTGAAATATTAACGTTTAAAGACATGCCATGAAAACATATTCCCCTTCTAATTGCTATTCCTATACTTCCCAGTTTTTTATTTCCAACCCATATTCCCCTATTAAGCGAATTCCTCTCAGCTATAATTCCCGAATCCGCAACCGCTCTGATCATGACTTCTTCGAGTTTTTCAACATAATCCACCACTCTCATCTTGGCGGCATTAAGGTCAATTATTGGATACATAATAAGCTGGCCCGGCCCGTGAAAAGTAATAACTCCGCCTCTTTCCACCTGAACCACTGGAATTCCTGATTTTTCAAGCACATCCCGGGGAACTGTAAGATCATCCAATCCGCCCCTGCGGCCAAGCGTAAAAACAGGTGGATGTTCCAGCAGCAGGATGACATCCTTGTCAATAATTCTCTTTTTTACGGCGTCAACAAGACTTGTCTGCAGATCCCATGCCTCACTGTACTCCAAGGTCTCAAGGTCAACGCACAGCCATTTTTTGCTCTTATTATATTTCACTTCATAAATTTATTTAGTCCTTTACCCTTTAAAGCCTTTGTTGCATAATGGGATGTAAAATTTGCATTTTCGACAAACTCAACAATCGCTTAATTTAGGATTTAATATATTTATTGACAAGTCATAAATATGGCTTAGTGTATTTTTTACGCAATAACAGATAATTATTGTATTTATGAAGCACAGTTGTCAGAATATTTGGACAAAAATATACATACAATGGAGAATAAATAATGGAAACAAAAGAACAAGTTCTAGAAAAAATAATGTCTCAAGAAAAACCAAAATGCCCTCATTGCAACCAGGAAATGAGCCTGTGGGAAGTTCCGCCAATTTCCTTTAGCGACGGGCTTGGATGGGGAGCTCCTTATCTTTATGTATGTTTTAATGATGAATGCCCTTTATATAAAAAAGGTTGGAAAAATATAGAAGAACACGTCGGACACCATGCTTCCTACAGATGCATGAGCTATCCAGGCGAAGATAAATTTGAACTTATGCCTGTATTCAGTCCTTATGGTGGCGAAGGTCAGATTATCGATGAACAAGTCCTTATGCAACAGGAAGTTCTTAAAGAGGCAATAAAGAAAGGGTTTTCAATTCTTGCCGGCTGTTATGTGGAAAAAGATGAGGTAAATATAGTAAGAATGCTTTTAGACGCCACGGAACCGGCAAGGGTTAGGCTAAAAGCGGCTGAAATGGTAGGTGATATTGGAGGGCTGGATGCAATAGAACCGATCAAAAACCCCAAGTTTGGGAATGAACTTATTCAAAAAGAAGTGGATAAAGCTATAAAAAAAATACACGATAGAAATTTTACAAGGGAATGCCCTTTCTGTGCCGAGACAATCAAGAAAAGGGCAAAGATATGTAAACACTGCGGCAAAGAAGTAGCCGGCCAGTAATATACGTTCGTCATTAACGCAACGCTATAGTTTGTAACGATTTAGCCTTTTGAAAAAGAATCTGACAGGATAACAGGATAAACAAGATTTGTAAGCGTTCACGGAACATTGAAATTAGAAATTTGGCCTTCATGCTTTTGTACTGTTCTTCTCAATTTCCAATTTCAAGTTTCAAGCCGTGAACGGCTACAATAATTTAAATCCTGAATATCTTGTAAATCCTGTCAAAAAATAATATTTAAAAGCGCTAACGTGTTGTTATAGTTTTATATATTGCGCTGAACATTTACATTCATTACATCATATGATCGGAAAATAAGTTTTTCCTTTTCAAGTTTTTCAGCCGGCAAAGGAATAAGTTCTGAAGAATTTAATTTTTCTTTTAAATCATCTTTTGAAGGAACAGCATTTAAACCCTCGCAAAGCTTTTTGCCGGAAACAGTATCAAGTACTATCGCGGTCTTACCGTCTGAAACCACAGAAAGAGGGATCTGATGGCTTTCAAGTAGTCTTGAAGCAGCAATAATTTCCCTTTCCCTTGAGCCCAGTGAAGCTGCAGCACATTTTATCGCCATATATCTTGTCCCATCAACACAGACAACAAGGTCTATCTGCGATTTGTAAGGCTCGCCTGCAAGAACAAGTTCAATATCGACATCGACCTCAATATCTTCTTTGGAAAATCCTTTTTCGTTAACCAAAAATCGTTCAACATCCTGTCTGTTCTCCTCAGCGCCAATGTCCGGCACCATTTCACCTGTAATAAAATCTGCAATCATTTCGTACGATTTTTTTACATCATTCATAATTATATAAACCTTTGGCATCCTTCATTCGCCAGTTTACACTGTTTTCGAAAAAGCGTGTGTTGTCGAATTGAATGCCGATGTCGAAACTGGAAATTAGAAATTTGAAATTTGAAATTAGGTAAGGCATCTACATCTTTGTATTTTTTCCAATTTCCAATTTCTAGTTTCAAATTTCACTGCCAAAATACAAAATCAACAAAGTGTAAACTACTTTTGACTTATCGTGCAGGATACCTTCATTTTCATATATAATCCCGTTTTTCATAAAAAATAAAGCAAAAGATCACTAACAAGTATATTTTCAAAAAGCTAAAGCGTTACCATTTTTTTAATAACTTTTGACGGCTTTCTAAACTCATCAATATCATTGAAGAAAATTGTCGATACTGTAAGAATTTTAAGATGAATGCATTTAAGACCTTTATTAAACTTGACATTTTTGCAATGAAGGATAAATATTTTCAATTTATTCAACAGGTAATTTTTGTCAATTAATTAATATGATCAGTCTTATCCTTTTATTTGTAATATGAAACTTAATTTAAACGATATGGCAAGGTGCCTTGATCTTCCTGTTAGCACTGTAGATCGTTGGATACGTCAGGGCAGAATACCGATACACAGAAGCGGAAATGGTTGTATATTTAAAGAGTCTATTCTTGAAAAATGGGCATTTAATCACGGCCTGCGATTTTCTTTGCCAAATAAGGAAAGAAAAAAAGAACAGAACTTCGGGCTGACAAATCTTCTGCCTGCAATGCAACTTGGGGGAGTTTTTCATGATATTAAGGGCGATGATGTTGAATCAGTTCTTAAGTCGGCAGTGGATAAAGTGCCTATTCCGGCAATAAATAAGGAAGGGCTATATGAAAGGCTGCTCGAAAGAGAAGCTTTAACATCAACAGGCATAGGCAAGGGCGTTGCTATTCCTCATCCACGCGCCCCCCTGCCGGAAGAAATAGATAATTCTTTAATAACTACGTGTTTTCTTGAAAAGTCGATAGACTTTGAGGCCGTTGATGACAGGGTGGTGTTTGTTATGTTCATTCTATTAAGCACATCTATAAAAAATCATTTACATCTTCTTTCAAGGCTTGCTTTTTGTGTGCGTGATGACTCATTTGTCGAATTTTTGAGAACATATCCGGATACTTCTTCATTTTTATCGAGAATAGCTGACAGCGAAAAGCTACTCGACAAGGCAGATCATAATTAGGTATTTGAAAATATGCGCATTTTAAGACGTTGGCGACATCCTTCAAGCTGGACCATTTTTCGCCTCGACGACCGTCTTCTTCTCATTTTGATAGCCGTTATTGTAGGCACCTGCAGCGGGCTGGCGGCTGTTGCCCTTAACCGGTCGCTTATTGCGATGTTTGAATGGCTACATCATTTTCGTCATTATTGGTGGTCATTTATTATGCCTGCAATTGGGGCGGCTCTTTCTGCGCTCTTCCTGGACAAAATGGTAAAAGAAGGCGCCGGACACGGCGTGCCCGAAGTAATTTACAGCGTATCACGTTATGGCGGCTTGATGCGATTTCGTTCAAGTTTTTCTCGCCTGATATCAAGCTGTCTTACCATAGGCAGCGGAGGTTCGGCAGGCCCTGAGGCTCCTGTGGTTATGAGTGGAGCAGCTATTGGTTCAAATATTGCAAAACTTTTTTCTTTAAATGACCGCCAGCGCGTTACTATTGTTGGCTGCGGTGCTGCAGGTGCAATATCTTCTATTTTCAATGCTCCCATTGCAGGGATGGTATTTTCTATTGAAGTAATTCTTGGAGAGTGGAAAGCTGTAAATATTGTTCCAATAGCAATTGCTTCTGTTGCAGGCACTGAGATAAGCAGAATACTCCAGGGGAACCAGATTGCATTCAGCCATCGTTTATTCCATATTGGTCATTTAGATATTGTTGCCTGTATTGGTTTGGCAATAATTTCGGCGGTTGCGTCTGTACTTCTTACCCGTCTTCTGAGGTCAATGCACGGGGTTTCTAAAAAGGCTCCCTTTCCCATATGGGTGCGCGCTGCTGCCGGAGGTTGTGCGGTTGGCATAATCGGTGTGTTCCTTCCAATCGTGCTTGGCGAGGGGTATCATTCTGTCAGAGCAATGATAGAAGGGGCATTTACACAAGGATTCGGTATTGTTACCCTGGCTGTTTTTGCAAAAATTCTTGCGACTTCTTTGACTCTCGGCTGGGGAGGATCCGGCGGAATATTTGCCCCATGTCTTGTTATAGGAAGCCTGGCGGGTCTGACTTATCACCGGGGGCTTGTTTTACTTTGGCCTTCAGTTCCATGGGTAAATGAAGGCTGCTTTGCTTTATTAGGCATGGCGGGACTTATCAGCGGAATGCTTCATGCTCCGCTAACAGGAATTTTTCTTATTATCGAAATCACAGGAAGTTATGAAGTTATTCTTCCTCTTATAATAGTTTCAGTTATTTCTACTACACTTTGCCACTATATTGAGCCTGTTTCTTTTTACCTGAAAGAGCTGGTTGAAAAAGGTCAGCTTTTAAGACCGGGCACAGATGCGAGAGTTCTATCTGATCTGAGCGTTCAGGAGCTGCTTGAGAAAGATTGTATAATTGTTAAACAGAATATGCTGCTCAGGGATTTTATTAATATAGTAAAAAAATCTCACAGGAATTATTTTCCTGTTGAGGATGAGAATACCGGTAATTTTTTGGGAATGATTCATCTGGATGACATAAGGCCCCATCTTTTCAATCCGCTGATGTACGATGCAGTGGTTTTGGGCCAGATAATGGATACTGATGTTAAAGTTGTATATCTTGACGATGATTTGTCTGAAGTGCTACGTAAAATGGATATGAATCGGCTTTTTTCCATGCCGGTAATTGCAAACGGAAAATTTATAGGTATGATTTCTAAGGCTACGCTATTGGATAAATATCGCAAGGAATTGATGGTTCAGACCGTCCTGTAAAAATTGATTTATTATTTAAGGAGAAGTGATGGATGCTCAACTATTTCATATTTTTCGAAATACTCCTCTTGGAAGGGAAACTTTACTGCAATCTATATACTTTTGCAAGAAAGCAGGAGCTTCACTGATTATCTACATGCCTGAGTTCACAAAGTTTTTGATGTATTTTGAAAACGATGTTGTCCAGATTGATCTTGATAACTCTTATCTGACCTCACCGGAAACCGCTTTAAAACATGCAAAGGAACTGCTTGACCAGGGTAAAATCAAAGCAAGATTTCTGGAGCCGAAGAATTATACAGCATCAACTCTTCCGGATATAGCAACTAATTTTGATTTTATGTGTTGCCCCAGAAGTATAAGCGATTTGTCTTCAAAGATTGGTCTTGGCTATATAGGGCCGAGAGTCAGACGTATTGTAAATTCTGCCAGGTTTCCGGTTCTTATAACCAGCCCTGTTTTTAAAAAATGGCGAAGCATTGCGGTATTCTTCGGTGGTTCGGCAAATGCAATAAATGCTTTGAAGCTTGGATTTCGTATAAGCAGAGCATCTGAAATGCCGCTGAGTGTTTATACCCATATGGAAAATGTCTCAAAGGAATCGTATGAAGAGATAATCAAAAATGAAAATCTTGAGGAAGAAATGGATCATTATGTGACTGAGTGGCATATGTTTGAAAGGGGAAAGTTTGAAGAAAACATTTATGATGTGCCGCATGATGCCCTTGTGGTTTTAGGGGCATACGGTCGCGGCTTAATAAGAAACATTTTTTTTGGGAGCAGAATGGAGAAGATACAATCTACAATTACCAACAATCTTTTGATTGCAGGTCCGAACTATGCATTAACGAGATAATACTTAGGTTGGTTAGGCTGAAGACTGAAGACTTTTAGGGAAAAGACTCCCAGACGCCAATATTTTCTTAAAGCAGCCGGAAATTTTGTCCTAAACATAAAGAATAACACTCAGGAATCATCTGATTCCTTCAGCCTATAGCCTTCAGTCTAAACACCTGAGTAGTTACTTATATTTTAACATGTTCTAGATGAATATTTCTTTTAAACATGCTTGTTGCTGTTTTTTCAAACTGCTCGGTTACGTCTGATACAAAAAAACCGCACCTGCCTTTTTTACCAAGCAGATCGTCAACTTCCTGATGCTTTTCCAAAAATGCCTTTACATTGCTCGCAACAGCAATAGAAGAGTCAATGACGTTTACCTTCTTACCTATTTTTTTTTGAATGATATTTTTTAATAAAGGATAATGAGTACAGCCAAGAATAAGCGTGTCTATCTGTCTGACTTTCAATGGATGCAGATATTTTTTAACAATCATCTTTGTTTCAGGGTTTTTAAGCCAGCCTTCTTCAACCAGGGGGACAAGGAGTGGGCAGGCTTTTGAGTAAACCCTTGCATGCGGATTCATTTCCTTTATTTTTTTTTCATATATACCGCTTTTGACTGTTGCTCTGGTTCCAATGATTCCAATACATGGTTTATGAGAAGTATTGATTGAAAGTTCAACTGCCGGCGTAATAACTTCAAATATCGGAACATCGAAATTTTCAGCTACGCTTTCCGTGGCAACACTTGAAGCTGTATTGCATGCTATTACAACGATTTTTGCGCCCTTGCTTAAAAGAAACTCGGTGTTTTCAAGAGCGTATTTCTTGACTGTTTCAGAACTCTTGGTTCCGTATGGTGTGCGGGCGGTATCTCCGAAGTATATGATATCATAACCGGAGAGATTCTCCATTATTGCTTTTACAACCGTTAACCCGCCTATTCCTGAGTCAAATATTCCTATCATGGCAATTATTATGTAACAGTTTACGGTTGTCGGTTTACAGTTAACAGTTTTATGTTTTGATCAACCGTAAACCGTAAACTGTGAACCGTTACTATTGTTTTAGGTAAGAGAATTATGTTCGCGAACCGACCGGATACATTCCTGCACTAGATTATCAGGCACATCAGTTCGGATGCCCTTGCATGATGCAGCCATGATACGCCAGTTGTTTATATCTGTCAGCACGCTTTCTATAAACGGCCATGCCCTGCACATGCGTGGTTTAACCGGATGTATGGTGCAAAGATCATCCCAGAAGATACAGTAACCGTCAGCGCCCTGTGCAAGCACCAGTTTACTTCCTGATTTAAGGCAGCAGTCTGAAACAAATTTCTTTGGATCTGTATTTATATAAGCTGCAATTTTTTCAATATCATCTGCTGTTACATATGTTCCTCCGAATCCTTTGCAGCAATCACCGCATTTTTTGCAAATAAATATATCTGAAGGTTTTATTGTATTAAATGGCATGCCGTGTTTCCATAGCTCTTTTTATGGTAATCTGGTCAATGTATTTCAGATCACCACCTATCGGTATTCCTGAAGCAATACGAGTTGCTTTAACCGGATAATTTTCTAAACGCTGAGAAATATACAATGCTGTGGCTTCACCTTCAACAGTGGTGCTAGTTGCAAGGACAATCTCTTTTGCATTATTATCTTTTATTCGTGATAGCAGCTCCTTGAGCCTTATATCGTCAGGCCCTATGCCGTCCATCGGAGACATAGCGCCCTGAAGAATATGATAAATTCCTTTAAAAGCCCCTGATTTTTCGATAGCCACCATATCGGCAGGCTGTTCCACCACACACAATAATGAGCTATCTCTTGTCCTGTCGCTGCAAATATTGCAGATATCGCTATCGCTCAGGCCAAAACAGATGGAACATGATCTTATTTTTTTCCTGGTTTCCAGGATGCTCAGGGAAAGCTGTTCAACCTCTTTTAGCGGAGAACGAATTATATGCATAGTGAGGCGTTCAGCAGTCTTTTCTCCTATCCCCGGAAGCCGGGAGATATTTTTAACCAGGTTCATGATTGATAATGGATAGTGACTCATAATAATTAGATGTCCAGTTAGCGCCCTTCGGGCGAGCTGTTAAGCTGTTGAGCTTATCAGCTATTATTGAATTACATTCCAGGTATTTTAAGACCGCCGGTAAGTTTGCCCATCTCTCCTGAAACCATTTCCTGTGATTTTGCAAGAGCGTCATTTACTGCTGCAAGTATCAAATCCTGAAGCATTTCAACATCATCAGGATCAACGACTTCCTTTTCTATTTGGATTGATAAGATCTGCTGCCGGCCATTTGCTACTGCCTTAATCATACCTCCACCGGCAGTTGCTTCAACGGTTTTATCTGCAAGCTCTTCCTGCATTTTAAGCATCTTGGCCTGAAGCTTTTGAGCCTGTTTCATCATGTTTCCCATGCCTTTCATGAGTAAATACCTCCTATATAATTTTTACATCAACAACTTTTCCGTTAAAAATTTCGATTGCATCTGTTACCAGAGGGTGACTCAATGCTTTCTGCTTCAAATCGTTGTTTTGATTTTCCCCCTGTTTTTTTTCACTATTTTGTTTGTTTTTGGCTTTTATGGTCAGATTCATCTTTTCTTTAAAAAATTTACTGCATAGTTCTTTTATGATAGCAACATTTTTATCACGCTTTATCATATTTATATTATAACCATTACCATGCACCTCAATTTCAATATTTTGTTTGGTAAGTTTTTTCAGGGAACACTTTGCCAGATTTGCAGCAAGAGCAGGATGTTTTTTTGGAAAAATATCAAGGAGTTTATTCCATGTAATTTCAAGATTATCATCAGGATCATAAGAAGGGGAGCTGCAAGATTCTTTATGCTCCGTTGAATCAGTCGGCTCTTCTGAAATCCCTTGCGGTTCCTTATTATAATATTTTAAAGCGTCCTCATTTTCAGCAACTTCATAATTAGCGGGAATTGCCGGAAGGTTTTTTTTTAAATCATCAAGTTTTTCTATAAGCAAATCAATAGGTAAGGCAGGCTTTATCTGAGATAGTCTGATAAAGGCTATCTCAAGCGCCAACTTTGGTTGAGCTGAAAGCCTTATCGAAGCCTCCTCTTTGAAGAGAAGATCAAAAATCTGGTTCAAATAAGATTCGGAAATATCCTGAACCTGATCTTGCATTAAATCTATTTCATGTGAAGGGAGATTTATCAGTTTGCTGATATTCTTGCCCATCTTGACAACAAGCAGATTTCTGAAATGTTCAATAATGTCCGCATAAAATTTTTTCATTTCATATCCGCGGTCATAAATTTCATCCACTATATTAAGAGCTTCGGGAATATCTTTTCGTAAAATTGCATTTGAAATATCAAAAATTATTTTTCTGTCGGCAACTCCGAGAATGTCTAATATATTCTTGTAGCTGATAGTTTCTTCCGAACAGGCCATTATCTGGTCAAGAAGGCTTAAGGCATCTCTAATGCTTCCCCCGGCTTCGCGGGCAATCAACATCAGACTTTCTTCAGTTATATCAATATGTTCTTTAGAACATAAATCCTTCATATGATTTGAAATTGACTCGATATCAATGAGTTTGAAGTCGTGACGCTGGCACCTGGAAAGTATAGTTACAGGTATCTTATGGGGCTCGGTAGTTGCAAAAATAAACATTACATGTGATGGGGGTTCTTCTAAAGTTTTTAACAGAGCGTTAAAGGCAGAGATGCTCAGCATGTGGACTTCATCTATAATGTATATCTTGTTAGGGCTGTGAGCCGGCATGTAGTTTATATTTTCACGCAGACTTCTAATTTGTTCAACGCCGTTGTTCGATGCACCGTCAATTTCAAACACGTCAACCGCATTTCCTGAAGTAATTTCACGGCATGATCTGCATGTATTGCAAGGCATTGGGGTGGGTCCCTCTTTGCAATTCATAGCCTTTGCCAATATTCGTGCTACAGTGGTTTTGCCGGTACCTCTTGGTCCGGTAAAGAGAATTGCATGGGCAACCCGACGCGATTTGATAGCGTTAGTTAAAGTTTGGGTGACGTGGTTTTGTTTTATAACCTCGTCAAAGGTTTGGGGTCGATACTTACGAGCAAGAACAAGATAAGACATATAAATAATAATTTCCTGGGTGGCATTTAGTTAAAAAAGCTTCGAAAAAATTCTTTCGCGTCAATACTTTCCGGCGGAAGCAACATTCTCAGATTGGATTATTTCAAATTTTTCTCAGCCGGCATTACTGGATTGCTCGGCCTTGCCGATCTTGGCGGCAAAGTCAACACTTGCAAGATTTAGGTCCAATTTTTAATATTATATTTGACAGAGCTATCATATGTCAACATCTCAAAAAGACAGGAAACTGTTTGAATCGGCAGGATTTAATAGATGCGGGCTTTGTTGACAAGATTAACGGGATTTACATGATTTCTTTATTTTCCTGCCTGCCTGCAGGTCTTATATCCTGATCATCCTTTATATCCTGTCAAAAATTTAATTAAATTTACACTTTAACGCGAATTCTATTAAGAACCCATACATATACGGCGATGTTAATAATAATTACGGATAATCCAAAGACTATTTGTAGCCCTCTTGTTAGGTCTGCGGGATAAATTATTGGAAGTAAATAGTGCTCTATAAAATCACCTTGATAAATTGCATTTCCTCCTTTTGCTCGAAACAAATTTTCAAGTGGTGTAAGTGGACATATCCAGCCTTTAAATTCGATGGCTGCCGCCCATATGACTGCCGGCAAATGGACTATCGACCATCTTTTATTCCTGAGTGCTAATAATCCACCTAAAATTACAAATAGAATGAAAATCAAATGGATAATTATGATAGCGTCAGCTAAAAATCTATAAAGCATAACTAATTCAGAGGCCGTGGACCAGCATTCAGCAGTCAGTTTAGGAGAGGAGTATTGTCGAAAAGCCGCAACCTCTTGAGATTGCGGCCAATTTTTTATAGATGGTGCCGAAGGGGAGACTCGAACTCCCACAGAGATACCCCCACTAGACCCTGAACCTAGCGCGTCTACCAGTTCCGCCACTTCGGCATAATCATAACGGCTTCGTAAAAAGTCCATTTTCTGCGTTGCGCTGCATCCTTTGTCGTTGCGACGTAGCTATAAGTACGTCTCTCTCCTCAGGATTTGCGCGCCTTGAAACTGAAGCTTTTTACTTTGCCGTCTAAAATCGTAATAAATTAAAGGTTGATTTTATACGGAAGAAGTTTTATTTATTCTTTTTTTTTATTCTTGTCAAGTTCATTAACAACTAAGTTGAGCAGGAAAGTTAGGAATGATAATAATTGAAGATATAAATAAGATAACAAAACCATACAAAAATGCTGTTATTACAATAGGTAATTTTGATGGCGTACACCTTGGCCATCAGGCTCTTTTTCATAATCTGATTGAAAAAGCTGCAACTCTTAATGGTACATCAATCGCTATGACTTTTGAACCTCATCCTATCAGAGTATTAAAAAAAAATAATCATCCCCCTCTTATTACCCTTTATGAACAGAAAGTAGAACTCATAGAAAAGGCCGGCCTTGATGTTCTTATTTGCATTTCCTTTACACAGGAGTTTGCAGCCATACCCGCGAAAGAATTTGTGGAAGATATCCTTGTCAAGCGCATTGGGATTAAGGCAATTGCGGTGGGCGAAGATTATACTTTCGGGAAAAATCGTGAGGGAAATATAGACCTGCTAAAAACTTTGGGAAACCAATGTGGTTTTGAAGTAATCGTAATCGACGAGTTACATATATCAAAGACCTATTCTGAAAGAATCAGCAGCACAAAAATACGTGAACTGGTCATGGCCGGAAAAGTTGCTGAATCCCAAAAACTATTAGGCAGATATTACCAGATAAGAGGCAAGGTTGAGGTTGGGCGTGACAGAGGGGGGAAACTCCTTGGATTCCCCACTGCTAATATAAATCTATATGATGAACTAAGCCCAAAAATTGGAGTATATGCCGTTATAGTTGAATGCAAGGGGAAAAAATTTAAAGGAGTGGCAAATATCGGATATAGCCCGACTTTTGATGATTATATCTTTACTGTTGAGGCTCATATACTTGACTTTAAAGAAAATATTTACGGTCAGAAAATTCGTGTCAACTTTATAGATAGATTAAGGGATGAAAAAAAGTTCTCAAATATTTCAGAACTATCAGAACAAATCAAAAAAGATATAATAAAAGCACGCAAGATCCTATCCTAATCCGGATAAACCGAAACCGAATTGAAGATTGAAGATTGAAAAAAAAAGCAACAATTTTTCTTGCAATAGGTATTGTAATTTCAATTGCTGCATTTTATTTTGCTTTTAAAAATGTTCCATTAAATGAACTTCTAGAATACCTGGTATCAATTAATTATTTATGGTTATTTCCATCTGTATTTGTTGTTTTTATAAGTTTTGCATTAAGAGCATTTCGATGGATGCTTATATTGGAACCGGCCGGTAAGATCAGTTTTTGGAAGGCATTTCATCCTTTGATGATAGGTTTTATGTTAAACTGCATCCTTCCGGGCAGGGTCGGCGAAGTGGCGCGACCAGCTATTCTGCAAAAAAAGGAAAATGTTCCCTTTTCAACAGGCCTTGCAACGGTTGTGGTTGAACGTATATTTGACTCAAGTGTTCTCATCATCCTTTTTGTAGCAATGCTTGCGTATATAGATATAGATCCCCAGCTTAGCATTTCTTTCGGGAAATATAATCTGAACAGGGAAACCCTGGTTAGCATTGGCGGAAACCTTTTCAAGTTAATGATTATACTTATAGCTGGAATCATTCTTTTTAGTTTTAGCTTAATCCGACAAGCTGTAAAATGGACAATCAATAAAATTCCCTCTCTTTTTTCATTAACAAGCGTTTCATTAAAAAACAAAATTCAAAAATTTTGTGCATCTTTGATATGCTTTGTAGACAACCTCTCAACTGGTTTTTCCTTTATTAACCATCCCAAAAAAATATGCATTTGTATTGGGCTCTCTTTTATTATATGGGTTTTATCAGCCTTTTCTTTCTATATCATAGCTCTTGGTTGCCCGGGCATAAGTCTATCATATCTTGAACTATTTGCAGTCATGATTATTATATGTTTTTTTATAGCTCTTCCATCTGTCCCTGGTTTCTGGGGCATATGGGAAGCAGGAGGTGTTTTTGCACTGTCCCTTTTCGGCATCTCGGCAAAGGAAGCTGCCGGCTTTACTTTGGCTAGTCATGCAATTCAAATATTTCCGGTAATAATCATAGGAGTTATATCCGCTATGCTTTCAGGTGTTGATACATTGCAAATCCTTAAGGAAAGAAAAAATATATAATGCCAATGCTTAATATTTTAACATATCCTGACAATTTTTTAAGACAGCCTGTCAAGCCTGTTGAAAATATAGATGGAACGACTCAGAAGATGATTGAAGACATGTCTTACACAATGTATAATTCAAAAGGTGTCGGGCTGGCTGCAATACAGGTAGGATTTGAAAAAAGTCTAATTATCTATGATGTTTTGCCGGGTGAAGAAAAGAGATCTCTGCAGGTTCTCATAAATCCAAAGATTATCGAAAGCAATGGTCGTATAATATCAGAAAAAGAAGGTTGTCTCAGCGTTCCGGATCTAAGGGCGGACGTAAAACGTGCAGAATCCATACTTGTTGAAGGTTTTGATAGAGAAGGCAAGCCCTTGAGAATTGATGCTGAAGGATATCTTGCTATTGTTTTACAACACGAAATTGATCATTTAAACGGAATTTTATTTTTAGACCATATAAGCGCATTAAAAAGAGAACTTTATAAAAGACGTATTAAAAAGCAATTGAGAAAATCGTGAATAATCGAAAGCTTAAAATCATTTTTATGGGAACTCCCGAGTTTGCTGTCCCTTCCCTAAAGGAATTAAACAAAAACGACTATGATGTGGTATTGGTTGTAACTCAACCTGATCGCCCAAAGGGACGAGGCCGCAAAGTAATTTCTCCTCCTGTTAAAGAAACCGCAATAAGTCTGGGATATGAAGTAATCCAGCCCGTATCTATTAAGACAGATAATTTTAAAGAAATTGTACAAAAGCTTAAACCGGATATATTTGTTGTGGTAGCATATGGTCATATTCTCACAAAAAATATACTTGGAATACCAAGAATAGGTTCAATTAACATTCATGCATCTCTACTTCCAAAATATCGTGGTTCAGCGCCAATCCAGTGGGCTATTATAAACAGGGAAAGAGAGACCGGAGTAACAACAATGTTTATGGATGAGGGCTTGGATACAGGAGATATACTTCTTTCTGCAAAATTAGAAATTGCTCCGGATGACACATCAGCAACGCTTCATGACCGTCTGGCAAAACTTGGCGCTCCCCTTCTTATAAAAACGATCAAAGCTATAGAGGCTGAAGTGATAAGGCCCATCCCGCAGGACCACAAGAAGGCTGCATATGCACCATTACTTAAAAAAAACGATGGGCATATAAACTGGAAGAGGTCTGCTGAAGATATTGAGGCATTTATACGAGGAGTTACTCCATGGCCTGGTGCTTTTACGTTTTACGGCAATAAACGTCTCAAAATCTTTGCGGCCAAACCGATCTTAACGGATATCACTGCCTTGCCGGGAACAGTAATAAAAGGCTTCACAGATGAACTCAGGATCGCAACGGGTAAAGGAGCTTTGTCTATTTTAAAAATTCAGGGCGAATCAGGCAAACGTTTATCTATTAAAGACTTTTTGCGCGGGCACTCAATACCTCCTGGAACGATTTTAAACGGATATAGACTTTCAGATAATTAATTTCACAAGGCCGGAAGGAGGAAGGCGTATTAGTTATACGTCGACGACTGATAACGCAGTGAAATTAATTATCTGAAAGTCTATAGTATTGGTCAACCATTCCCCTACTCGACTACTCAACCAAATACGAAACGAAATGGAGCTAAGTTCTTGGCGGATTATGCACGCAATACTGCGTTATTTATATTAAATACTCTTGATAAGGGGCGTAAAACTCTTGATAGGGTATTAGAAGAAGATATAACCGACAAAGAGCAGTATCTTTCAAAAAGAGATCGTGCTTTGGTTAATGCCTTGGTATATGGTGTTATTAGGCGGCGAGGTACGCTCGACTGGATAATAGACTATTTTTCTAATACCCGATTAAACGCAATAGATTCGAATGTTTTAAATATTCTTCGTCTTGGACTCTTTCAGATAGTATATTTAGATAAAATACCGGTATCCGCTGCTGTAAATACATCTGTAGAAATGGCCAAGTCATTTACCTCGCCGAAAGTTGTTGGATTTGTAAATGCGGTATTGCGCAGTTCTGCAAAAGGTTATAAAAAAGTCCCCTTCCCGGATCGTAACAAAAATCCTGTAAAAGCATTGTCAACAGCAAAATCATTTCCAGAATGGCTGATAAAAAGATGGCTTGATTGTTTTGGCTTAAAAGAAACCGAAGCGCTCTGCGATGCAGTAAATAATATTCCGCCCATAACTGTACGTACAAATGATCTGAAAATTTCCCGAGACGACCTGATAAACAAACTCGAATCAGACGTAGAACTAATTGACTATACAAGTTATTCGCCGGATGGAATTTATTTTTTCAAACCAAAGCTGCCTATTCCAAAAATTAAAGCATTTAAGAATGGCTGGTTTCAGGTCCAGGATGAAGCAGCCCAGCTTGTCACGTACCTTTTAAATCCACAACCAGGTGAAACCATTTTAGATGCCTGCGCTGGTTTGGGTGGAAAAACAGGCCATATCGCTCAGATGATGAAAAATAAAGGCAAAATTGTAGCTATGGATAAAAAGAATGAAAAACTTCTGCGGCATGAGTCTGAAATGAAACGGCTGGGGATTTCAATTGTTCAAACATGCATACACGATCTGGACAAACCCTTTGACAAAAATTATATTGCCGAATTTGACCGCATTCTATTAGACGCGCCCTGCTCGGGGTTAGGTGTCCTGAGGAGAAATCCGGATATCAAGTGGTTAATGTCAAAAAAGAATTTAATATATTATCAAGAAAAACAGGTGAGATTTCTTGATACTTTATCGTATCTTGTTAAACCTTCAGGTGTTTTGGTTTATACTGTATGCAGCACGGAACCTGAAGAAAATGAAGAGGTTGTAAAAGTTTTTTTAAATAAGCATCCAGAGTTTGTTGTTGAAAAAAAACCTGACGGATTTCCTTTTAATGCGCGTTCTCTTATTAATAAAAACGGCTATCTTAAAACTTTTCCGCATATAAACAATATGGATGGGTTTTTTTCAGTCTCTCTTAAAAGGAGAAAGTTATCGTAAGGATAGCAAAAATATCATTTTTCTTTCTTTTATTTGTTCTAATTTTAATGGTAAGCGCTTATCTTACCTTAACGTTTATAATTAAGAGCGAAAACAAAGTTGTCGTTCCTGCTATTGTCGGAAAGGATGTAGTGTTAATCCTCGAAATGCTGTCGGATCTTGGACTTAACACAAAAGTTAAAGGATCTGAGTACAGTGATAGCGTGCCCAAAAACCATGTAATTTTTCAGGAGCCCGAACCTGGTTCTGAAATAAAGAAAAGGCGTGATGTAAGAATTATTATATCAAAAGGTACAAAAAGAATTTTGACGCCGAATTTAAAAGGACTTTCAATACAGCAGGCACGCTTAATCATAGAAGAAAATGGTTTGCGCCTGAACAAACTATCCAGTACATATAGTGAGAGTATAAAAAAAAATGAGATTATTTCTCAGTTTCCTTTGCCGGGAACAATGATTACGCGAGGAGACTTTGTAAACCTTCTCGTCAGCACAGGCATCAGGCTAAATGTATATAAAATGCCCGATATTAAAGGACAATCTCTTGAAGAAGCAATAGCTTTAATTGAAAGCTTCAATCTATCGCTTGGGGAGATAAAATTTCTTTTTATTGAAAAAAAACCTAAAAATATAATTATAGACCAGGTACCTTTATCGGGACATAGAGTAATTGAGGGTACAGATGTTAATATTACCATAAACAGGGAGGCGGGCAGAAAAGGCTATAAATATTTACACAGCCTAAAGGGCGTAACCCTTTTTAAATACAGGCTTAAATACGGATTTTTAAAAAAACATATACGTTTAAGATTAAACAGCTTTGGAGTTTCAAATGATATTTTTGATAGTTTCATGAAACCAGGTGAAGAAATTTGGGCCTTAATTCCAAGAAATAAAGATGCAACTGTTCTTCTGTATGAAGATGATGAGCTGATTAAAACTGAAGTTTTTGACTCATGGCAAAACGTAACTACTCAGGTTCACAGTTCCAGGGTTCACGGTTCAAGGTTAGTGAGCGATGAAGATTGAACGTTTTGAAGAGATCAAGGCAACCAACAGTGAACCGTGAACCCAACAACCTGAGTAGTTACGAATTAAGGAGCATTATGATGAAAATTATTGCACCATCTATACTGTCTGCTGATTTCACAAAATTAGGAGATGAAATAAAATCCGTTGAAGATGCTGGAGCAGACTGGATACATATTGATGTCATGGACGGACATTTTGTTCCAACTATTACAATGGGACCTATAATTACAAAAGCTGCAAGGAGTATTACATCCCTTCCCCTTGATGTTCATTTGATGATTGAAAATCCTGATCTCTATATTCCGGATTTTGCAAAAGCAGGGGCTACTTTGATTTCCGTCCATGTTGAAGCCTGTGCGCACTTAAACAGAACCATACAACTGATAAAAGAATTCGGAATAAAGGCAGGTGTTGCTCTGAATCCATCCACTCCGCTCTCATCCTTAGAGTGGATTCTTGAATTAGTGGACTTTGTGTTGATAATGAGCGTTAATCCCGGTTTTGGAGGACAGGCTTTCATACCTAACTCAATTGATAAAATAAGGGCTCTTCGCAAAATGATTAAAGAGAGGGGATTATCGACTCTTATAGAAATAGATGGCGGAGTTAATGAAAAAAACATAGAAGAAATTTCTATCGCAGGCGCTGATGCATTTGTAGCTGGATCAGCGATTTATGGAACTCAGGATTACAAAAAGACAATTAACAATTTAAAATAAAAAAGTTCGGCCACAAAGGCACTAAGATTATAATATGATTTTTTTAGAATTCATAACTTAGAAATCCCGAATTGAATGATGTTGTCACTTTTAATTCATTAGGTTTATCAACCACATCCCTTCTTTGTGACTTTGTGTCTTAGTGGCTATACTATTGCAAAAGGAGAAAATTATGAGCAAACTCAAAAAACTCCGGAAGGTATTGGTAATTCATGGCCCCAATCTAAATATGTTAGGTAAAAGAGAACCGGCTATTTAT
Source organism: Deltaproteobacteria bacterium (assembly GCA_030262895.1). Classification (GTDB taxonomy): domain Bacteria; phylum Desulfobacterota; class Desulfobacteria; order Desulfobacterales; family ETH-SRB1; genus B13-G4. The sequence continues at coordinate 8,016 of JAJSZW010000030.1, read as the reverse complement.
GGGAAAACAACTCTTAATGAAATTAATAAAAAGCTGAAAAATGCAGGCAAGAATCTGGAAATTACTGTAGATACATTTCAATCAAATCATGAAGGAGAAATTGTAGAAAAAATACAGGATGCAATGGGAAAATGCCAAGGTATTATTATCAATCCCGCTGCTTACACACACACGAGTATTGTTATCCGTGATGCTCTTCTTCTGTTTGATATTCCTATAATTGAAATTCATTTATCCAATATTTATAAAAGAGAGTCATTTCGCCACAAGTCAATGATTGCTGATATAGCTACAGCTCAGATTTCCGGTTTAGGCATACTGGGTTATTCTATGGCTCTTGAAGCTATCGCCGCAATGATTTAAATAGTGCCTGAACGAAAACTGCTAATTTTCCCAATTTCTGCGTCAGGCTTAAATTTTAATCCTCAAAATACTCAATGTATTCCTGCGGTTAAAATTTGCGCCTTCCTTGAACTTGAAAAAATTTTCTATTTTTCGTTCGGGCACTAAATACAAAAAAATATGGACAGGGAAAGAATTCCCCTGTCCATTATTATTTGTTGCGTCTATTTCTTTTTCTTGGGATGGCATTCGCCGCAAGTAACAGGGCCTTTGTTTTCCTCTAAATGACATCCTTTGCAGTTTGCATGGAACGCATTCATTGCTGACATTATCTTACCATCTGCCTCAAGGCTGTGACATGCAGTACAGTCGCTTAATTCAGATTCATCCCATACGTTCTCGCCATCTTTGTAAATATGGTGACAGTCCAGACAATCAATCTCTAAATCATCTGCATGAAGTGTATGAGGGAAAACAGCGGCAGGCCTTTCACGATTCACAAAGATATCATGTTCCAGCGATTGAATATCATCCTGCGCATATGCTAAACCAAAAACAAATAAACCTATCAAGCCCGCTATTACTATTAGTGTATTACTTTTTTTCATCCCTGTCTGCCTCCCAATTTATTATTAGCATAAATATTCTATATTTTTTATTACAAAATAAATATCAAAAGAATGCCTGATTGTCAAGCCAAATCAACTTGTATTGCACTAAATTTTACTTGACTAATAAGTGCTTATGAGATACATTTAGATGGTCAATTTATATGTAATAGACCTTGTAAGGGGGAGAAAATATGCAACAGGATTCCATTAAAAAAAGCAGGGAAAAAATTGTAAGTCGTAGAAATTGTCTCAAACTAATGGGTGCATTCGGTTTAGGATTAGCTGCCCCGACTATAATTGCTAAACCAGCCGAAGGCAAACTTCTTGACAAGCTTCATTCCATAAGCAGAACTCGTCCGCTTATGGGAACAATTGTAACTATAACTATTGCAGATTCATCCCGCGATAAAGCTGAAAAAAACGTTGAAAAAGCCTTTGCAAAGATGACGGAACTTGAGAAAATTTTTAATCGACATGCTGATAATACTCCTGTGAGCCGGCTCAATCAAAAAGGCTTTTTAAAAGATATTTCTCCTGAATTAGCAGATGTCCTGCATCAAAGCGCCTTTTATAATTATATTAGTAAAGGTACATTTGATATTACAGTTCTTCCTGTTTTAGAGCTGTATAAAAAATCCTATGAATCAACAGGTTCTTCCCCATCGCTGAAACAGATAAATGAGAAGATGGAGCTTGTTAATTTTGAAAACATTAAAATAAACAACAAAGAGGGCGTAAGATTGCTCAAGGATGGAATGCAGATCTCGCTGGATGGTATAGCAAAAGGTTACATTATTGATCAGGCAGCAAATCTTATAAAATTAAACGGAATAAAATACGCCCTGATCAATGCCGGAGGTGATGTTAGAGTTATTGGAGGAAACGGTCCCAATAAAGCCTGGAAAATTGGAATAAAAGATCCTTTGGAGAAAAGAGAAGTTACTGAATTGTTTGAGCTGAACAACGGTGCAGTGGCTACGTCAGGCAATTATGAAAACTATTTTGATAAAGATAAAATTCATCACCATATTATTGATACATCAACCGGAGATTCACCGGTTCAGACAATAAGTGCCACAGTTCTTGCTCCTACCGTTATGCAGGCAGATGCTCTCTCCACATCTCTTTTTATTCATAATCCTAAAGATGGTATTAATCTTGCCGGTTCGTTATCAAACATAGAGGCATTGATTATTGCAAAAGGTGGGACAAAGTATCGATCATCGGGATGGAATAACTTAACAAAATAAGTAGCCGTTCACGGCTTGAAATGGGAGAGATTAAAATAGAAACTTGAAATTGGAAATTGGGAAGAACAGTTCAAAAGGGCGAATAAAAAATTATCCGCCCTTTTTTTACTTATCAGCTATGAGCCATCAGCTTCCCCGGGGTTATGGCACCAAAAGCACAGGAAGTTCCGACGCCTCTGTTACACGGTGAGAAACACTTCCCAGCCAGAACTCCTTGAAGCGGTCCTTGCCCGTGGTTCCCATAACGATCATGCTGGCCTTGTGCTCCCGCGCCACCCTTACAATCTCATGAGCGCTTCGCCCGGAAAACAGGTGAGGCTCAGCGTTGATTCCATCTTTCTTTAACCTGTCGCAATATTTTTCCAAACGCTCTTTGCTCTCTTTTTCAATACGATTTAATTCAGACTTGTCAAGCCCTTTGGAGATTTTGACTCCGATTATGTGGGTTACCATTACCTTGTCAGCCAATCCTTTAAAAGACGAGACAAGCTTAAGTGCTTTTTCAGATGGCTCGGACCAGTCAGTAGCAAGAAGAGGAGCAGTAAAAATGTGATCGTTTACCCGGGTAATCAGATCACCCTCCCATTCAAACCGCACCATATATTTGCTTACCAGAACAGGAATAGTACTCCGGCGTACAAGTTCCAGAGTGTGCGATCCAACATAGACCTTTCCAAGCACTGTTCTCTTTTTTCTGCCGGCTATAATAAGATCGACCTTTTCTTCTTCAGCAACGCGCAAAAGCTTTGGAACGGGATTTCCTACCTCAATTCTGACCTTACTCTCAATCCCCTCTGCCGTTATAGCTTCCTGCCAGTTTTCAAAACGGATCCTTGCCTGCTCTCTCAGGCGTTCTTCCTCATCCTTCATATATCCGCCAAACGGCACAAACGCGACCTCATCTCTTGGAATAATATAGGTCAGCACAACCTCTTTGAGACCGGCTTTTTTGAGTTCCAGAATGGATTCCAGTGAGTTAAATGCCAGCTCCCTAAATTTTGTAGGAAATAAAATCTTTTTAAATTCCATAATGTACTCCTGTCTTTAAAAGAAGATTAAAGTTACAACCACAAAGGTTGGAAACAAGAAGACCAGAGAATATTTCAATATATAACCAAAGAAGCTCGGCATTGGTGTGCCTCCCTCTTCTGCAATCGACCGCACCATAAAGTTAGGCGCATTCCCAATATAGCTGAAAGCGCCAAAAAAGACAGCGCCCGCAGAGATCGCCTTCAAAAAGATCGAGCTTTCCGTCATAAGAAGAGGAACGGCCTGAGCCTCCGGCATCCCAGGATAAAAGGCTCCAAGAGCGGTATTAAAAAATGTAAGATAGGTCGGTGCATTATCAAGAAAACCGGAAAGAGCACCCGTGACCCAGAAATAATGCATCGGCTCCTTTACCGCAGCGATCAAAAAGGCCATTTCCCCTTTTAGGCCTGCCTTTAGTATAAGAAGGCACGGGACCATGGTAATGAATATCCCGATAAAGAGATAGGCAACTTCAACAATCGGAAACCAGCTAAAGTCGTTGTCCTCACGCAGTCTTTTCGAAGTAGTCCACAATGAGAGCATACCCATCAAAATAAGAAAACCATCCCGCGCCCAGTCCTGCACTGCCCGGTGAATTCCTAATGTGTTTACTTCACCCCAGTCCACTATTCCGCTCGTGAGTACTGCTCCGACAACGCCGCCGAGAAAAATGAAATTGTGTGTCCCCACTAATTTCAATGGTTCTTTTTCCCCCTCTTCCACAGGGGCAGAGGTCAAGCCTTCTTTTTTATAATGATATGTGTCGAGGAAAAAATAGATTGTCAACAAGATACCGGCTGTTACAAGCATATGCGGCATTATCTTCATTGTCCAGAAAAAGTCGACCCCGTGAAGAAATCCTAAGAAAAGGGGCGGATCACCGAGCGGAGTCAATGAACCACCTACGTTTGCAACGAGAAAGATGAAAAAGACCACCATAAAGGTTCTGTTTTTCCGGTAGTTATTCGCCTTTAAGAATGGGCGGATCAACAGCATGGCAGCTCCTGTTGTACCCATCCACGAAGCAAGCACTGTGCCTATAAGTATTATAATAGTATTTACAATAGGCGTCCCACGCAATGTGCCTTTAAGCAGTATCCCGCCGGAAATAGTGTAAAGCGCCCAAAGAAGGATAATAAAGGGCACATAGTCGGCAAGTATGATATGAAGAATCTCATGCACGGCAACGCCTTTAAAGGCAATCAAAAACGGAATGCCCAGACACGCCGCCCAAAAAGCTGAAACCTTGCCAAAATGGTGATGCCAGAACTTTGGAGCCAGAAGTGGAAAGAGTGCTATGGAAAGGAGCATGCATGCAAAAGGAATACAGGTCCAGAGCTTAAGCACCTCTCCAAGATTGATATGTCCTCCGTGACCACCATGACCTGCATCTCCATGCCCATGCGATTCTGAGCCGGCATGAACATCTTCATGTCCGGTTTCTGCAACAGCATGCTCTGCTCCGTGAGTAGAGCCATGTTCTGTGTCATGCGTTGCCGCAACCTCTTGATCGGTGGCCATGGCCGGAACCAAAAACGCAAAAATACTTAGTAAGAAAATTATAGCTAACCATTTTCCAAGTCTCATCTACCTGTTACCTCCTCAAAATATAAAACCATTGCAAAAACGTTTCCCTTGTCAAACCCCATTAATTTTCAAGGGGATACAAGCCTCTTCGTTAGATACAGATAAGGCATACAGTACAGAATGTGTGTTTAATTATTGTACATAATATTATCTAATAATATAAATATGTTCTCGAAAACCGGTTAATAGGTGTCCAATAATCAGACATTTATTGTATCCACGCCGTTTGTTATTCAGGAGCTTTATTGTAAGCAAAGCAACATAAAATCGTACAGCAATGCGTTCTACATATATAGGCATGAATATTGCTTACACTATTTTTGGGGTAGAATCTAAAGATATTCCTGCCACGCAAAAAAATACAAGCAGATATTATCAAAAATGATTGATTACTCTCTTAGCTTCTTTCACAATCTCACCAATCGTAGGCTTATAATATAAAAAAGGATCTCTTTAAAGAATTACTTTTTTTATCCCTATTTATCCCTTCATAATTATTACCACAAATATTCTTATTCTTTTTACTCAGCACCTTAATAGTAATTTTACTTATCAAAAAGAATGCCTGGCTGTCAAGCCAAATCAGCTTGACAGTTGCACTATTTTTCACTTGACAAATCGGACAGTTTATTGTAGCTTTTTAAAGTTTGAAAAAATTTCAACTGTATACTCAAAATTAAACAAACCTAAATTAAAATTTATGAAACCAGCTATTTTTCTAAGCAATCTTTTTTACAATACCCTTGCAAAACGCCCCCCTTCCGGAAGGTTATTATTCCGACAAAAGGGGTATTTGCGACAACAAGAGAACATTTTATTGTTTGTTTTAAGTAATCGGTTATAGCTAACTGGAGGTGACAAATTTCATGGGACCCATATTAAATGCGATGGTGGCAATGGGCGGCATCGGCCTGGCACTGAGTATTGTACTGGGAATTGCGTCAAAAGTTTTTTATGTGTATGTTGATCCAAAAGTTGTTGCAGTAGATGAGTGCCTTCCCGGCGCAAACTGTGGAGGATGCGGCTATGCCGGCTGCGGCGATTGCGCTGTTGCTATGGTGGCAGGCGAGGCCCCGCCTAATGCCTGTAAGGCCGGTGGCGATGATGTGACAGAGGCGGTTGCCGCTGTCCTCGGGGTATCCGCTGGCGCGGCCGAAAGGGATATAGTCAATATATTTTGCAAGGGCACCCATAGCGCTGCAGAACGAAAATACAATTACAAGGGCGTATCAGATTGCCGGGCGGCTGTTCTGCTTTCAGGAGGAGACAAAAGTTGTAGTTATGGCTGCCTTGGTCTTGGCACCTGTGTTACAAATTGTCCGTTCGGTGCCTTAACAATGGGAGTAGATGGCCTGCCTGTAGTAAACGAAAAACTCTGCACCGGTTGCGGCACATGTATAGATATCTGTCCTCGTCATATTCCCAGGTTGATAAAAGAATCACAAAAAGTTGCAACTCTTTGCAGTTCCCATGACGGCGGAAAAATTGTTAAGGCAATATGCAACGTTGGCTGTCTGGGCTGTGGGAAATGTAAAAAAGCATGCCCGGAAAAGGCTATAATAGTTGATAAATTTCTGGCGATCGTTGACGGTGAGAAATGCACGGGGTGTGGCGAGTGTTTTGAAAAATGTCCGACCGGAATTATTCAGAGCTTAGTAGTCACTTAACATATGGAGAAAAAAACAACCATGAAGATGCTCATAGCTATAGATAATTCAGAATATGCAATAAAAGTTGTTAATTATGTGGCTTCTGCTGTTAAGCCCACAGTAAAAATAACCTTGTTTAGCGTATTGCCGACAATGTTTTCAAATCTGGAAAAGATGGAAAAAGACCTCCAACAGCCGTTATTTTCAGAAAAGGTTGTTGAACTGATATGGATGGTCGATGAGGAAAAAAAGAAGGCGAAATCAAAAATAGAGGAATGCCGGACCATTTTAAGGAATGCGGGATTTTCTGACGACACTGTTGAAGTAAAAATGCAAAACAAGATTGTTGGGATTGCCAGGGATATCATAGCAGAGGCAGGAAAAGGAAAATATGACACAATTGTGGTGGGACGTAGAGGGTTGTCCGCCACCGCTACCTTTGTATTGGGAAGCGTATCCAATAAGATTGTACAGAATATAAAAGATTGTACTGTCTGGATAGTTGAATAAATCACATATAGACTTTCAGATAATTAATTTCACTGCGTTATCAGTCGTTGACGTATAACTAATACGCCTTCCTCCTTCTATCCTTGTGAAATTAATTATCTGAAAGTCTATAAAACTACTCGTTGGTTCCATAACTTTTTTACTTGAAAGCATTCTTATATTATGGTATAAAACTTAAGTTTAGACTTACACCCACTTTTGCAAATATGACGCTTTTGAAAGGATAAAGGATAGAATATGAAATCTAACAAAGAACTTCAGATAGCTTACGGCCTGGCTATTATTTTGTTGGTTGTGGGTGTTCTAAGTTATAGTGCTTTTTCTGCAAAAACTCCGGATCAACCGGTCAGGTTAATGTTTAAATGTGTCGCAGGAAAGATTTTATTTGATCACAAGACACATACTGTAGAATCAGGTTACGGCTACTCATGCAGTGACTGTCATCATAATCTTGAAGAAGGTGAAACAGATCCACAGGCCTGCGGAGAATGTCATGAACCTGAAAGCCAGGACGAAGATGTTCCAAGCAGGGCCGATGCATTCCACACACAATGTATCGACTGTCATAAAGAAGCTGGAGCCGGCCCTGAAAAATGTGAATTATGCCATGTCATGTAACAGATAGTTTTTTTGCTAATTGAATAAAAAACCCGTCCGCTTTGCCTGTATTGCCTGACAGACAGGCCTGATCGCCATTGATAGCACTCATGCGAAGCGAGTGAGTTGAGAGCTAAGAAAGGTTGAACTATGATAAAAAGATCTTTTATTGGTTTGTTAAAACCACGTCTTGAATATGGATCTGTTGCAGATACGCCTTCCCTTAAGCAAATCCCGACCCCCAAAGTGATTACCCTTTTATCAAATTGTCCATTTGACAAAAAAAACCTGCTGTTTAAGAAAAAGGAAACTGTTAAGACCGGCCAGAAGCTTTTACTCTACAAGGAAAGTGATGAATATGTTGTTTCAAGTGTTACAGGACAAGTATCATCAATTTCTTCTTATACAGGTGACTTTGGCCGATCTTACACCGCCATCGCA
>JAJSZW010000029.1 GCA_030262895.1 Deltaproteobacteria bacterium | reverse complement strand
TTCGCTCCCACATTGGCCCTTGCTTTAAGGATCTGATCAAGCGCATCATCAAGCGGCCCTAACTGGTCGGAAATTTTATTTCCGTCAGTACCTTGTGTGGTAATATCAACCGAGAATCCGGCGACATCAATATAATCATAAGCATTTGTCACAGCACCCGCAACAGCATTAGTTATTGTGACTTTATTGTCACTTAATTCAGCACCTAAGCCAATAATGTTCTTATTAATAGCATCTGCGGTCTTACTGGCAACTTCATCTGCTGTATCAAAAGCTCCTATTTCAACCTCTATTCCAGTACGACCTGCCACAGCAGGATCATCTAATGGATTATCATTTATATCGTACCAGACATAATAATCTTCTGATGGTGAACTCAGCGTAAAGTACTCTCCACCTGACAGGGTAGATCTTTCATTACAAAGAATATCCGTAACCTCTGCTTCAGCATCTCTATCATTTGTTTCCAGAGCGACCTTCAGTTCTCTTAAGACCTCAAAAATATTTAACTCGTTTAAAAAAATCTCATCTCCGCTCACATTAATGTCTATCTCTAAATTCTCTCCAGCGATTATACTAATTCCATTTTTATCGCCGTCAGTGCCTTGTGTTATAGTCTCAATTAAAAATCCGGAATCATTATCAACGGAATTTACTACATCACCCGCAGCAGCATTAGTTACTGTGACTTTATCGCCACTTAATTCAGCTCCTAAGCCGACAACGTTATTAATAGCAGCATAGGTCTTATCAGCAACTACACCTGCTAAAGCACCAGATGCTATATTAACCTCTATTCCAATACGATCTGCCACAGCAGGCTCTGCTGAATTATCATCTACATTGTACCAGACATAGTAATCTGTTGAGGGTGAGCTCAGCGTAAAGTATTCTCCACCTGACAAGGTAGATTCGTCATAACAAGTAATTTCCGTAACCCCTGCTTCACCATTATAACTTGCAATATAATCATCATCCCTGGAAAAAGGGGGTGTGTCGGTTTTGTGGCCTGAAAATATGTAGCTATTCCCCAGTTTGGTGTTTGCCAATTGTAATAGATGATCATATATATTTTTCACCTCTTCAGCAACAGCTTTCATGGTATCTGCATTGGCTGTTGCATTAGCCTGAGACAGAGCCAGCTCTTTTGCTCTTATGAGCGAATCGCCGACAGCATTCAGGGTAGAATCAGTGAGATCAAGCCAGGATTCACCATGAGCAATGTTTCTGTCATACTGATCAATCGCGCAAATCGTTTTTCGATAATCCAGCACCTTGCCCATTCCTATCGGATCATCGGAAGGCTTGTTTATCCTCTTGCCCGAAGAAAGTATATTTTGAGTTTTAAGGAACTGATCAATGTTTTTGAAGAGATTGCCGGTAACAGTATCTGCCATTAATTTATTAGTCACCCGCATTTTAACCTCCTGGTCGAGTGGTTGACTACTCGACTATTTCCCCGAATCATCCGATCGCCCTCAGACACGGACAAACAAGTTTGTCCATGCCACCCTAATCATCCAATCATCCATTTTTCTACTCGACCAAATCCTACACCATACTGATTACTCTGTCCAATAATTCATCGGCAACACTAATTAACCTGGCAGCAGCATTGTAACCATGTTGAAATTTGATCAAATTTACCATTTCCTCATCAAGGGAGACTCCTGATACAGATTCCCGGTAATTATCCAGGTGCGTGACCATTGAAGATTGATGATCAAAATTTACCGTGGCCTTCTGCACCCCGCTTCCTACATCACTAACCAGTGAATTATAGTAATCGTCAAAGGTTGCAGTGTCACTATTCATTTTAAGTGCATTTTGCAGGTTAGCAATTTCTATAGCATTGCTGTTACCCCCAGGCAGTCCGTCGAAGCTTCCTGCGGCAGCAATATTATTAACATCATCAACATCAACTGCCATATTAGTGGCTGTTGTTCCTGCAAAAAAATTACGTCCAGCAACACTAACATCATTCAGTCCCAAACCAGCTTTATGAAGATCGTTAACTTCAGTTATTATTCCTTCGGCAAGATTATCAAGCTTGCTTAAATAATCCGGAATTGTGACATCTCTTGCTTCTAACCACCCCTTTAACTTCCCGCCGGAAATACTATCGGTAATGTCAACCAGGTTCCCATCACTATCTGTCCATGCAATATCCTGGAAATCAGAATCAACATCTGGCTGAGTGGATAAATTCCAGGAAGAGATATTTTCAACCAGCGGCCTTCCGCCAGCCACTAAAACAGTTACTTTGCCATCGCTATTTTCAAAAGAGTCTATATTAATCTTTAAAGACAACTCTTTCAGCAATAAATCACGACTGTCTCTATAGTCATTAGCATTTTGTCCGCCCACTTCGGTCAGGGCAATCTTTTGGTTTAGCCCGGCAATCCGCTCTGCAATAGAATTTATTTCTTTTACCGTTCCCATTATGCTGGTATCTATATCTGTCTGAATTTGCTCCAGATTCGAGTATATGTTGTTAAAGGTGGCTGTCATGGTCTCGCTTTTAGCCAGGAGGGCTGCTCGTCCTGCATAGTCAGATGGGTTATTAGCCAGATCCTGCCAGGCATTCCAGAACTCACTCATTGCCTGATTCAATCCATACCCTGAGGACTCGTCAAAAATTATTTCAACTCTTTCAAGAACACCTTTTTGGGTTTCCCAGTTTCCCAGATTCTGATTCTCATTGTTGATTTGCGCCCCTAAAAACCGGTCATAAATTCTTTGAATCTCCGCTGCCCTCACACCGGTTCCTGTTTGCCCAGGCTGGGATGAATATGGCTCATTTGTCTCCATATTGACTCTCTGGCGTGAATAGCCATCGGTATTCACATTAGCAATATTATGACCGGTAACATCAATTGCCTTTTGCTGGGTAAGAAGCGCTGTTCTTCCTGTGTTCAATATTCCAAAGACATTTGACATAATCAATCACCTGCCTTCCTGCAAAGCATTAATAATTCCCTGTGAAATATAATGTAGCGGAACAACTTTATCGACCCCCCCGAGATTTATAGCCTCTTTTGGCATGCCAAAGACAACAGAAGTATCTTCATCCTGAGCCATAGTGTATGCCCCGTTTTTTCTCATGGAGAGCATTCCTTTCGCACCGTCAGCTCCCATGCCGGTGAGCAACACACCAACAGCATTTCGCCCTGCGTTTTTTGCCACTGACTGGAATAATACATCTACACTGGGACGCTGATAATGCACTCTTGGTCCATCTTTTATCTTTACTAAATAGAGCGCTCCGCTTCGGTGGAGCACCATATGATGATTCCCCGGCGCTATCAAAGCTACACCAGGGACTACGCGGTCATTATCACATGCTTCACGCACTTGCATTTGACATATTTTATTAAGTCTACTAGCAAAGGCAGTGGTAAAATTTTCCGGCATATGCTGCACAATCACCGTACCCGGAGAAGTTGCCGGCATGATGCTGAGCACAGCCTCGATTGCCTTTGTTCCGCCTGTAGAAGCCCCAATGGCTATTACTTTATGCGTTGTTTGAGCAAGAAGTTTTCCTGCTTGAACTTTTTCAACAACAGGATGCGAACATTCCTGATACTTATTAATTCTGGCTGATGCGGCAGCCCTGATAGCGCTAACCAGGCTTCGAGAAATATCTAATGTAGAATATGCTGATCCGGGTTTACAAAGAACTTCCACAGCGCCAAGATCTAAGGCCCTCAGAGCATTTTCGCTGTTTTTCGGAGTAAGAGAACTCACAACAACCACGGGCATAGGGTAGTGCTTCATCAGTTTTGCTAAAAACGAAAGGCCATCCATTCTAGGCATTTCCAGATCAAGTGTAATAACATCGGGCTTGAGCTTTACAATCTTATCCCGCGCCACATAGGGATCAACAGCAGTTCCAATTATTTCGATATCCTTGTACCTGGACAGCTCTTTAGTCAAAATTTTGCGGACAACCGCCGAATCATCTACAATGAGTACGTTTATCATATTTAGCTCCGCAATTTGTCAAGCAAGAGCGGGTTTACCCCGCCCGAATCAATTTGGCGTGCGGCGTAAAGCCGTCCCCTACGAGGCCAACGTGAACTTTCCATTAATAAACAAAAACAGATCGCAGTCCCTCTCTTCAATGTTCAGTTTCACAATGGATGCTGGTTTGTTGTCATGGTCTTCTATAGCTTTTTTTATTGCTTCAACTCCGGCAATAATAACCGGTGCATCAATATTAAAGACAACTTCCTTTCCTGCGATGGCAGGCAATAAATTGCCGCAGATGATATTTATCGTCTCTTTAAGGGCATCATGCTGTTGATCAAGTGTTGTTTCTTCATCATCTACACCAAGCATGTTTGCGGCAAGCTCAGGAAGAAGTTGATTTGAAACTGTCATGACAAGGGTCCCTGAAAATGGCCCTGCAAACGAAATAGTTGCCGCAACCGCAGAATCCAGAATCATGGTGCCCCTCTCATCTTCCGGAAAAGAGAACATAAAAGCCAGTTTTTCTAAAGTCTCTCCGGCCACACGAGATAGTATCTCTTTAAGTTGCTCACTCATCGCTAACTCCTATTCCTGTGATATCTCTGACAGTATCGCGGATAATTTCCGGGGAAAAGGGTTTGTGGATGAACCTGGCACCCTTATATTGCAGTCGCTCTATACGCGTCTTGCTCCCTTCTGTGGAGACTACAATTATTGGAATTTCTTTCGTATCGGGATTCTCCTGCATCCGGTCTATCATCTCTTCACCATTCATAACCGGCATGTTGATATCCGCAATTACCAGGTCTATCCAGTGCTGGTTGAGAACATCAAGCCCCTCCTGACCATTCGCAGCTTGATAAATCTCTCCCAATGGAAGGTCAGTCATATGCATGGTTTTCAAGATCATAGCCCGCATGACAGCACTGTCATCTACTATAAGAATATTAAGCGTCATTTTGATAATCTCTCAAGATCCAAAAACATCACATAAATCATCAACATATTGCAATGTCCAGCTGGCAACCATTTCAAGATCATTAGTCCTGAGACCTAATCTTTTCGTCGCCAGAGGCGAAGGTTTGTAGCAAAGTCCCTCTCTCCCAACTCCAATTCCAATCATCAGGCATAATATATTAGCCACATGGACAATATCTACCAGAGTATCTGTCTTGCCGGCAGAGTCCGGATCGTGATGCCACCGAACTGCATTGACAAGTGCGGGCGGAAACGACCAGTTTTTTAATATTTGAGCCCCAACTTCAGTATGGTCTGTGCCTAACACCATATGTTCAGCTACTTCAAAAGATATTCCACGAGATGCTTCAGTTTCAATTTTCTCTAAGTCTTCCTTCACAAAACCGCCCAAAACCAGCTTTCCTACATCGTGGAGAAGAGCTGCCGTAAAGATCTCTTCAGATGCGGAAACTTTTAGTTCCTTTGCCAGGCCTTCCGCTGCAACCGATACTGCGATTGAGTGCCGCCAGAGTTCACCAGCCGGCAGATCATAGCCTGGAACCGGTTTGCCCATTACAGCGTTCACACAAGAGGCCATCACCAACTGGATCAATTTTTTCCATCCCAATAGAACTACGGCCTGAGTCACTGAGCCTACTTTACACGGAAGCCCGAAATATACAGAGTTTGTCAACTTCAGAAGATTGGCGGTAAGACCAGCGTCATATCGCAAAATCTGTTCGATTTGAGCTGCGGTCGCATCTGGATTATCGAGCAGCTTGAGCAATTTTGCTGCCGCCTCAGGCATGCTTGGAAACGATTTCACTTTCGCTAAGATATTAAGCAGCTTTGTTTGTTTCACAGTTCACTCTCCAATCCCTTGCTGCTGATAATTGTCCGTCCTGTTGAAAGGTCGAAATAAACCGTGCGGCCGCCAGTACCGCCAATATCCTTGGCATTAAGGAGTATACCATTCTTCCAGAGAAGTTTTTTCAGGATAGTGTAATTCCTATCTCCTATTTTGAACATTTCATTTTTACCCAAAGGCTGACCGCAACCTGCGGCTTTGACTACCAGTCTTGCTTTTTGCCCGCCCATTCTATATACTTCTTTGAATAACTTCGGAACACCTGTATCAACAAACATAAAAGGGTTGGCCTTAGCCTTCTGAGGATTAATCTTGGATAACGGCAACATGGCATGCAACATTCCACCTACCTGTGCTACAGGATCATAGACCGTCAACCCAAGACAACTGCCCAAAGCATATGTCACGATTGAGTCTTCTTTTTTTCCAACCTTCATATCAGCCACTACAACAACGTATCTCATCTGCTCCAATTCTTAGATTCGTTGATTCGATAATTCGTTGATTCGTTATCATCCAATCACTCAGTAACCAGCAACGAGCAACCAGCAACTTATTTCGTAAACGTTCACGGAACATTGAAATTAGAAAATAGAAATTGGAAATTTGGCCTTCATGCTTTTGTAATGTTCTTTCCAATTTCTATTTTAATCTCTCCCAAATTTCTACTTTCCAATTTCAAGTTTCAAGCCGTGAACGGCTACCTTATTTTCTATAGGTAGCTGGACGTATATATTTAAATTTGTGCGAAATGGCCGACAGGCTCTCTGAATGGCCTACAAAAAGATAGCCTCCAGGCTCTATAAGCTCCCAAAAACGATTAATTAATTTCTGCTGGGTTGGCCTGTCAAAGTAAATCATCACATTGCGGCAAAATATTACGTTAAATGACCCCTTCATCGGCCATGAATCCATCAGGTTCAGCCACGTTAATTGGACCATTGAGCTAACATTATCTTTTACCTGGTAAGCAAGAGGGTGCTGCTTTCGAACTTTAATGAAATATTTTTGCAAAAGCAGCCGCGGAACATCCCGTAGTGTTCCCTCTTCGTAAACAGCTCTACGCGCTTTATTCAGCATTTTTGTCGATATATCCGTGGCCAAAATCCGCACGTCCATGGACTTTATCTGCGGCACATTTTCCATCAGCAGGATTGCCAGAGAAAAAGGCTCCTCACCTGAAGAACAGGCCGCGCTCCAAAACCTCAATTTTTGGCCTTTGAGTTCCGGCAATATCTTCTCACACAAATAGTTAAAATGCCCTGCCTCGCGGAAAAAGAATGTCTTATTGGTTGTCATCGCATCGAGCATGCAACTGAGTTCCTCTCCTCCCCTGTCGCTCTCGATGTATTTAAAATACTCTTCAAAACTTCCCATTCCTAATGCTCGCAGCCGTTTCATGAGGCGAGCCCTGACCAGAGCCTCTTTACCGTCTTTCAGATTAATTCCGGAAAACCGGTATACTAATTGGCTGACTTTCTTGAAATGCTTTTCATTCAATTCAATTGACAGTGAAGTCATAACTCGTTGCTGGTTGCTCGTTAAATCCCTCAATTTCTCAATTCCTCATTCCGAGTAGTTGCAAATTTCACCAGCCCGCCAACATCAAGAATCAGTCCTACTCGACCATTCGGCATAATAGCGCCTCCGGAAATCCCGGGTATATCCCGCATACTTTCCCCCAATGTCTTGATAACAACCTGCTGCCTACCGATCAACTCATCAATGAGCAGGCATGCCTGGCTCTCGTTGTCTTCAATTACCATAACAATCGCCCTAGCAGGATCCTGCTCAGCGCCCTTGATGTCAAATAGACTGTCCAGCCGAAACAATGGAATAAGCTTACCCTGAAGAGAAAGCATCTCGCCTTGATTCAGCACTGTTGAAACGGCTTCTGGATCAGGCCTGAGAGACGTGACAATCGAAACTATCGGCACAACATATGTTTCATGGCCAGCACGAATAACCATTCCATCAATAATCGCCAGAGTCAGAGGAAGCCTCATTTTAAAAACACTTCCCTTTCCATGTTCAGATTGAATTTCGACCTGCCCGCGCAGAGTTTCGATATTTCTTTTCACAACATCCATCCCCACGCCACGGCCGGATACGTCACTAACCACCTTGGCAGTGGAGAAGCCTGGTTCAAAGATCAGGTTAAATACCTCTCTATCGCTAAACGAATTTCCATCACTAATGATTCCTTTTTCTATGGCTTTGGCAATCAGTTTCTCACGGTCAAGGCCTTTCCCGTCGTCTTTTATCTCTACCACTACGCTTCCCGCAGAATGATAGGCTGACAGGTGCACCGTACCATATTCAGGTTTGCCGGTTTTTTTTCTGACATCAGGCAGTTCAATGCCGTGATCTACTGCATTGCGAATCATATGCACAAGTGGATCTTTAACAACATCTACCATGTTTCTGTCTATCTCTGTTTCTTCACCTTCAGTAACAAAATTGATGTTTTTACCGACCTTGCGAGACAGGTCTCTCACCAGCCGGGTCATTTTCTGGAAGGTAGATTTAAGGGGAATCATCCGCATTGACATACCCATGTGTTGCAGTTCACGAACGATCTTGCTTGTATGGACAATCTTTTTTAAGAGTTCATGGTGTCCATTATTGATTATAATTTCGTCCTGAGCCACCATCGAGTGGGCAATTACCAGCTCTCCCATCATATCAATCAAACGGTCTAACCGATCAGTATTCACCCTGATTGATGATTGCACAACCTGCTTGGAAGGCTGCATCTTCTTTTGTGTTCGAATCGCCTGGCCGACATGCTCTATGGATGCGGCCTTTGATTTCACAATTGCCGCTCCGATCTGTTTTTCAAAATATAAAGTTGCGGCCTCTTCGACTTTCTGCCTTTCAGCATTGCCTTGAGCCACCAAAAGGTCGCCGACTCGAGGCGTAGTTGCTTCATCAAAATCTTCAGATATACCCGCTTTTTCCGGATTTTCCAGAATACGCATCAAATCATCGTAACCTTCCGGTTTGGATAAAGGCTCGCCGCCTAAAGCTTGCTCAACAGCCTGAATGAGCTCTTTGAGCATGTCAAGAGAACGAAGCGCAAGGTCTGCGTATCCGCCGGTATAGCGTATTTCACGATCTCGAACACGACTTAAAAGCGATTCTGCGTGATGGGCCATTTCCGATATGATAGTAAGCTCCATAAAGGCAGCGGTCCCCTTGATGGTATGAAAAGCGCGAAAAACAGTGCCCACTGCATCCATATCATCCGGGTCATTTTCAAGAGTTAACAGGGCCTCTTCGGCGTTTGTGATTAAATCAATTCCTTCAGTAATAAACTCGCCAATCAGTTCGAGATCCGCGTCTTCAGGCATGTAATCGGATACTGGCTTTTCAGCGGCCGGCTCGTCATGCTCTACAACAAAATCAACCGCCTTTTTCCCGTTTTCCTCCACCACACCTGCCTGATCGTCAGTTACTCTCTCTTCAACGCCGCCGGTGATCCCCTCTCCGCTATTCTCCTCTATCTCATTCATAGCTTTTTCAATAAGATTACCAACTTCGGTAATAGTAGAATCAAGATCGGAAACATCAGCTTTAATAACTTCTTCAATTTTTTGAGCAGCCTGAATAATATTTTTCCGAGAAGATTCAGGGTATGATCCATCAGCAACAATAGCGTTTAGCGACTGCTGCAAACCAGTCAATCCTTTGATGTCATCCGGTTCAAGTTGAATCAGAAGCGCAGCCGCATCATTAAGTGTCAAGCAGCTTATCGGCAAGTCACATTGAACCGGGTCTTTGTTCAAAATGTTTCCTAACGCATTACCGGCTTCACTAATAAGAAGCCGGCTATCCGGAGTATCCGACAGATATCGCCCTGAGGCTGTCAATGCACCCGATATGGCATCAACAAGGGATAAAGAGTCAGCAACGGATTTGTCAGATAAAGCTCTCACTCCCTCTATACAAAGACGGAGAATGTTAACCAACTCAGTATTTTCACCCGAAATATCCTGAATCACTCTTTCCAGTTGAGAACGAATATTGTTCCATGCATCGCTATCATTTAAGCCAACCGTATCTATATCTTCTTCGATCTTCTCGATCATAAAGGTGATTTTTTCGTCTATCTTGTGCATACCTGATTCCTTAATTAGTCGAGTAGTCGACTAAATTTGAGCGGAAAGAACCTTCCCGCTTTGATCATTAACTTGAGTCTTACCGGTCTGGCAATAAACTGGAATGGGTGCAATTAAATTATCTAATAAGGATAATGAACTTCCAACAAGTTTAAGAGAGTGCACTATTAGGGACTTATTGCTATTATTGACATCTTGGATACTTTGTGTCAGCGCTAAAAGATTGGAACGGCAGTCCTTTAACCGGGTGGAGTAAGGCTCTTCTATCAATTGAGATAATTTAGATAAGGTAAGGCCCTGAAGCGGGCATCCTATAGAATCAGCCACCCTCTCCAGCATGCGTTGCCTTTGTTCTTCCAGTATCTGAATTTTCAGGAGCAAATTCTCTTTTTCTTTAGCAGCCTCATTCAACTCTTTCAGTTTTAAATCCACTACCGCCCTATTCTCTTTTTGAACGACTAAAAGCAACAATTGATAAAAATCTGTTTCCTCTTCAAGCAGACATAAAAATTTATTAAACAGCAAATCCATTCTATAATTCGTCAATTCGTCAATTCGTTGACTCATGTAATCCACCAATCATCGATTCGTTCATATAGACTTTCAGATAAATAATTTCACTGCGTTATCAGTTAAAATCCTCGTCGACGTACACATCAGCACGACTTACTCAGATTTTTCCTTATAGCCTTGTGAAATGAATTATCTGAAAGTCTATAGCATTTCGTTAAGAAGAGATTCCTTCAGCATTTTGACGGCTATCTTTTCACCTTTAATTTGATAAGTTCCATTCTCGATCTGTTTTTTTAAATGAGCTACCTTTTCCTCCCGGACATCCGGAAGAGAATTTAAGAGCTTTTTTGCCTCCTGAATCTCCCTTGCTTTTGGGGATAATACAACCTTATCCTCACTAAGAATCTCCTCAGGGCCTTGTTTTGATGAGGGGCCTGTCTTTCCTTTATCGCTGAGGTTTTTAATATAGGCCTCTAACTTAATAGGAGAATTTTTCGCCGTAATTTCCATTTCTCAAACCTCCCTGGAACTTGGTCAAGTTGTTGAGTCGTTAAGGGCTAAAATGTTACGTAATTTCTATCTACATCATTTATCGGCAAAAATGGCTAAACCTTTAATTTGTTGATTAGATAATTTGTTGATTCATCCATTTAGCCTGCTCGACTAATCATTCATCATCTTCCGGCTCGGTACAAAGTTGGTCACAAAGAAGAGAAGAAAGGCCGATTCCTCCCCTGGAGGCCATTTCTTTTGCCAGTTGAGAATCCAACATAGAGGTGTAGATTTCTTCAGCCTTTCCCCCGCTGATAAACCCTGATTTGGGAATAGTGGCTCGCATTTCTTTTAAAAGGTAATTAATAAAAAGCGATTCCAGCTCAAAACACGCTTCCTTAAGTTGAGCGTCACTTTTACAGGAAGGAGAGGCTTTTCCGGATTCCAAAGAATTTTGCACCCTATCTATTTTTAGTAATTCCGGCTTATTGACGGATTGAATTGGTACGCTTGACGGAAAAATTAAGGGCGGCATTAGATTATCTCCAATTCTGCCTGCAGTGCCCCGGCTGCCTTGATGGCTTGGAAGATGGCAATCAAATCCCGAGGGGATACTCCAAGTGCATTCAAAGCCCTTACCACCTCACCAATAGATACTCCGGACTTGACCAACAAGAGTTTGTTTTTTTCCTCTTCTACTGAAATTTCAGTTTCAGGAGTCACCACAGTTACACCCTGTGAAAAAGGAAGGGGCTGAGAAACATCTTTTGATTCCTTGATTTGAATGCTCAAATTTCCGTGAGCAACTGCTATGGTTGAAATCCTGACATTATCTCCCATGACCACGGTTCCGGTTCGTTCATTAACCACTATTTTAGAAGTTGTATCCGGAACGACATTTAATCCTTCTATCAGAGCAACTAATCCCACAATGTTTCCCGAATATTTTTCCGAAATCCTTACCTGTATGGTTCCGGCATCCGGAGTTTTGGCTATCTGTTCATACAGGGCTGTATTGATTGCCTCTGCCACACGAGATGCAGTAGTAAAATCAGGATTGTGTAATCTCAGGGATAACGTTTTTTTTTGATTAAAATTGAATAGTATCTCTCTTTCAATCGTAGACCCGCCTACAACGCGTCCCACAGTAGGAAAGTTCTTCTGGACTTTGCCGCCTTCTCCTCCGGATGAGAACCCCCCTGTGCTGACCGGGCCCTGGGCAACAGCGTAAACCTTTCCATCTGCGGCCTTAAGAGGAGTGAGCAGCAATGTTCCTCCCTGAAGGTTATCTGCATCGCCTATCGAGCTGACAAGAACATCGATTCTGCTGCCGACTCTTGCAAACGGCGGCAGATCGGCAGTAACCATCACGGCTGCAACATTATCAACCTTTATATCTTCATAACTAACCGTTATACCCATTTTTTCCAACATGCTTGCCATGGATTGAGTAGTAAATTCCGACTTATTGCCGTCACCAGTTCCATTCAAACCCACGACCAGCCCATATCCGACCAACTGGTTTTTACGAACCCCTTCAATATCTGTAATGTCCTTGATCCGAACGGCATGAGCATGACTGATAAAAATGGTCAGGATTACCGATAGTAACACAAATTTTGTAAGCATACTCTTGTTCAACTTTTCAGCCATCCCTTTCCCTCCTGTGTTGGGCGAACAATAGATTCGCCACTACAACCAACACCTTAACATTTCCGATCCCTGACCCCCTGATCCCCGATCCCCGAAATCAAAGTGGCCAGACCCAGTCCAGAATCCTTGCCATCCAGCCGGGACGCTGACGGTCATTAATTATACCTGAACCGCTATATGCAATTTTGGCATCAGATATATAAGTTGACAGAATTATGTTATCCGGCGAAATGTCTCTCGGCCGGATAATTCCGGATAAGGCTATCGTCTGTTCCTCGCTGTTTACCGTTACTTCACGTGTTCCAACAATCTCAAGGTTGCCGTTAGGCAATACTTTTGTGATCCTTGCAGTGATATATGCCGTAAGGTCTCCGCTCCTGGTGGTTGTACCGGATCCGTCAAAAGTACTCGACAAATCGCCGTTTGCTCTGGCAAAAGGGTTAAAAAATGGATGAGGACTTTTGCTTGTAGGACTTGATTTATCATACCGACCTTCCAGACCAAAAAGATTATCTATGCCCATAGATAAAGAGGAACTTCTGCCTGTATTGGTTGTAGCTCTATTTGAAGCACTGGAGGATTCAACTATTTTGATAGTAACGATATCTCCAATGCTTCTGGCTTTAGGATTTATAAACAGCTCACTCAATGGACCGCCATCCTGCCATAGAGACCCATCATGTTTTAATGCAGGCTCTTTATCGGCCTCATTGGCAATATTATCCATTAGCGGTTTTGTTTCTTTAATCCTGCCGGCACAACCGAAAAAAATCATAAAAAAGAATGAAGAAAAGCAGATGTACATTAAAAACTTTGATAACTTCTTATATTTGCGAAACATTCTTTTTAATCTCCGGTTTTGAAGAATTTAAAAATTAACCACTACTGTATTTGAATCAAGCACACGAGCGTATATCCCTTTTTTAGAATCAAGATTTACAACTCTGATTCTCTGGCCCTTACGGCCTTTTTCCTTAACCTCTCCAAGAGCGGTAATTCTTAAACTATCCGACTCAGCGATGATCGACACAATGTCTCCACGCCTGACCAAAAAAGGAAATTCTACAAGATCAGCCCGTAAGACTGTTTTTGCATTAATTGTTCTTTTGGCTCTTTTGCCCAGGACATCTTCGGAGTTAGTAATAATATTGGACGATAAATTTGACATATCCCTTTTTTGTAAACAAATATCATCTTCTGTTATCATTTTATACCTTCCAATCGGCCTTTTGGTGACAACCACTTCCGTTAACACCTCAATATCAACAGTCACTGACACCTTCTTTTGAAACCTCCCGTTTACATTGAAAGAAATGGAGAGGGGGATTAAGCCGAAAAAGTCCATATTTGGGGGAGAAACAACTTTACAGGTAACACTTCCTTTTGGAAGAACCACGCTGCGATTGATCCGAATCTCCTTGACCCTTGCTCTGTTTCTTTCATAGGGAATTTTTTTATATATAAAATCCATAGCAATCTTTTCAATTCTCTTCCTGGAAATCTCGATAAAACCTCTGGATATCTCATTTTTTTCAGGGACCTCCAGTATTATCCTGGATAAATCAACGCCGTTTTGTTTCAAACGGATTTTTATGTAATGCTCGTCGATCCGGCGTGACTTCCCGGGCAAAGGCGCACTTCCGACGACAATAGCCCGCAGTTTTTGAACCAGCTCCGAGTCTTCACCTTTGATCACGGCTATTTTTCCTAATAACATCTTATCATCCTCTATCTCCGCCTTTTTCAAAACCCTTATACTGGTCATACCGGCAGCAGACAGATTAGCCGATATTTCCAATATAAAGAAAAAAAGTGATAAACAGAGAATAAGGACGAAAAAAAACTTCGAGCTTTTCATTTTCATCTCTTACCGTTTAAGATTGTTTGCCATTTGCAACATTTCATCGGATGCCTGGATGGACTTACTGTTGATTTCATAAGCTCTTTGAGCAGTAATCATGTTGACCATCTCATCAACCACACTGACATTAGACAACTCTAAGTATCCTTGAGTAATGGTGCCGAACCCATCTTCTCCGGCAGTACCGGTAACAGGATCGCCTGAAGCTGATGTGGAAAGATAGAGATTCCTGCCTATGCTGTTTAGCCCTGCAGGATTAACAAACCTGACAAGCTCAATAGTTCCGATTTCACTGGAGGTGGTCTCTCCTGCCTGTAAGACCGAAACCGTTCCATCTGTTCCGATAGAGATTGCAGTGCTATCGAGTGGAATAGATATCTCCGGTTCCATGAGAAAACCATCAGAGGTAACAATCTCTCCGTCACCACTGAGCTTAAATGCCCCGGCCCTGGTATATGCAATCTCTCCATTGGGCTGCAAGATCTGAAAAAAACCATCGCCTTCAATGGCCATATCCAGTTCATTTTTCGTATATTGATAGTCTCCCTGCATAAAAATCTTCTGGATAGCCACCGGTCTTGTTCCAAGCCCCACCTGCATCCCGGTAGGCACTTGAGTAACTGCTGAAGAGGCAACTCCTGCCGGAGAAAGTGTTTCATATAGCAAATCCTGAAAATCAGCCCGGCTCTTCTTAAAGCCGGTAGTATTTACATTGGCCAGATTGTTTGAAATGACATCAATATTTAATGCCTGGGCCTGCATTCCCGTAGCTGCTGTCCATAAACTCCTGATCATAATTAACCTCCCGTAACTTGTTTGTATAGACTTTCAGATAATTAATTTCACAGGGCCAGAAGGAGGAAGGCGTATTAGTTATACGTCAACGACTGATAACGCAGTGAAATTAATTATCTGAAAGTTTATAGCTCTTCTCATGCCAGTCTTCCGACATCATTGATTGCTTTCGAGCTGACATCATGTATAGACCGAATAATTTTCTGATATGACTCATATCCCCTGAGCACCTCAATCATCTCCGTCATCACCCTTATGGCTTCTACATTCGAAAATTCGACAAACCCCTGCCGCACCTTAACTTCTTCGGCTTCATTTTCTGCAATGTCTGGATCAGCAAGAGCAAATAATGAATTGCCGGCTTTCTCGAGGGCATAGGGCTGAGGAAAATCAACGATCTTTATGGTGTCGACCGGATTTCCGTCCGCCGAAACATTTCCTTCCGCATCAACAACAACGCTCTTACCATCGATTTCTATGTTACCTCCTTCGCCCAAAACAAGTAACCCTTCCTGGGTGACCAGCTCTCCGCTCTCATTGAGTGTAAAATTTCCTTTTCTGGTATATTGAATCCCTTTAGGTGTTTCAATGCAGAAAAAACCTTTTCCGTCTAAGGATAGATCTAAAGCATTCCCTGTATGTTTCAGAGGACCGGGAGAAAGGTCGGTTCTGGTCCCAAACGGCATAATGGGAAAAAGATTTTGCGACTTGCCTGGAATTGAACTCCCTTCAGGATTCTCTTTCAAACCAGATAATCGAAAAGCTTGATCTCTCTTAAATCCAACTGTATTAATGTTGGAAAGATTATTGGCCAAGACTGCCAGTTTTTTTTCATAGAATATTCCTCCGGCAGCAAGCAAATTTATCGCTCCACTCATATTCCAACCTCCAAAATTTCTATTTCACCCTGACCCTGCCAAAATAATACGCAAGAGACGTACCAAGTAAAGTACTTGAAGTGCCTAAAGTTAAGGAATGCGCCTCCAGCGCAGCCAATTTTAATTTCCCACTCGACCATTTCTCCACTCGATCAATTAAAACAGAGGTAATTTTTGCCTAACCATCCCCTTTCTTGCCTATCAACAGCCTGAAGAGTCCACAGGATGCTCAGTTTTCGAGTCCCTTAAGCTTTACAACAAGCTCAACCTCTCCTCTCGGTATCTTTGCTCTCTCAGAAATTTTTTTTACGCTCAACCCCAAATCCGCCAACCTTGCGACCTCGTCATACTCGTCACCTGCCAAATCGTCACTGCCCGAACTCTTTTTATTATAAGAGCCCTCCTGAACCTGGCCCGTCTCTTTTGCAGAAAGAGGTTGCAAACTATGTAAAGGCATCCGCTCTTTCTCTATAGCATCGGAAATCGTTTCAAATGGCATGTCTGATTGTTGCTTTACTAATTGAGCAAGCACTTCCTCATTAAATCTGTTGGAATTTCCCTCTCCGGATTCTTTTAATAGAGACTGATTGTATGTAGACCTGTTTCTAATTAGAAACAAAATTGTAATACCGCAAAGGGAGAGCCCTATAACATCCAGCACTAATTCCCAAAAGTCTGTTGTACTCTTGATACAGGCAATTCGCAGAACGCTGTCTACTATAACATCCAGCACTAATTCCCAAAAGTCTGTTGTGGGATATATCATTTCCCAACTCCTTTAAAAAAGTATCTAAGGAATGTCGAATTATGAAGTTTTAACTGCGACAAAAGTTTTGCTGTCCGAATAATTCGTACAGCAAAGCCAATTAAATGCCTTTTAAAATCAAATTTTCTACATTCCTTCCTTCGACATTCATTATTCCTTGTTCGATATTAGACATTCTTTTTTGTGTTGCACCCGCACTCTAACGCCAAAATTTTGACATTTGAATCCCGTCATTCTTTTGACCTTGATTGGTTGATCAATCCTCTATCAGCCCTTTCTTCCTCAACATCTCTCGCAGGTGAATAATTGACTTGGAATGAATCTGAGAGACCCTTGATTCCGTTACATCTAAAACCTTTGCTGTCTCTTTCATGGTCAATTCTTCTAAATAATATAATGAGATTACCAGCTTCTCTTTTTCCGATAATTGATCAATAGCTATAGCAATGGCGGTTCTTATTTCTTTTACCCCTGCCAAAGTCAATGCATCCTCAGCATCGTTGTTAACCAGGCAGCTCATAAAATTCTTTTTTTCTTCCTTTGAAGAATATCCAAACTCATCAAAACTAATGAAAGAGATGCCAGACATTTTTTTAATCTGGTAGAATTGTTCAAGGTTTAGCCCCAATTCCTCTGCTGCCTCTTTGTCTTCAACCTCTCTGCCTAATTTATGTTCCAGCTTTAAATAAGCTTTTTCCAACTCACGGATTTTCTTTCTATTTGACCTTGAAAGAAAGTCTCGAGAGCGCAACTCACTCAGGACAGCTCCTTTAATTCGAAATGCCGCATAAGTCATAAACTTTGTATTTCTTGCAGGATCATACCTTTCTATAGCATGGATCAAACCAACAATGCCCGCATTCACTAAATCATCGATCTCCACCGCATTCTGAGGAAGATGAATTGCAATCCTGTAAACAATACGTTTAACATTAGGAAGACATTCGATTATCATCTGATTCCTTAATAAAAGGTTTTCATTGTATGGGTTTTTTATTTGTCTTTTTGCCGGCTCCATAATCGATCAATTCTCCGGTAGTTAGCAGCAGCTCAATCAAATTTATTCTGAATAAGATCTTTCCAGAAAAAATTGGTATCTCCTTTTGGAGAATGGTGCGGCCGTGATTTACAGATTTTCTTCGCCAGAGAGGCATAACACCTGCTTGCACGCGTATCAGGATATAATTCACTGACGATCTTTTGACGTCTTACGCCCTTCGTGACGTTTTCATCAAATAACACGCATCCGCTGTATTCGATTGATATATCTAAAAATCTATCAGCAACCAGATTCAATTGCCTGAAGACCTCGTGTGCATCCTGCTTGCTGGAAGCCGAATTTACCAGTAAATTAAAATGCCTTTCCGAATACTTGAGAGAAAGCACCTTCATTAAAGCATAGGCATCTGTAATAGAAGTCGGTTCCGGAGTTACAACGACCATTATCTCTTGAGCGGAAACATTGAAATACATCACATTCGACGAAATGCCCGCCGCAGTATCAATTAATAAAATATCAATCGAATCGATTAATGAATCAAGCTCAGTAAGGATTTGGATTTTTTGCTCTTTTGTTAATTTGGTAAGTTCCTGGATGCCGGAAGAAGTAGGGAGTATATTCATATTCCCAGGGCCTTTAATTATAATTTCCGAAATACTCTTTTCCTCCGCAATAACATGAGAGAGGTTATACTTTGGAGCCAGCCCTAATAATACATCAATATTTCCCAGACCTAAATCTGCATCCAGAATAAGAACTTTTTTTCCTAATTGGCTGAGCGCAAACCCAAGATTGCCGACAATATTAGTTTTGCCGACCCCTCCTTTGCCGCTGGTTATGGCAATTACCCGCGTATTTGATTTGCGATTTCTATTTTTCCTTCGAACCAATGCAGCATTTTTATCTGCAATTTTTCTGGTCAAGCTTATAATCTTGGTCGAGGTGTCCTTTCGCTTCATTATTTCTCTCATCTAATCATCCAATCATCATTGATAAGTACCGCTTTTTCTTTTATTTGCATCCCAGGAATATAGATTCTGTTTTTCAACCTTGTCAGGACAACATAATCCGCAGGGTTTGAGCTGTTTATTTGCCGCATCTATTGCTCTTTCAAATACGATGATATTCTCTTGCTTAATCTCCTTTACCAATTGACAGTCAAAACAATGAAAAAAGAATGAGTCTTTGCTTGCAACGTAAGATTCACTGAAATGTCTCCCATCCTTTTCCTGGTCTGTTATCAAATCCACCAACCTTTCTAATGTTGCAATTTCTATATCTTCAGGTACTTGCTGACCATTTGTAAAATATGAGACCGGTATTTTTGATTGAATTATCTGATTAAGCATGTTTCCATACGAGGTGCTCTCATCAAGCTTTGTAAATAACAATTTGCTAATGGGAAATACTTTAAACCTTGCCAATATATCAATAAGATCATTCTCTTTTGTGGTGGCACTCAAGAGAAGATGAGTTTCAACATGATGAATTTTATCAAAAAAAATCCTAAGTTCATTAAACTGATATTCATTCCTTTGACTCATTCCAGCAGTATCGATTAAAATAAGATGTTTGTCCTTCAGCCTGTTAAGGCATTCCTTGAATTCTTTGCCGGTCGAAGCAATTTCGATGGGAATGCCGATGATTTTTGCGTAAATTTTGAGCTGTTCAATTCCAGCGATTCGATAATTATCCAGAGTAATCAAGGCAACACGTTTTCTCATTTTGATAGCCTGGATGGCAGCTAATTTGGCAATAGTTGTTGTCTTTCCCACTCCGGTAGGACCCACAAAAGCAACAATTTTTTGCTTGCCCTGTTCCATTTTTATCGGAGAAGCTCTTAGGCCTGTCTTCTCAAAAGCGTGAATCAAACAGGATTTAAGTTCTTCATTTTTCAAAACATTCTCTGATGACATAATTCTATTTATCTTTTCTATCAAATCCAGAGCTATATTCTCCTCTATGCCTTGAAACAACATGCGCTGATGCAGCGCAAATAATTCCCTGGCATTATTCTGAGGAACATGATTTCTTTTAACCATATGATTATTATGTCTATTTTTTAATGCATTCGCGTCCCCATGAAGCAAGCTGACTGAGCTTTTCTTCTTGCTTGAATCCTCTAAATTGGATCGAAGTGATTGATTTTTATAAAACTTCCGCATCTTGTTTGGTGGAGCTTCTTTAGTCTCCGTGCAACTGGTATCTTTTGCTGCCGTTACCTCTACTCCAGGTCTTTTCACAGGCCAAAAAACCCCTCTCTTTTTCTCCAGGCTTCTGGCGGAAAGAATCACTGCCTCAGAACCAAATTCTTGTTTAACCAACCTTAAAGCTTCTGTCACATTCTCTGCTTCAAATCTTTTAATCTGCATCAGAAAGCCCCACTGTTCCTATTGATTGGATTTTAACATTATTTAAAATATCATTATATGAGAGCACTACTAAATTAGGAATAAACCGATCTACAAGCTTCTTGAAATGCGATCTAATCGGGACTGAGCATAAAACAATCGGTTGACAATTCAGTTGTGAAAACTTCTCCAGATTTTTGGTAAGGATTTTCATGATTTTTTGGACGACATTAGGTTCCATAGCGAGAAAGCTGCCATGTTCTGTTTGCTGAATTGCTCCGGCTATGGCGTTTTCAATGCTCTGGTCAAGGGTTATTAATGGTATATTTCCATCAGATGCCTGATAGAGTCCGGTGATCGTTCTTGCCAGTGATTGACGAACATGCTCTGTCAGGGCATCTATATCCTTTATCATTGGAGCCCAGTCGGCCAATGTCTCCAAAATAGTTAGTAGATCACGAATAGGAATCTGCTCCATTAAAAGGTTCTGCAGCACTTTCCCTAAACCGCCAAGAGACAATAAATTGGGAATCAATTCTTCCACCACTTTTGGATGGGAGGCTTTAAGACTATCTAATAACTGCTGGACCTCCTGTCTTCCCAATAATTCATGAGCATGATGTCTGATCACATCGGACAGATGCGTTGTTAAAACAGTAGAGAGGTCAACTACCGTATATCCTTTAGCCATAGCACTTTCTTTAACTTCTTCTTTAATCCAGAAAGCCGGCAGCCCATAGGTAGGTTCTTTTGTCGGCACCCCGTCAATCTTCTTTTCAACAGTTCCGGGATTTATGGCCAGATAGTGGTTTATCATCAATTCTCCCCTGGCCACTTCATTCCCTCTAAGCAAGATGGCATATTCACCGGATTCTAACTGCATGTTATCCTGGATGTGAACAGAGGGAACAATAATTCCGACTTCCTGAGCAATCTGTCGCCTGATTGACTTAATCCGGTCCAAAAGCTCACCATTTTGTTCCACGTCCACCAATGGAATAAGGCCATAGCCGACTTCCAGAGATAGAATATCAAGAGGAGGAAGGGGTTTTAACTTTTCCGGCGATCTGGTTTTGGATTTTTGCATCTGTCTGCCTTTCTGTTTTTTTAAATCAGTCTTTCTTGTTTGCAAGATCAAATAAGCCACACTTGCGGATAGGATTGATAAAAAAACAAAAGGGAGAGCCGGAAGCCCTGGAACCATGCCAAGTCCAAAAAGCACAACAGCAACAATAGCGATAGCACGCGGCTGGAATAAAATCTGAGAAATTATCTCTCTTCCCATGTTTGTTTTAGAAGAAGATCTACTTACTATAATACCCGCTGCCGTTGAAATGATCAGGGCAGGAATCTGGCATACTAATCCATCTCCCACTGTCAGCAAAGTATAAGTCTGAACTGCATCGGAAAAACTCATTTTATTCTGGAAAACTCCAATAGCAAACCCGCCTAGGATGTTGATCAGAGTAATTATTATTCCTGCTATAGCATCTCCACGAACAAATTTATTAGCGCCATCCATAGCGCCATAATATTCCGCCTCTTGTGAAATTTCCAGTCTCCTCGCCTTTGCTTCCTGGTCATTTATCAAGCCTGCATTCAAGTCGGCATCTATACTCATCTGCTTGCCGGGCATAGCGTCCAGAGTAAATCTGGCAGCCACTTCCGCAATTCGTCCGGCTCCTTTCGTAATTACCACAAAATTAATAACGACCAGGATCAAAAAAACTATGATTCCCACCAGATAGTTTCCTCCAACCACAAAGCTTCCGAAAGCATTGATCACTTTTCCGGCTGCCATGGGTCCCTCATTTCCGTGGAGTAGAATTATTCGAGTGGAAGCAACATTTAGCGATAATCTGAACAAGGTAGTGATTAAAAGTATGGAAGGAAATGCTGATAACTCTAATGGCTTCGAGATATACATGCCTACCAGAAGAATTATTAAAGCAAATGTTATGTTAAACGACAAAAGGATATCCAGCAGCATAGCCGGCAGAGGTATTATCATAACTACCAGAATAACCACAGCTGATATAGCCATAAGAATATCGCTGTATTTCGCTATGAAGGTAATCTCTGAGTATCCTGTTTGATTTTCTGTCTCCATAATCCTCCCATCTTTAAAAGGAATTTCTGCTTATTTTAAAGTGCCTAAAGTGAGCTAAAGTATGTTAAAGTGCCTAAAGTTAAGGAATTCTGCCATTTTATATAGGTTCGACAAACCATTAATACACAAGTGAGGGCATGCTCCTTCTATTTTTTGGGTTATCAATTAGCACGCCAAAGGCGTACCTCAACTTTAGGCACTTTAATATACAACATGCATTTTTCATGCCTAATGTCCTAAACTCCCATCCCCTTCAATCTGTAAACATATGCCAAAATCTCGGCAACTGCCCGATAGAGATCAACAGGAACAGAATCCCCTACTTCCGCGAGCTTAAAAAGAGCCTGAGCGAGTTGTTTTTGCTCGACAATCGGGACTTGATTTTCTTTAGCAATTTCTTTAATCCGCTCAGCAATAAAGCCGGCTCCTTTTGCTATTACCTGGGGAGCAATCATCTCTTTTGCATCAAACTTAAGAGCAATAGCAAGGCTGGTGGGGTTGGTTACTACAACATCGGCATCAGGAACCGCTTCCATCATTCTACGTTGCGCTATTTCCATCTGAGCCTTTCTAATTCTGGATTTAACAGTGGGATCTCCTTCTGTCTGCTTTGATTCATCTTTAACTTCCTGTTTGGTCATCTTCATGTCCTTTTCATGCTGCCAGCGTTGATAAACATAATCTAAAATCGCCAGGACAATTAAAAACAGACAAACATACAAGCACATCTTAAAAGAAACCCTGCCAATAAATGAAAGAATCTCCGCAATGCTCATCTGTATCAGAGAAGGAATGATCTCCAGTTCTCCTTTTAGTATTAAAAATGCTATGCCGCCCACAGAGAATATTTTAAACAGCGACTTGACAAGCTCCGCTAAGGCCTTTAGAGAAAAAAATTTCTTCATTCCCTTAACAGGATCAAGTTTAGAAAGATCCGGAATAAGGGGCTTTGATGTAAATAAAAAGCCAATCTGAAAAATGTTGGCCGCAATTCCTACGACAAAAACAACCAACATCAAAGGCATTAAAATTAAGAAGCATTGCTCAAAAATCTCTAATAAGAAAGCGCTGACAGTAGAAACATCGTGCAGACGGAAGGTCCCGAGATTTTGAAATATTCCCCGCATAAACCCGGAAAGAGACCAAAACATCCAGGAACCGGCAAAAAGGAATACTCCCAAAGAGCTCAATAGAATTAAAGCGGAAGAGACCTCTTTGCTTTGGGCCACCTGCCCCTTTTTTCTTGCTTCCTGAAGACGTTTCGGAGTAGGTTGTTCGGTTTTTTCCTGGTCGCTTCCTTCGGACATAGTCAACCGCTCCTCACCGAAAACTCCTGTTTTCGGTCAGAAATTCGAAGCACTAAATACGAAACAATGACCAAAATACGAATTTTTTAATGACAAAAACATCGTATTTCCGATGTGTTAGTTTTGGTCATTTTATCATTTGGTATTCGAATTTGTTTCGAATTTCGATATTCGGATTTTGCCTGAACATGACTTTTCGTTCAGGCATTACATAGCTCTTAAAAGAAGAAGGATATCTCTTCCTGATTCATTGAATATCTGTCTGAAAAAAGGCAATAAATAAGGAAGGGCAAAAGCCAAAAACAGCAGCCCGACAACGATTTGTATAGGCATAGCTACAAGAAAAATATTCATCTGCGGAACTGTTCGAGCTATCAATCCAAAAGCCACGTTTGTAAGCAGCAGCGCCACTATAACCGGCGCTCCTACCTTAATTGCAATAATGAACATATTGCCCGAAAGGCTGATTAAGTGCTCAATTAAGGAATTACTGAATTGAACATCAAAGGGAGGAATTAACCGGAAGCTTTCAGCCAGGGCTCGTAAAAACATGTGGTGAGCATTAATGGTTAAAAATATCAGCATGGCCATCAGATTATTTAATTGAGCGATGATGGAAATCTGAGCGCTTGTTACGGGATCCATGACATTGGCAATAGAAAGACCCATCTGAAAGCCTGCCAGTTGGCCTGCCAACTGAATTCCGGCAAATATCAGCTTAACGGAAAGACCAATGACAGCTCCCAGCATGATTTCACCGATTACCCCTATGCCAAAGGGTATTATGCTGGTAATAAAAGGAATGTCGTTTAGTTTTAAGATGGGGAATAACAATATACTAACTGAGAATGCCAATCCTGCTTTAAATAAGACAGGTATGTTTCTACTGTCAAAAACCGGAATGAACATCATAATTGCGCCGACTCGCAAAAAAATCAAAAAAAATATCTGAAGCTGCGGCAGTGAGATATTGAAAATTGTCATCGAATATAATTTGGTATATTAATAAACAGGTTACGGACAAAATCAATCATGACCTGAAGCATCCATGGGAAAAAAATAAGTAGAGCAAGGCCAACCGCTAATATTTTAGGAATAAAGGTCATGGTCATTTCATTAATCTGGGTGGCAGCCTGAAATATACTAACTATCAGGCCTACTATCAGACCGGCGAACAACATCGGCGCTGCCAATAAAATGGCTGTTTTTATACCTTCTGAAAGAAATCCTGTTACAAATTCCGGCGTCATGTCAACCTTTCTCCAATCCTCATGCAAAGCTCTTTACCAGGGAACCCACAATCAAATACCAGCCATCAGCAAGAACGAACAGCATCAACTTAAACGGCAGGGAAATCATAATAGGCGGCAACATCATCATCCCCATGGAAAGAAGAACACTCGCTACAACCATGTCAATAATCAAAAATGGCACGTAAAGCAAAAATCCGATCTGGAATGCGGTTTTCAATTCACTGATTATAAAGGAAGGAATAAGCACGGAAATCGGGACATCATCGACATTTCGGGGTCTCTCAATGTCTGCGATATCAACGAGCAAAGTCAGGTCCTTTTCCTTTGTCTGTTTAAACATAAAACTTCTTAAAGGTTGAGAAGCCCTTTCCAATGCCTGCTGCTGAGTTATCTTCTTGTCCAGATATGGTTGAAGCGCATTTTGATTGATATCTTGCCAAACCGGAGTCATAATAAAAAAAGTAAGAAATAGCGCCAGACCTATAATTATCTGGTTAGGAGGCATCTGATGGGTTCCGATCGCCTGGCGAAGAACGGAAAGCACGATTACAATTCTGGTAAATGAGGTTAACATAATAAGAATTGCCGGAGCTAAGGAAAGAACCGTTAATAAAAGGAAAATCTCAAGAACAACAGACACTTGTCCAGGGTCCACGGCTTTGTCCAGGCCTATACTGAAAAAAGGCGCCGAAGCCGGTGGTGTATCGCCCCGGCAAATATGAGGAGTTAACGCCATAGAGGCCACGAAACATATCGAGATAATGATATAAAATCTAAAGTGTTTGTAATATTTTAGTATTATGTGACAAACCATGTTCACCCAATCACCTGGCCCGGATAAGCCGGAACCAAATTGGAAATTGGAAATTGGAAATTTGGCCTTCATGCTTTTGTACTGTTCTTCCCAATTTCCAATTTCAATTTTAATTTCTCCCAAATTTCTACTTTCCAATTTCAAGTTTCAAGCCGTGAACGGCTACATAATTTATTTAATTGGTCCGAAAACGAGGTCGATCTTTTTTTCTCTTCAGGCCTCTTAAATCTATTCAATATCTCTTCATCCTCTATTTTGGTAAGAAGGCAAATGTTGTCACTCGTAACCCCAAGGACCAGTATGGACCCAGGAACCTCAATTAAGGAAATGTTTTTTTTAGCTCCAATATAACTGCTTGCTAAAACTCTGATTAGTTTCTCACTTGATCCTCCGACCTCTCTCTTTAATATTCGTCTCAAAAAATAAAAAACGATAAATAGCCCACCCAGAACTATAACCAGGGCGGTTATCATTTTCAGCACCGTTGATAACAGATCGGGATGATAGTTCATTTTAACCCCTCTATCCGTTCACTGGGACTCATAATTTCGGTGATGCGAATACCATATTTTTCGTTTATAACTACCACCTCTCCCTTGGCTATTAATCTTTGATTGGCTAATATTTCCAGGGTTTCTCCGGCAAGCTTTGAAAGCTCAACAACTGATCCCTGACCAAGCTTAAGCAGCTCACCTATCAGCATCCTGGTCCGGCCCAATTCAACGGTTATCTCTAAAGGGATATCAAGAATAAGTTCCATATTAGCCGGCGGCTGTGAGGCGGACGTATCGCTCAAATCGGAAAACTCATACGGCTTTTCCCCTGCATCCTCTCCGGTGCTTCCGGATATCTCCGGAGGATCAGAACTACTCGGGTCAGGCTTTTCTTTATCTTCATCGGTTGTAACCATGACTATTTACACCTCCATTTTAACGAAACAATCTTGTTACTTGAACTGCGCGATTCCCCTTAACAACTCCCGGAACACCCTGATATTTAGGGACATGTTCAATATTTATTGTGATAAGATCTTGAGGACCTGTATTAAGCTTAAAAATTTCTCCTGCCCGAAGATTCAATATGTCACGAATAGTATAAGAAGTTCTTCCCAACTCGGCGACAACCGCTATATTGGTATCTTTCAACAAATTCTGAATCTGGGCGCCAAATACATGTTCTATCTCATTTTCTCTAAGATATCTGGAGGAGAGTTTATCCTTAATCGGTTCCAGCATGAGGTATGGAATACACAAATGAATATCTCCTGAAAATTCATCTGCCTTTACAGAAAATACGACACCTATAACTAAATCATTGGGGCCGACCATATGGACGAATTCGGGTTTGGTCTCGATTTTTCTTAAGGAAGTCTTTACAGAATAGACAACATCCAGAGCTTTCTCCAGGCTATCCAGTACTTCAACAGCAAACTTTCTCATCATCCTCTGCTCAATGAGCGTAAATTCTCTCACCCGAGCTATAGGTTTTCCATTCCCTCCAAACATGCAATCTATTAAAAAAAATACAAGCTCCGGTTCTATCGCCAGCAGAGATGATCCAATGAGTGGTTCCATGTTAAATATATTGAAACTTGTTGGATTGGAAAAGCCTTCTAAAAATTTTCTGAACTTAACCATTTCCGTAGAGACTAACTTTACCTCCACACTCTTCCGGAGAGATGAAGAGAGTAGATTATGCAACAGATCTGCAAACTTGTCGTATACTTCTTCAAGAGCATAAAACTGATCGCGCAACATTATGCTCTGGGAAGTAAAATCATAAGATCCAGCTTCTTCTTTTTTATCCACCTCCAGATCAACTTCCCCCTTATCCACGGAAGTAAGGAGGGCATCTATTTCTTCTTGAGATAAAATCTGATCAGACATAAATTTTTGACCTTTACTGGATCACAAAATCAACAAAATAAATATTGGTTATACTTCCATCTTTTAAGAAAGAGTTCAGTTTGGTCATTATCTCATCGCTCAGAGCGATCTTCCCTTCAACCCTATTGATATCTTCAAATCTTTTAGTGGGAATTATCATCAAAATGCTGTCCCTTATCTGAGAAAGCCGTTTATCTATTTCTCCGGCAAGACTTTCATCTTTTAACTCCAGATCCATCGTAACCCTTAAGAACCGTCTTCCGCCTTTATCAGCAAGATTGACGATAAAAGTGTCAAGAGAATATACGGACCTTATTACCTCACTATTATTTTCAGGCACTTTTTCGGTCTGAGAGCTGAAAAAGGATGTCTTGTTCCAGACAACAAAAAAACTGCCCCAACACTCACAAATATTAGAGGAATGATAATAAATATAATCAGCTTTTTTCTTGTCATTTTAGCCCTCGCCCTCCATTTCCAATAGAATCTTCACTCTCCGGTTCGCGGCTCTATGTTCCGTTGTATCGTTGGGAAAAAGGGGTTTTGATTCTCCATAACCTACTGCCGACAATCTTTGGGGAGGTATTTTCCCAATCCCAACAAAGTACTTTACTACATTTACGGCCCGCTTGATTGAAAGTTCCCAGTTTGAAGGAAATTTTTCGGTATGAATAGGAAGATTATCAGTATGTCCTTCAACGCGAACAGATTCCGACGTTTTGCTGATTATGGCAGCTATTTTATCTAAAACAGGAAAACTTTCCGGATTAATATCAGCCATTCCGAATTGAAAAAGAATGGTGTTGCTGAGAGTGATAAGCACGCCCTTTTTCGTGTAGGTAGCTGTAATTTCAGGCTCAGAATCAAAGGCTTTGACAAAATCCTGGATTTCGTCCGGCACCTCTTTTTCAATCTCCTCCAGAGTCGTCACACTTTCCAGATCAGAAGGAAAAGGTGGCTCTATCAGTCCGACTGATACTCTTTGTCCCTCTTTCAAAACTCCGAGGCCGCTTTGCAGAGCATATTGAAATTCCTTTAACTTCTTAACATCAATGCTGCTCATCGTAAATAACATGACAAAGAAAACCATAAGAAGAGTAATCAGGTCATTAAAGGTTGTAAGCCATCCTGGCCCTTTCTTCCCCTCATTTATTTTTTTCTTTTTTTTCACTTTTTGTAACCGCTAAGGTAGCCACAAAGGCTCAAAGACACAAAGATTATAATATAAAATTCACAATTGGGGAATTTAGGAATTGAAGGCATTCTATTGATTTTAATTCCTCAATCTCTCAATTCCTCAATTCGCAATTCCTCAATTTATCAATCATATCCCTTTTTGGTGCCTTTGTGGCTAAATAGTTTTCATTTTTCTACTCGACTATTTCCCCACTCGACTACTCGACCACTTCCCTACTCGGCCAAGCTTGTCTGTTCATGTTTCTCTCCAATAAAGACAATTTCCACTCTCCTGTTCTTGGCTCTGTGCTCAGGGCTATCATTGGCAAAGATAGGCTGAAACTCTCCAAACCCAACTGCTGATAATCTTTGCATGGGAATTTTCTCGTTTTCCGTAAAATACCTCAGGACATTTACCGCACGTGCGGTGGACAGTTCCCAGTTTGAAGGAAATTTTTCGGTATGAATAGGAAGATTATCAGTATGTCCTTCGACACGCACGGGATAGAACGTTTTAGATATAATAAAAGCAAGTTTATTCAGCAACGGAATAGCTTCCGGCAATATCTCTGCGACACCGAGATCGAACATGAAAGTGTCGGATAATCTCATCACAAGCTCTTTCTCAGAAAAAGAAAGATTTATGTCTCCTTCCAGACCAAAATCGCGTGTGAGTTTTCTTAAATCTTCAAAGAGCTTAGCAAATTCACTTTCTATATCAACAATATCCGGCGAAGGAGGCAATACCTCTTTACCGGATTCAAAGTCAAGACCTCCCGGCAGTATGCTGACAGCGCTTGTAAACGACTTCACAAACCTCATAACTTTTGCTTCCTCCATAGATGAAAACGAGCATAGCATAATAAAAAAGCAAAGAAGGATGAGAACAAAACCGGAATATACTACTTCCCAGCCTCCTGTAGGAGTCTCGCCTTGATCTTGCGATGTATCGTTCCTACGCTTTTTGCTCATTTTCTTCTCCAAATGACTTGGGTGAAAGAAAGGCTTTAAGCTTTTGCTCTACAATACGGTGGTTGTCGCCGGACTGAATCGATATAATCCCCTCAATCACCAAATTTTTTTGTAATATTTCCTGCTTGCTTCTGGTCTTGAGTTTTCCGGCAATAGGTAAAAAAAGAAGATTGGCCAGAAGTGTGCCATAAAAAGTCGTTAGCAGAGCCACTGCCATCGGAGCTCCGATACTGCTCGGATCCTCCATCTGCATTAACATCTGCACCAAACCAATAATGGTTCCCAACATCCCGACTGCAGGGGCAAATGCTCCCATGGTAGAAAATATTTCGGCGCCTAATCTGTGCCGTTCTTCTACATATGCTATCTCAGTACTCAGGACATCTTCTATCGAATTCGATTCCATTCCATCTATAGCCAACTGCAACCCTTTAGCCAGGAAAGGATCTTCCATATTTTTCAGTTGCGACTCAAATGAGAGAATACCCTCTTGCCTGGCCTTTTTGGCAAAATCCACAATTACAGGAACCAGTTTGCCGGCTGACTGGGTGTGGTGGAGAAAGACATTTCTTACCACTCCAAACACACTCAGCACCTCTGAAAGGGGATAAGCAATGAGCGTTGCCCCCGTGGTCCCTCCAAGAACAATCATGATGGATGGATAATTAATAAACCATGCTCCGGGACCACCCATAAGAATTGAACTGATTACTAAACCAAAAGCAACGATGATACCCATGAGTGTTGCGATATCCACCGAAAATCTCCTCTGTTGTTAGGTTCACGGTTCACGGTTCACGGTTCACGGTTCACGGTTGGTTACCTTGATTTCTAACCTTGAACCGTGAACCGTGGAACTGTGAACCTGAGTAGTTAAGGCCTCTGTCTTAATTTAGGTTAAAGCAAGTGTTGTGCCACGAGATTGGTCGAGTGGGGAATTAGTCGAGTGGTCTATCAGGAAATTGGTCGAGTGGGGAAAATGGATGATTGGTTGATTGGATTGGGATTGGGGGATTGGGGAATTGGGGAAGTAGCCAACCACTTGAGCATTTTTCCACTCGACTACTCGACCAATTATTGACGATTGTCAACTTTTTGACGTTCTTATACCTCGAAAAGCCACTCAGTTGATCGGAATAGAAAAACCATAAGAAATTTTCGGATTAATCAGAGGCTTAATGCGGACTGAACGACGATACTCAATAATTTTTCTGGAAAGTTCTTCCACAGACTCTTTAACCATCATGCTCGCCTTGTTAGTAAAAGTAATAACGGTATCCGGAGCCTCCTTCAAGGATTGTATCTTTTCCACATTAACCAGAAGTTTTGAATCGTCTAAACAGGTTACTTTAATCATTTCTCTACCTTCTTTTAATAGTGTCTGAACGAAAACCCATACCACATGATTTGTTGGGTTTCGTTCAGACACTAAATATATTGTTTTCTATTTATCGTTTGTAATTGCTCAGTTAGCCATGAAGGCACAAAGACACAAAAGTTTTTTATGAATTTCACATCTCTAAACCCCTGAACCCTGAATACTTACTATCGCTTTA
Source organism: Deltaproteobacteria bacterium (assembly GCA_030262895.1). Lineage (GTDB taxonomy): Bacteria > Desulfobacterota > Desulfobacteria > Desulfobacterales > ETH-SRB1 > B13-G4. Next base: position 3,469 of record JAJSZW010000029.1, on the reverse strand, counting down.
GATTAATCAGTTCCTGCAATATTTCATCACTGGTGGTGATGACTCTGGAGTTTGCCTGAAACGCGCGCTGAGTAGTTATCATCCTGACAAACTCTGTAGCCAGATCAACATTTGACATCTCCAGCGATCTTGAATTTATACCCCCAAGACCTCCGTTCCCTGGTATCCCGAAAGTCGGCTGTCCGGAAGCAAGCGATTCTGAATAAAGGTTATCCCCGGTTCTGGCTAAACCGACATAACTTGAAAAACCGGCCAGAGCAATCCTGTAACCGGGTATCAACTGTCCATTCGAATATGTTTTCACAACAAACCCCTCATCATCCACCGAAACACTCTGAAGCGTACCGGCGGCATAACCATCCTGGATTTGGGAACTGGTTGACGAAAGCAAAGAATATCCGGTAAAATTATTATTGCCAACTAAATTCCACTCAATTTCAAGATTTTCAGCCCCATTGCTCAAGCCCGTAATAGTAATTGTCGGATTAGCAGCAGGATAGCTCAGTTTGCCATTTTCATCAAAAGAAATAACACCGGTCGAAGATGAGGAACCATCAGACGGTGTCACATCCCATACCCACCTTCCCTGGCCTACGCATGTATATTGCACAGTTACATCAACAGCACTCCCCTTGGAATCATAAGCGGTTATTGTGTTGGAATAGATGTCAGGAGTATTATCCGAAACTTCCATGCCACCGGAAAGATTGTCCACGCCTTTAGCTTCAACTATGCCCTTACCTTCCGCGGACGCAGATACTAATAATGCAGCAACTTCATCGGTGTTAATTTCAGTGGCAATACCGGACGCTGTCGAAGTAATAGCCCCGGCTGCGTCAGTCGCTAAATTAACAGTGATAATAATATCATCGGGATCACTATCATCAACAACGATGCCCAAATACTGATTTGCCGCACCTGGATCAACATATTCAATCGAAATATTATTGCCGGCTGTACCTCCGTTAACCGCTGTAAACGTAATATCTGAATTAGCATTTGTGCAATCAACGGTTAATTCAGCGCCTCCACCGCCACCGGAAAGATTAGACATCACTTTAGGTATATCATCAATACCACCGAAAAGAGCTGCTGGAACTTTAAATTCAACAGTACCAGTACCGTCACCATCTGCAGCATCGGCAGTTACTAATCTGGCGGCATCTGCGTCGGCATCAATTGCAGCGATAACAGCATTAGCCGTCGGGGTGCCTCCATCTAAATCGACCGTGATAACATCTCCAGAAACGCTAACCGACAAACCACCACCGAGGCCGCCGTCGGCAATATACTCAATACTAATATCGTTGCCGGCTGTACCTCCGTTAACCGCCGTAAATGTAATATCTGAATTAGCATTTGTGCAATCAACGGTTAATGCGGCTGGAATTGAACTACCTTTGCCATCGGAAAGAGCTGCTGGAACTTTAAATTCAACAGCACCAGTACCGTCACCATTTGCAGCATCGGCAGTTACTAATCTGGCGGCATCTGCGTCGGCATCAATTGCGGCGATAACAGCATTAGCCGTCGGGGTGCCTCCGTCTAAATCGACCGTGATAACATCTCCAGAAACGCTAATCGACAAACCACCACCGAGGCCGCCGTCGGCAATATACTCAATACTAATATCGTTGCCGGCTGTACCTCCGTTAACCGCCGTAAATGTAATATCTGAATTAGCATTTGTGCAACCAACGGTTAATGCGGCGTAAACAATGGCAGTTATTTCACCATCACCGTCGCCTTCCGCCTTGGCAGTGACCAATAAAGATGCATCTGTATCAGCATTAATTGCCGCGGCGATGTCAGCAGATGTAGAAACGGCTCCGCCCAAATTGACCGTGATAGCATCTCCGGAAACGTCAACCGACAAACCGGCAGCGCCGCTGTCAATATACTCAATACTAATATCGTTGCCGGCTGTACCTCCGTTAACCGCCGTAAATATAATATCTGAATCGGGATTTATGCAATCAACAGTCAATGTAGAACCTACCGACTCATCTAAACCGTTGGTATCATCTGCATTGAGATTCAGATTAACTGTCATCTCGCTTGTAACGAGAGGAGAGCAGTTCCCTGATTCAATAGTTATATTGCTGACGGCCCCCAATACTCCGGTAGCAGGATCAATTTTATATCCCTGAACAATCATACCATCATGGGTTACCAGATTGCCGACATTATCAAATTGAAAATTTCCCGCTCTCGTATAGTACTCCACTCCAGAGCTGTCATGTACAACAAACAGACCATCTCCGGTAATTGCCAGATCTGTAGCATTGCCGGTGCTCTCAGGAGCGCCCTGTGTCCAGTCAGCATTTTGACCCGTCATCATAACACCCTGTCCGATTTCATTGCCTGTGACACCACTGAGAACATCGGCAAAGGAAGCTCTGGAGCTTTTAAATCCGGTCGTATTCACATTGGCAATATTATCTCCTATAACCGACATTGCATCCGTATTAGCCTTCAACCCTGATATGCCCGAATATAATGAACCTATCATTTTAAATCCTCCTTTTTCGTTGCTTGTTGCTGGTTTCTCGTTACTGGTTTCTCGTTACTGGTTTCTCGTTACTGGTTGCTGGTTGCTGGTTGCTGGTCAACAAGTATAGTAACGATTTTAACTCTCGTTCCCATGCTCCAGCGTGGGAATGCATACCAAGCATCCAATCATCAATCCCCAATTCCCTCATCTTCGGTAATCTGAATTACGGTATCTACAGGAATTTCCTTATTACCTGCCAGCAGGCAAAGGCTGCCATTTTTAAAAGTTACGCCGGTTACCATGCCACTGGTAAAAGTTTTTGTATTCACCATATTGTCATCGGCATCAACGGCAGCAACCTCAAAAGCATATGCTCCGTCAGAAACCTTGTTCCCAGCCTGATCAGCACCGCCCCACTTTAAAGTTTGTTCTCCAGCGCTTAATGCACCACTTTCAATGGTTTTTACATAGTTGCCGGCGACATCATAAATATTCATAAAAACAGCCTTTGCATCTGCTCCCAACTCAAACTGAAGATCGTCTGAAACACCGTCGGTTAAATGAATTGAGTTGCCGGAAGACGTTACTGTTTTGCCGATGAAGTTAACTGCCTGAGAATTGTTTAAGGCGGTCTGGCTTAATTGAAGACCTCCTATGTTATCATTAATATTGCCGAGCTGCTCTAATGAGCTGAATTGAGCAAGTTGAGCTGTAAATTGAGCGCTATCGGCCGGATTGAGCGGATCTTGATACTGGAGTTGAGTGACAAGCAGTCTCAAAAAGTCATCTTTGCCAAGGACATCATTCTTTTTGGTCTCTGTGACAGTTAATTCACTCTGGCTCGCAACTGTACTTAATCCTGAAATATCCATCTATTTATCCACCTCCTTCATTTTAGTTGTCAGGCGTAGTGTCAGGCAAAAACACCAATAAGATTTGCCCCTCTCCTTTCGTCTGCAAACTGAGCTTCCGCTT
>JAJSZW010000028.1 GCA_030262895.1 Deltaproteobacteria bacterium | reverse complement strand
TGAGCAAGTTTGCTTGTTTTTCTTACAGAATATTTAACCGGGCATGATAATATTGAAAATATTTTACGACAACGCTCTCTCAATTCTAAAATTTTCTCTTCTCCTTCCACTATTTTGAATAGTAGGTTTGGTAGAAGAGTACTAAAGCATCTTTAGCTTGTTTTGTCTCTAGTTTTCTTGAGCGTTGTTTACGATCTTTTAAAAAAACTTCTAAATGATTGAGCTATGGAAAGTGTCCCGCCTTAAGTTGGTAGCCAGTGTTCAAAAGTAGGGCTTTGGCCAGCTAGTATTCCTGTTAGAGTGTCTGCCTTCGGATCTGGTGCTACATCCTTAGATGTAAGTAAATGACCTAAAGAATTTTCTTGGCCTGAACGACGTTCTTCCGAATTAAATAAGTCCACCAATTCATAAACAAGTTCAGCGGGATCATAATTAAACGTATCAAAAGCTTTTAATAAACGTCCCAGCGCCCTTTCAATAAGTGATTTTGGATTTCGTATAGCTTCATTCCACAATAATAGATAGAGTTGCCAACTGTGGTCAGGTATTTGAATAATAGGAGTTTCATCAAAACATTTTAACATTTGCTGCCAAGTACGTTTATTATCTATTCCATTTAAATCTTTGATAAATTTTATATCCGCTGGCTGCAAAAAAGTTTTTCTCGATTGATAGGCAATCTGGAAGCGAAGGTGCTTCAAAGCTTCCGGTAGTTTGTCAATACAGATTTGTGTAATCAAGTAGGCTTCTCTTAAAGCCAAAACCAACGATTGTTTACTAAGGGTACGTTTTACTTGGACGAGAGTGAAATTGTCATTTCCTGGCTCAATAATATCTGACAGTCCCTCTGTTTCTGCCAACATACCTGGCTCACATCCTTCAGCGAGCCCTTTAAAAAAGCGCAACAAAAAAAGGTTTCCTTGCAAAGCGAATCCAGCCATAGCCCAGCGTCCGCCTTTGGCACGCTTCGGGTATTGTTTTTCCCATAGGGTCTTTAAACTCGCTTGAAGGTCAGTAATAGTTCAGCAATTCTCATTATGGAATTTAACAATATTTTTCAATTATTCTGAACAGTTGATAGCCTGGTAATTTTTTGCAGGCTCTATTCGCGTTTCAAAAAATACAGAAAATCCGCAAAAACAAGAGAAAATCCGACTTGCTTAAATTTAATTAGAACTCACAACCTTTTGAAATTCCATTAAATATTCCATAATGAGAATTGCTGGTAATAGTTTGCGCTTCTTTGTTAGGCATGATTCACTGGTTTCCGTAGGGATATATCTTGCGAAAAAATAGAAATTCCATTTGAACTCTCAAGTCCTGCATTTTTAAGCCGAACCTATAGAGTTTTATCCATTGTCCCGCAGTACAAGAATACGGGAAAGCCCAGTTTGGCAGAAACAGTTTGAAAAGCTCGGACGATACGTTTTCTCAGCGGGATGATGGATAAAACTTTGTTGGACTGAGCCGCTCCGATCAGCAGCTAATTACTTACCATTATCTATGGGGGATTGTAAAGCTGTGATTCTGCATCAGGATATGTAAATTTTTGAAGTTTATAACTTTCATCAATCCTTCTAAAAAATAACATACGAGACACGGATATTTCTGGCCGATGGGGTAGTGAAGAATTTTTAGTAATATGTCCTGAGACTGATTTAGAAGGAGCACGGATATTGAGTGTTAAAATCTGTTCAGTGGTTGTAAATCATCGATTTGAAATAAATGCACCAATAACAGTAAGTGTAGGTGTGGTTGAGTTTTCTGAACAGGAAAGTTCAGAAGATATATTCCGGCGAGTGGATGAGAAGCTCTATGCGGCAATACGCCAAGGTAGAAATGATTTTTTTTGGTGCCGGAGCTCGGAATCGAACCGAGATGGAGTTGCCCCCGGAGGATTTTGAGTCCTCTGCGTCTACCAGTTTCACCACTCCGGCATAATATTTATACTTTACAGATTTTGAATTATATATGTGAATCAGCGGCTGTTGTCAATAAAATTGCTTTTCTCGTAACAATTTAGCCTTTTGAAAAAGAATCTGACAGGATAACCCTCCAGGCGGGCAGGCAAGGATAAACATGTAGGGGCGAATCTTGTATTCGCCCTAATCAAGGCGATCTCAAGGATCGCCCCTACGAAAAAATAATATTTAAAAGCGCTAAAGCGTTATCTTTTCTCAAGAACCGAAAAAATATTCTTTGCAGAAACATAACCTTCCCTTAAAATTGTGGGGAAGGGAGTTGTAACATCGATAACAGTCGAGCCTGTTCCTCCTTTGAGCAAGCCTGCATCAAGCATGATATCTATTTTATCGGCAATTTGAACGTCAAGATCAGATATAGCTGAACACCCTGCTTGCCCTGATATATTGGCGCTTGTTCCTGTTATCGGGCTATTCACTTCTTTTACAAGGGAAAGAGCTACAGGATGTTCCGGCATGCGTATGCCGATTTTGCCTGTACCTCCGGTAAGATTGCGGGAGATAGTGTTTTTTGCTTCAAATACAATTGTGATTTGTCCCGGCCAGAAATAGTCCATAATACATTTTGCAGTTGATGGAATATGTTTTACAAGTAGATGCAGGTCATTTATATCCTTTATCAGAACTGATACCGGTTTGTTGTATGGTCTTTGTTTTATCCTGAAAACCTTGTCAACAGCCTCCGGATTAAATGCATCTGCTCCAAGTCCATAAAGACATCTTGTCGGAAATAGAACTAGACCGCCTTTTTTTATTGAGCCGGCTGCTTTCAGAATTAACTCCGGCTGGGGATTAAACGGGTCTATCAGCATTTTTTGGTTGGACATCTATATTTGACCTTGAAGTTTGCTTGCTTTTTCTTCTACGTTTGCGGCCATTTCTTTTTTATAATTATCAAGCATTTTCTCCAGCCCTGCATCTGAAACAGCGAGTATTTGTGCTGCAAGTATCCCCGCATTTCTTGCTCCTGGTTTTCCTATAGCCACAGTTGCTACCGGTATGCCGGGAGGCATCTGAACGGTGGAAAGAAGAGAATCCAGGCCTTGCAAGGCAGAAGAATCTATTGGGACTCCAATAACGGGAAGAGAAGTATAAGCCGCGATAGCTCCTGCAAGATGCGCTGCATGTCCTGCACCCGCAATAATAACTTTAAGCCCTCGCTTTCGGGCTGATGATGCAAATTCATATGCTTTTTCAGGGCTTCTGTGTGCGGATGCAACAGTCATTTCAAATGGAATATCGAATTTTTTTAGAGCAGCCACGGTTTCTTCCATAACTTTATAGTCTGAGTCGCTCCCCATCACAATTCCTACTTTCGGAGGTTGTTCTATTCTTTTTAATGCCTTCTGTCCAATATCTTTGCGATAATATACTCCGTCCCATGTTATCCTGGAAGCAGCCATGTACGCCTTTGATATGGCTTTTTTGACGGAATTTCCTAAAACAGTAACTCCCAGGACACGGCCTCCGTTTGTAACAATTTTTTTATCTTTTTTATCAGTGCCTGCATGAAAAACGATAACATCTTTCATTCTTTTTACGTCTTTAAGGCCTGAAATCGTTATGCCTTTCTTGTATGAACCAGGATATCCTTTGGATGCCATGACTACACAGACCGCCGCCCTGTCATCGATTTCAAGTTTATATTTATCCAGCGTTCCTTCAATTGTTGCTTCCATTATCGGAACAATGTCGTTTTTAATCCGCATTAAAAGAGGTTGAGCCTCAGGATCTCCAAAACGTGCATTGAATTCAAGAACCTTTATTCGGTCTTTATCTATCATAAGTCCGGCATACAATACACCTTTGTAAGGCCGGCCTTCACTTGCCATTGCCTGGATAGTCGGCATCATAATTTCTTCCATAATTTTTTTATGCATATACCGGTCTATTATTGGAGCAGAAGAATATGCGCCCATTCCTCCTGTATTTGGACCCTGGTCGTTGTCGTATATTGCTTTGTGATCCTGTGAGGAGGGAAGGGGAAGTAGATTTTTGCCGTCTGTAAAGGCAAGGAAAGAAGTCTCTTCACCGGTAAGGCATTCTTCAACGACCACTTTATTCCCGGCGTCACCGAAAGCCCGCTTTTTTATTATAAGTTTAAGAGCATCAATTGCTTTTGAAACGGTTTCGCAGACAATTACTCCTTTGCCGGCTGCAAGTCCATCTGCTTTTACAACAACAGGAGCACCTGTTTTGCGTATATAGTCTTCCGCTTTTTTATAACTGGTGAATGTCTTGCCGGCAGCAGTATTAATCCCGTATTTATTCATTAAGTCTTTTGCAAAGGATTTGCTGGATTCTATCTCCACTGCTTTTTGATTTGCGCCGAATACTTTTAACCCCTCTTTTTCAAAAATATCAACAATGCCGTTACATAGAGGATCTTCGGGTCCTACTATGGTCAGATCTATTTTTTCTTTTTTGGCAAATTCAAGGAGTTTGTTGATATCTCCGGAATTGATCGGCAAACAGGTTGCCAGGTCAGCGATCCCTGCATTTCCCGGTGCACAATATATTTTTTTTACTTTTGGACTTTGAGCAATTTTCCAGACAAGGGCATGTTCCCTGCCGCCGCCGCCGATTATCAGGACTTTCATATAAATCTCCTTTTTTTGTAACAGGTCAGCCACAAAGACACTAAGACACCAAGATTATAATATAATTCTCACCTGCCTGCCAGCAGGTGATGACGTTTTTAATAAGAGGCGCGTTAAGTAATAAAGCTTTAAAATTTATATTTTTTCTTTGTGCCTTAGTGGCTTAACTTTTACTTCTTTTCAATTTTTCTCGAGGTTTTTTGTCAGTCTTTCAAGAAGATCCTGTTTTTTCTTGTCAAGTTCTTCTCTGCTTATACTTGCTCCTTTAATGCCGCCATTTAAAGATATTTCCGTAAGATAATGGCTGCCATTTTGTGTGATCATCAGATCGATATGAGCAAAGGGAAATCTGCTGCGTTTCAAAATATCATAGCAGAAGTCCTTTTCTTCCTTTTTCAGCATGTGCGGATGACTTTTTCCGCCGGATGCGATATTCATTCTGAAGTTATCAGGATTATACCTGGTATATGCCTCAGTATAATCTCCCACAGTAATTACCCTTAGATCGGTAAAATTCTCTATAAAAGGCTGGACTACAAAAGGATAAGAAGGTTCCGACTGGGACATAAAGCTATAGAGGGTTTCAATGGTATCCCATTTTTTCACACCGTATCCGCAGTGCATGTGCTCTTCTTTGGTCACTACCGAGCCGATGCTGTTTTTATTGTATGTATTTATGATTTCAATCAATTCTGTCCGCTTTGTAATAACGTATGTATGCGGAAGCATCCAGTCTCTTAAAATTAAAGCCTGTGCAGCTTTGGAACTATTTAGAATTTGTGAGAGCGGAGACGGCAGGCAGTTTATATTCCGTTCAAGAAGATCAATCAGCATAAATGATTTCATATGCCTTGAGGATATTGTTCCTGTGAATATATCTCCTGAGCAGAGTTCATGATAATGATTTTTTAATTCTCTGTTGCCTTTTATGATCATGAATTACCGTTAGGAAATGCTAAGTTCAATCAGTGTATCAAGAAGTTCGCTAAAGGAAATACCGGCGGTTGCTGCAGCAAGAGGTAAAAGACTTGTTGGAGTCATGCCGGGAATTGTATTGGTTTCAAGTACGTATATATCGTTATTTTTTAGAATCATATCAGTTCTACTATAGCCTTTACAGAATAGAGCCGAATGGGCAGCCTGCGCATATTCCTGGGCTTTTTTCGTAAGATCTTCATTAATGCGGGCGGGGCAAGTTTCCTGGGTTAAACCAGCGGTATATTTTGCTTCGTAGTCAAAGAACTCATGCCCTTTGCCGGGAATAATTTCAACAACAGGAAGGGCTTCCGGTTTTTCGTTACCTATAACGCTTCCTGTAATTTCTATGCCTTTAATATATGTTTCGATCAGGATTGAATTATCTTGTTCAAAAGCAATATCAACGGCATGTTTCAGGGTTTCTGTTGATTTTACAATAGACATGCCGATACTTGAACCGCCTTGAACCGGCTTAACTACCAGGGGCAGTCCAAGCTGATCGGCAATCTTTTCAGGATCAATTTTTTCATCACGATTAATTGCAATATAAGGCGGTACCGGCAGCCCGGCTTTTTCATAAAGCTTTTTTGCAGCAATTTTGTTCATTGCAAGAGCACTGCCGAGCACTCCGGTTCCCTGATATGGAATGCCAAGCAGATCAAGAAGTCCCTGTACCGTCCCGTCTTCTCCGAAAGGTCCGTGAAGTATAATAAGGCAGGCATCAATCTCAGGTGCATCTGCAACCAGACGGTTTATTTCTGTTTTAGGATCGTAACGGATGACTTTGTATTTTTCCTTGTCAAGCGCTTCATAGACCTGGTCGCCACTTTTCAGAGAGACCTCTCGTTCAGAAGATGCGCCGCCGGACAGAAGGGCAATCGTTAATTTTTTCATAGCATAATAACTAACGGTTTAGGGTTCACTGTTCACGGTTGCATTGATATCATCATATTTAGTAATTGTTCACGTTCAAGGTTAAAACTGATGCAAAAGAGAGATTCGATTTCATCGCTTTCTAACCTTGAACCGTGAACCCTGAACCGTGAACCTGTATCTTAAATAGATTTAACGAGTTTCAAATCGGTGTTGCCTGAAGTCTTTAGGATTTGCTGTTTGAATTCATTATATTCATCAAGTGTAATAAGATTCTTTTCAAGTAAATCAGCAAGTTCGGTGAGTTCTTTCAGACGGACGGAAGCAGGGTCTTCTAATTGCAGATATTGAGTTGATGAATTATTTCCCAGTGCCGGTGCGCCACCGGACCCGTCGCCGACCTTAACAGATGCCAGGCCTCCCAATAAGCTTACCTCGACTGTTCTGCCTTGAAACATAGGAGAATTGAGAGTTTCGCGAAGAGTCATTCCTTGTTTTTTAATGCGCCTGTAAAAGAGGTAAACAGAGGTAATGATAAGGGCTGAACCTCCAAGAAGTATCCATGGCATATAATTGATAATGCCTTGGAAAAAAATTACCAATAGGCCTACACCTGCAATTAAAAGAACATGGAATATAACAATAAAGCAGGCTATCATAACTCCTTTAAAGATGCTGTCGTCATTTTTTTTCTTTTTCTTAAAAAACATAAGTAATAATAAGACCTAATGTAAGTGTTCACGGAACATTGAAATTAGAAATTTGGCCTTCATGCTTTTGTACAGTTCTTCCCAATTTCCAATTTCAAGTTTCAAGCCGTGAACGGTTACGACCTAATTTATAAAATTTAACGTTTTGAACCGATACGTTCTATTACGTCTGACATATATCGCTGAGGTATTTCATATGTTATTGATGTGTTTCGAAGTGAATTCAACTTCATTACCAAGAAATTTAATTTTTTTATTGTGCGATATTTTTCAGCAGTATCATCCATTTTGAATAATAGATCTTCCATGCGATTTATTTCTTTTTTTAATTCTATTTCCGGGGGGGTACAATCCGCATTTTTCAATATCTTATAGGCGAGACGGAGTTCTTCCATAATATAACAGTCGTCTTCAAATTTAAGAGGCTTGCCGGAGCCGGGCAGATTATCAAATTCGCCTTTTTTCTGAGCTTGCCGGATGCGTTCTTCAACAATTTTTTCAAAACCGGTTAACATGGCAAATCGCAGTTTAAATAAATATTATTTTTTTGGACAGGATTTACAAGATATTCAGGATTTAAATTATCGAAACTTTTCCTGTTAATCCAAATCTAAATCCTTATACCTTGATAAACACCTTCTTCATGTTGTGATTATATTTTATGATTGACTGGATAGCTTACAATGAGAGTTGGCTTTGTTTGTACACTTTAAATAAAATCTTGTTTATCCTGTTATCCTGTCAGATTCTTTTTCAAAAGGCTAAATTGTTACCAAAAATTTAATATAATACAATTTATGATATATTTTCAAGCAATAAAAAAAGGCCTCTCTGAATTCTACCAGAGAGGCCTTACTTCAAAACAGGCTGGTGGCGATGCAGGGAGTTGAACCCCGGACACTACGGATATGAGCCGTATGCTCTAACCGACTGAGCTACATCGCCATAATAATCCTATAAATTTTCAGATAAATAATTTCACTGCGTTATCAGTCAAAATCTTCGACGACGTACACATCAGCACGACTTACTCAGATTTTTTCTTCTAGCCTTGTGAAATGAATTATCTGAAAGTCTATAAATTATGGATTCCATAATTTTGACAATGGCTTCTCTAACAACTCAACTGTTTTAAGTCAAGTCGAAAACTAAATTCTATGATGGAAAAGATCCGGCTACTTCAATCGTAAATTCATCCAGATTTTCCGGAAGATCGGCAAATACTACCATAAACGGTATGATTGCGTTGGCTTTAACCTTAATATTAGATTTATTATCGCCGAAGCGGTTCGAAAGCCTGTTGTTTATAGCGTCAAGATCCATATTCTGAAGCTCAAGTTCCGACAGTATCGTGCCGCAGTAAACTGTTTTTGTTTTTGAAAGTATCTTTCCCTTTGTATAGAGTTTGCCGGTTATGCTTATATAACTGCGGGCATCGGAATATCCATTTTTTGCTTTGCCTGTAATTACAAGGAGTTTTCCGACCTTTGAGTTTTCTATAAATTTATTGTTTATATCAGAAGTGTAAATTTTAAGATTTCCGGCATCCTGAACTTCAGGCTTTAACAAGTCACTGACAAAGGGGATATTTATTCCTACGCTGTCGAGCAGCACATATGCACCATAGGCGCCACCAATTAAAAGTGCTGCAAGCAACAATAAAAGGACAGGCATGCTTATCCTTTTATTTGCAACAACCTTTGGCGGCTCACTTTTTTCAGTTAATGCGCCTTTTTCTGCCTTATCAATGGGTTCTATCGCTTTTTCAGCCTCTTGTTCATCGGGAGTGACCCCCATATTAAATGTTTTTGAAGATTCTTTTTCCTCCTCTATTTTTTCAGCAGTATCTTCCCCAGGTGTTTTATCTTGATCTATATCTTCCTGTTTAGTTTCTTCAATTTTTGTTTCAGTCTCTTTGGCTATCTCAATTTCTTCCGGCTCAATCCCTTCCGGCTCCTCTTTTGCACTTATTTCGCTGTCTGTTTTATCATCTAATTCAAGCTCTAATTCAGCTTCGGTTTCAGCTTGTGTTTCATCGATCTCGGACTCCAGATCAAGCTCAAGCTCAAGTTCAAGGCCGGCTTCTTCAGGCTTGTCTTCGACTTTGGTATTTTCTTCAAAAGCCTCATCCATCGCAAGCTCAATATCTTCGAATTCTTCTCCCGCACTTATTTCAGAGCTATTTTTATCATCTAATTCAAGCTCTAATTCAGCTTCGGTTTCAGCCGGTGTTTCATTAATCTCGGGCTCCAGATCAAGTTCCAGGTCAAGTTCGGATTCTTCAGGCTCGTTTTCGACTTTTAAACCTTCATCTATCTCAAAGAGATTATCAATGTCGGACAAATCAGTTTCTTGAGATTCTGTCTCGACTTCACCTGACTTGTCTAATTCCTCAGAGAGAGAAGAAGGGTATGCTAAAAAAACATTTTTACATTTTGAACATCTAACTTTTGAACCTGTCTGTTTCAGAAGGCTTTCATCTACGTTGAAACGTGTATCACATTCATTACATGTAATAATCATAACATGTTCTCACTGTTTATTGGTTCAACCTAAGTTGAGCGATTTTTTGCGAAGAAATGTGCTAAGATCTTGATGCAGCAAGGTTTGCGAAAAGCGTAGGCATACCAATGGATATGTTGAGACTTTTCGCAAACCCTTGATGCGCAAGAGATTGGTACAGATCGAGTAAAAAATCGCTCAATTTAGGTTCAGCTGATAGATTGCAGGAAGATTCCTGTAATTTTCGGCATAATCAATCCCATAACCTACAATGAAGCCTTCTTCTAACCTGTGGCACGGATAAGCAACCTCTATCTCCGTCTCACGGCGTTCATGTTTATCAAGCAAGGCGCAAATTTTGACACTCTTTGGATCAAAAGATTTTAGATAATCGATGAGATATTTTAAAGTTAAACCAGTATCAACTATATCCTCAATAATTAGAACGTCTTTATTTTTAATATTGATTTCAATATCCCTTGTTAAATTTATTTTTCCGGATGAAACAGTATTTGAACCATAGCTGGAAATACCGACAAAATCGATTTTAACCGGAATAGTGATTTTTCGCATTAGATCGGCCATAAATACAAATGCACCTTTTAAAACCCCAATAAGAACAAGTTCGCTGTCTTTATAGTCATCTGATATTTTTTGCGCAACATCAGCAACCATCTTTTCAATTTCATCTTTATTAAGTACGGGAATTAAGTCAGCCATAATATTCTTTCCTAAAAGTATTTTTTTCAATACTGGCAATAGGTTTAGCTTATTTACCGATGTGAAGATTTGTAAAAAAGCTATTAGCTATTAGCCATTAGCTATTAGCTGAATGTGTTATCTGTTTGATTTTTTAACCTAAAGGCTAACTGCTAAAGGCTAATAGCTAAAAAACTTCAATTTGAGATTTGAATACATTGAAAGAGCTGTCTTGTCAATAAGGAACGGAGACGAAACAACTTCTCCAACTATGCATCACAGCTTCAGGCCACCTTTGCCCGATCTCAAATCACAAAAATATCAAAATAGCCCGCTATTCCATCAACTTTTGTGATTGGAGATCGAACAAATTTGACCCAAATCTATGCGCCTACTTGGGGAAGTTATTTCGTCCCCGTTCCTAAATTTGCTTTTTTACAGTCCGGTATCAGCCAATTCTTCAATCAACTTTTTTTGCTTTGTAGTAAGCTTTTTCGGCATATTGACTTTGACAATGACATAAAGATCGCCTTTTCCTTTGCCTTTCATATAAGGAAGCCCGTGGCCTGAAAGACGCATCACGGTCTTGTTTTTTGTGCCCGGAGGTATTTTAACGCTTAATTTCTTGTAAGCAATGGTTGGAACAGATATGCTTGTACCAAGGATGGCCTCGCTTATTTTTATCTCTGTGTTTGTATAAAGATCGTATCCTTTAACTGTGAATGCCGGATCATCATAAACCTTGGAAAGAATATAAAGATCTCCCGGATGTCCACCATATGAACCTGGCTCACCCTTTCCGGCAAGGCGCAGTTTTTTGCCGGTTACCATGCCTTTTGGTATTTTGACTGTTATTTTTTCAGTATGTCCCGCACGTATAAATTGTACGGTTTTGCTTGTTCCGGCTGCTACTTCCTGGAGAGTCAAAGGTAATTCATATACAAAATCTGATCCCTTGATCCTTGTCTGACGCTGCCTTGCTTGATTGCCAAACGGCGTTTCACCGCCAAATGAAAATCTTATACCATCTCTACCCCGGCTGGAAAAACTTTTATTTCCAAACCCGAATTCTTTCAAAATATCGGTAAAGTCAAATCCCCTGAAGATGTCTTCCTGCGAATACCTCTGGCGAAATCCAGTTGAGCCGAATGTGTCATATTGTTTGCGTTTTTCCTTATCGTTTAAGACAGCGTAAGCTTCACTTATTTTTTTAAATTTAGCTTCAGCATCTTTATCACCCCTGGCATGGTCGGGATGGTACTTCATGGCAAGCTTCCGATAAGCCTTCTTAATTTCAGCTTCGGCAGCATTTTTGTTTACACCAAGTATTTTATAATAATCCGTTTCGGACACTTTAATATTTCCTCATTGTAACTAGTCAGGTGAATAGGCTGAAGGTTGAAGACTGAAGGATGGCAGGAAGCTTCCACCTTCAGCTAAAGGCTTTGATGGCAACCATAAGCACGGAAAGTGCGGAAGGCGTAATACCTTCTATGCGGGATGCCTGTCCCAGTGAATTTGGCCTTATGGAAGAAAGCTTTTTTTTAAGCTCATTTGAAAGACCATGAACCTTTGTAAAGTCGAAAGCTTTCGGGATTTTCATCCTTTCCAGGTTTTTAAACTTTTCTATCTCTCGAAGCTGCTTTTTTATATAACCCTCATATTTTATTTCTATTTCTACCTGTTGTGCAACCTTTTTGTTTATATTGTCAGGGCTTTTAGCCAGTGCTTCTATGGTTTGATAATCAATTTCAGATCTCTTAAGAATTTGATCAAGATATATTCCATTGGTTATGGGTTTTGTCCCGCGACCAAGTAAATAGTTGTTTGTTTCTTCCGACGGTTTAATTATCGTTCCTTTTATTCTATTTATTTCTTTGGTTATCATTTTTTGTCTTTCTTTCACATCTTTTAAGGCATCATTGTCAATAAGACCGAGTGAATGCCCTATTTCCATCAGCCTTAGATCTGCATTGTCCTCACGCAGCATAAGCCTGTATTCTGCTCTTGATGTAAACATCCGGTATGGTTCCAGCGTACCTTTAGTTATAAGGTCATCTATCATGACGGCCATGTATGCCTGTGACCTGTCTAAGATAAAAGCAGGTCTTCCCTGAACTTTGCATGCAGAATTAATTCCTGCCCATAGTCCCTGGGCAGCAGCTTCTTCATAACCTGAAGTCCCGTTTATCTGGCCGGCAGTAAACAGCCCTGAAATCAATTTTGTTTCAAGGGTAGGTTTAATCTGAACAGGATTTATATAGTCATATTCAATAGCATATGCAGGTCTCATGATTTCAGCTTCTTCCAGCCCTTCAACCGATCTGACAAACTTAATCTGAATTTCCATTGGAAGGCTGTTCCCAAGACCGCTGGCATAAATTTCATCTGTATCGAGTCCTTCCGGTTCCAGAATAACCTGATGCCTTTCTTTATCGGGAAACCTTACGATTTTATCTTCAAATGAGGGGCAGTATCTGGCGGGAATACCTTTTATAATTCCGCTATAAAGGGGAGAAAATTTAAGGTTATCTTTTATTAACATATGGCTTTTCTTATTAGTATAGCCTATATAGCTTGGAATTTGAGGCATGGTAATTTTTTTGGTAAAAAAAGATATCGGTGCAGGAGCGTGGTCAACGTCTTGTTTGTTGAACTTTGAAAAATCGATACTTGATTTTTTTAGCCTTGGAGGTGTGCCGGTCTTCAGCCTGCCGAGCTGAAAACCCAGTTGTTTAAGATATTCAGGTAACCCATAAGAAGCAAACTCACCGGCCCTTCCAGACTTAAATGAATTAAATCCTATGTGGACAAGACCGCTTAAAAATGTTCCTGTAGCAAGGACTACCGCTCTGGCCGGATAACCGAATCCTGTATTATCTTCTACCCCTGCGATGCTGTTGTTTTCTATAACAAGACGTTCAATCATAACCTGCTTGAGGTCCAGATTCGGCTGTTTTTCTATTACAGCCTTCATGGCCATATGGTAACGAATTTTGTCGTTTTGAGTCCTGGATGAATGGACTGCGGGACCTTTTTTTGTATTCAGAGTTCTGTATTGTATCGCTGTTTTATCTGTAATTTTTGCCATCACGCCGCCCAGGGCATCAATTTCTTTTACTAGCTGTCCTTTGGCTATACCGCCTATTGATGGACTGCATGGCATTGCCGCGATCTTATCCAGATCTATGGCAACAAGAAGAACACTGCAACCCATTCGAGCTGATGAGAGCGCAGCTTCACATCCTGCATGACCAGCGCCTATAACAATGATATCGTATTTTTTATGGTATATATTCATGTGATAAACAAACGGGATATATTTTTGAGTACAGCTATAAAACAGATAGCATTAACTATTGATAATTAAAATATTAATAGTATATATATAAAATATAGTATCAAAGCAAGTAAATGGCCAAAACTTATTTTTGAACGAACCCCTTAAACTTTAAAAACTTTATGCAGATTGGATATAAGGAGCGTGCCCCATATGAGAAAAGATGTTCAAAAAAAAGTTAATATCTCGCCATCTGAAGAGTCTTCGCTTAAGGAAGACACAACGTCGCAAGCGCTTAGTCTCCAATATGACAGAGAGATGCAAAATGTCAAGCCGGGTTCTAATGCCCCAATAATGCGTCGATTTGAGGAAATAAACAAAGAACTATTGCTGATCCTATCCATGGTGCTTATTGCATGCGTTATGAACTATATGGTTGCTGCGCAACAGATGTTGCTCGGTTTCTATACTATACCTACCTTGTTTTCCGCATACTACTACGGAAAACGCCATGCCACCCTTACTGCCTTTGCCAGCATCTTCTTTGTAGGCCTTTTAGCCCATTATAATTCTGACTTGTTTAGCAGCAAAGAGACAACGTTCCGTTTTGTAGATGGTTATTGGTATGATTTCACTATATGGGCAGGAATCTTGTTGATTACCGCTTATGCTATGGGCACACTCTACGAGCAGAATAAAAGGCGTATGGATGAACTGAGTCGGACATACCAAGGTCTCATGATGATCTTACGTCAGTTCATATCCAAGGATCAGTATACCGAAAACCACTGTTATCGAGTCTCAATCTATGCAGCGAAAATTGCAGCCTATCTCGGATTTAGTCTTGAACGGATTGAAGACGTGCGTTCAGCCGCTTTGTTGCATGACATCGGCAAACTCGACATAAACAGGGAACTTCTTTATAAGGCTGCTCGACTGAGCCAGGAAGAGTATAAAAAAATAAAATGCCATGTACAAAAAGGTGTTGAAATGCTGCATCCCCTGGGAGATCCGTTGGGGCGGATCATTCCTATCATTTTAGCCCATCATGACAAATATGACGGTTCCGGTTACCATAAAAGCCAGGGCGAGAATATCCCTTTAGAGTCCCGGATTCTCGCAGTGGCGGATGTATACGATTCCCTGATCAGCGATCGTCCCTACCGCAAAGCTATGTCTTCCTTCGAGGCCAAGGCGATCATCGCAAAAGGCTCGGGAACAGATTTTGATCCCATCGTGGTTGAGGCCTTCATCAAGGCGTTTAGTAAAGGAGAGATGGAAGTCCCAAATATAATTATTTAGGGTTTATGAAATCCCTTATCAATATGACGAAAGTCGTAAATACTGGAAAACGGAAGCGTTCGAAGTAATTCTTCAAGAGTTGTTTCGCCGTCTTTGAGCTTTTGCATTGCTTCATCTGCCATAAGGATACTACTCTTATACGACGTTTTTCGAAGACTATCAATGCTACCCCCCTTGTTTATAAGAATGGCATCTTCCTGGCTTGGTGTCCAAAACTCGGATATTATAATCCGTCCGCTGTAACCAGTGTGATTGCACTTTGAACACCCCTGACCTTTAACCCAGAGGATATCAGGAGAATCGCTGAAAAACTCTTTAAGCAGCTCTTTAGAGGGTACATATTCTGTCTTGCAGTGCTGGCAATTTCGCCGTACCAGGCGCTGGGCAAGAACGCCTGTGAGACAAGAAGTAATAAGACTGGGATCAAGATCAAGTCCTATCAATCGTGTGATTGAACTGATGGCATCATTGGTATGCAGGGTGGTCAAAACCAGGTGACCTGTTTGAGCTGCCTTAAAAACCATATCTGCTGTTTTAGAGTCCCTGATTTCGCCAACCATGATTACATCAGGGTCCTGTCTCAAAAAGGCTCTAATATAACTTACAAAGGTATTTCCAATTTTTTCATTGAGTTCACACTGGGTGATTTTATCATAAACATATTCAATAGGATCCTCTGCCGTTAAAATCTTGATACCTGGTTTGTATACTGACATGAGAGCACTATACAACGTAGTGCTTTTTCCGGAACCCGTAGGGCCGGTAATAAGAACGACCCCTGTCGGTCTTGACACTGTTTTGCTTAATCTATCCCTAAGCAATTTAGAAAAACCAAGTTTATCAATTGATGTTGGGGCATTTTGCGGATCCAAAATTCTAATAACGATATTTTCTCCGTAATACCCCGGTACGATGGATATACGAAAATCAACGTTGACCTTCTGCTCGTTTTTTTTAGTCACCACACGAAATCGTCCATCCTGAGGACGCCGCTTTTCCGTGATGTCTAAACCTCCTATAATTTTAATGCGTGATACCACCTCTTTTGAGTGTATATTAAGATCTCTTTTTATAGACCCTAAATGGAGTTCCTGAAGCACACCATCAATCCTGAAGCGTGGCACAATTCCGCGACTTCCGACATCCAGATGAATATCGGAAGCAAAATTCTTTAAGGCAATAGCCAATATCCGTTGCGCAAGGTGGTCAGCTTTTTTCCTTCGTTGGGCATTAATATACTTTGGTTCCGTATTTTCTTCTTCATCATCTTGATTAATAAGCTCAATTCCGCTATCTGTTTCCGACTTTTTTTTCTCTTCGTTCTCGTCTTCGTATACCTCGTAAAAGGCCTCCATAATAGCAGACTTGGTTGACGTAACAACATTAATGCTATACCCGGTAACTTGCTGAAGTTCTTCAATCAATTCAGCGTTAGTGGGATCATCTATGAGCAATGTCATAGTCTGTCCAATCGTTGCAATCGGAACAACCCCATGTTTTAAAGCATAATTTTTGTTGATGAGTTTTGAAAGCTCTGGGGCGAACATAATATTTGCAAAATTAAGAAATGGAACATTCATCTGTGTGCATAGCGTTTGTTTCATGACATCTTCAGTAATGAAATTCAGTTTCACCAGCGCATCTCCAATGCGGATGCCCATTTTTTTTTGATATTTCAGAGCAATCTCAAGCTGTTGTTTGGTAATAATACCTAATTTTATCAACAAGTCGCCAAGGCGGAATCGTTTCTGAAAACGATCCAAAACAAAGTTGAGCATTTTTTGAGTAATGGCCTTCTGATTTACCAATATTTGACCAATGGACATGTGTTTTTTGAGTTTCTTTTGATATTTTAACGCGTTTTGAAACTGACCAATGGTGATAAGTCCTTCTTCAATTAAAATTTCGCCAATTTTGCGGCTGCTTAAACCAGCTTTCGTAACATTATTCTTGTTTTTTTCTGGTAAACTCATTAATTTTCTCCATCCTAGCTAATATGAACGTCATTCAAATGATAGTAAGCGTGTTTATAGTTCACCCTTTTTTCAATGAACTACGCAACGACTGAAGTAATTTGGATATTGATTTCAATCCTTGTATTGATTCTTTTGCATCTAAATCACAAAATATATCAACATTTCGTAAAATATAAATTTGTGCTCTCACAACTGAACGTCCTGCTTCTTGTCAGCCTCTATCTGATATGTTTTGATCAACCATTGACTTTATATAAATATGCTTTTATAGGATTTTTTGCAAAAGTTATTTTTGATTACTGAATTTTTAAACTGTTACAAAATGAGTTTGTAACCTTTCGAGGTCTGGCATTAAAGTAATTATTGATATGCATAATAGATATTTTGATTTAAACACATATTACAGGAATATATTCGGATGCAGAGTCCAGAAAATTACCATTGACGCAGGGCTTTCATGCCCGAACAGGGATGGTACGATTTCAACAGGCGGATGCATATACTGTAATTCAAAGGGGTCGGGAACGGGCGCTTATGCAAAAGGGCTTTCAATAAAAGATCAGTTAATTAAAGGTAAAAAAGCGCTTTCTAAACGGTATAAGGCAAAAAAGTTCATTGCTTATTTCCAGTCTTATTCTAACACATATGCTCCATTTGACAAGCTAAAAAGCCTCTATGATGAAGCTCTTGCAGTAGATGATGTTGTTGGACTGTCTATCGGTACAAGACCCGACTGTGTGGACAAGCCGGTTCTGGAACTTTTGCAGAGCTATGAGAAAGATTATCTAATCTGGATAGAATATGGTATCCAGTCTGTTCATGATGAAACACTTGCTCTTATAAACAGGGGCCATGATTTTAAATGTTTCAAAGATATTATCGATGTTACCAGGAATACAGACATAAAAATTTGTGCGCATGTTATACTGGGGCTCCCGAATGAAAATAAAAAGCAAATGCTTGAGACGGCAAGAGCTATAGCGGGCCTGGGAATAGATGGCATCAAACTGCATCTTCTTTACGTTGTTAAAGGAACAATGCTTGAAAAACTTTATAATGCCGGCGATTACAGATGCCTTGAACAGCAGGAATATGTAAATTTTGTGTGTGATTTTTTAGAACTGATGCCCGGGAATATGGTAATTCAGCGTCTTACCGGTGACCCGCATTATGAAGAGCTGGTGGCGCCCTCATGGTCACTTAATAAAATGGAAACACTTGCTCTTATAAAAGATACCCTGGAGAAAAGGGATTCATGGCAGGGAAAATTTGCGAGGTGCTCATATGGCTCTTTCCGTGTCTGAAAGACTACGCCGCTTTTACGATCTATTTTCGGGCGAAGATCATGTTCTGATCGTTATTAACGCTGATCCTGATTCTATTTCAAGTGCAATGGCCGTTAAAAGATTGTTATGGCGCAGGGTTGCAAATATAACTATATCCAATATCAATATAATCAAACGTCCTGATAATCTGGCAATGATCAGGCTTTTGGATGTCAGCCTGGTTCATATTGATGAAATAGATGAGGGAAGCTTTAATCGTTTTATAATGGTCGATTCACAGCCGGATCATAATGAAGTATTTGCCGGGTTTAACTTTGATGTCATTATAGATCATCACCCTGAGACGGATGTGAAAGGATCTTTTATTGATATTCGGCCTAAATATGGTGCTACAGCTACCATCATGACCGAATATTTAAGAGCGGCCAAAATTAAACCAGCCGCTAAACTGGCAACAGGTCTATTTTATGCAATTAAGACAGATACAAGCAATTTTGAAAGGCAGACTTTAATTGAAGATATCCGGGCGTTTCAATTTCTTTTCCGCCATATCAATATTCAACTGGCCCGGAGGATTGAGCAGGCAGACCTTAAACTCGAATTTTTGAAATATTTCAGAAGAGCCATTCAGAACATGCGTAGGCGAAAAAACAAAATATATGTTCATCTCGGTTCTGTGGAGAACCCGGATATATGTGTAATTATAGCTGATTTTTTCATGAGGATAGATTCGATAAACTGGAGTATTGTCTCAGGTATTTATGCAAAGAAGCTGATTATTATTTTTAGAAATGACGGTCTTCGCAGAAATGCCGGTAATGTGGCAAGGCTGAGTTTTTGTAGTATCGGATCTGCAGGAGGTCATAAGAGTATGGCTCGTTCTGAAATTTCAGTCGCCAATATAAATGGCCTGGTTGACTATAAGGATGATGATAAGCTTTTAACCTGGATTATAAACAAGATAAACAAGAAAGCTGGTGAAAGATAATGGCTGTCGAAAATTCTGAACTTTCTGTGACTATACTTGGTTCAGGCACATGTGTACCATCTCTCAAAAGGAGTTCTTGCTCCGCATTAATTGAAACCGGCGGGAAAAAGCTTGTTTTTGATTTAGGCCCCGGCACAATGAGAAGGCTTCTTGAAGTTGATACTAAAATCTTTGACATTTCATTTATTTTTTTCAGTCATTTCCATCCGGATCATACCGGGGAACTGGTTTCATTTTTATTTTCCTCTAAATATTCCGGTAAAGAACGAAGGCAATCCCCCATAACATTTATAGCTGGAAGGGGATTTGCAGAGTTTTATAACAGGCTGAAAATGGTATATGGCAACTGGGTTGAACTTGAGCCGGGTTTGATAAATATTGTTGAACTGGATAATAAAAATTATGACATTATAAAATTTGATGATTTTACTATTGAATCAATTCCAGTTGAACATAACGATGAGAGCTTGGCATACAGGGTTACGAGCCGGAACGGAATATCGGTTGTGTATTCAGGTGATACGGATTTCAGTAATAATCTTGTTACTCTGGCAAAAGAAGCTGATTTGTTGATCTGTGAATCAGCTCTTCCGGATGAATTAAAGGTAAAAGGCCATTTAACACCGTCTCTTGCAGGTAAAACAGCAGCAATGGCAAATGTCAAAAAATTAATGCTGATACATTTTTATCCTGAATGCAATGAAGTAGATATTGAAAAACAATGTCGCAAGACTTATAGTAAAAAACTTATACTTGCGGAAGATCTTATGACGGTTGATTTTTAGGATCGGGGATCAGGAAGCTATCCTAATTCCTGATGGGAGCATCCGCAGTTTCTGACCAAGACGAATTTTATATGTATTTATGGTTATTTTTGAGTCGGAATTCGGAAAAACAACATTGTTCTCAGCCAAAATCACGTTCTATAGCCTCTTATTGGCAACAAAAAAGGTGCTGGTCAGAAACTGCGGATGCTCCCAAACGAACTACATACTGAAATTTGTTGCTTAAAACGCGATGATGAAGGTGGTTTTTCTAAAGGTATTGAATTGTTAGAAATAGAAGAAGTGAAATTTGATGAAAAATTGAAGGGAATAATCGGTGTAAATAACCGGGACGCCCAGCCCATTATTTAATGCGTTTACGCTTCTTCTGGCATTGGCTGTGAGTTTTTACACTGAATAAAATTTTAGAAACGTATATTTATTTGGGCATCCCGCTCCAACTAACCAACTACAAAAGGATATTATGCAATGGATATTTCTGAAAAGGTAGATTATTGGTTGGATATTGCCGATTATGACATGGAAACAGCTCGTTCCCTTCAGAAAAGCGGAAGGTACCTGTATACTGTTTTCATATGTCAACAGGCTGTAGAGAAGCTGTTAAAGGCAAATTATATGAAAAGGTTTTCCAAAGAAGCCCCATTCTCTCATAATCTTGTTTACCTTAACAGTCTTGTAGAATTAGGT
Organism: Deltaproteobacteria bacterium; assembly: GCA_030262895.1. GTDB lineage: Bacteria > Desulfobacterota > Desulfobacteria > Desulfobacterales > ETH-SRB1 > B13-G4. The sequence continues at coordinate 14,739 of JAJSZW010000028.1, read as the reverse complement.
ACTTCCGACAGTCATTTGAAACTCATTGCAGAGTTGACCACATTTTATATAGAAGGGAGATACCCTGTCTACAAGAAAAAACTCTCTGCCATGATAGACAAAGAAAAAAGCTCATCAATTTTAAAACGAACAGAGGAGTTATTCAAATGGCTAAAATCAAAACTGAGATAATCAATATTTTGCTGAGATATTTATCTGACGTTGAAAAGATATGCCATGTGGACAAGGCCTTTGTATTTGGCTCGCATGCTCAAGGACGTGCAGGAGAACACAGCGATATAGACATGGCTATATTTTCTAAAAATGTAACAGACGATAATCGGCTGGACGTCATGGCCGATGCAATAGCCTTGATAAGCAAGTATAAGCTGGATATCCAGCCAATTCTTTTCTCATATAATGACTATTTGAGCGGAGATAATGATTTCATATCTAATGAGATCAAGAAGAACGGCTTCGAATTGACAAGTGTATTGCATTAACACGTATCCTATTAGATTAGTTAATTTTCATGCTTTCCAAAAAAATAACCAAGAGCTAAAGTTATTATTGGAAATTATGACAGTTAAGTTTGGTTAGGCTGAACCTTTGAACTCGTGAACGGTTATGATATGAGATATTATCCAGTTAATCTTGACATACAGAATCGTAAATGTTTAGTGGTCGGTGGCGGCTCAGTGGGCACAAGGAAGGTTATGACACTTCTGGAATGCGGGGCTGTTGTTACAGTTGTAAGTTCTGATGTTGCTGAAGAGCTGCTTGAGCTTGCAGAAAAAAAGATGATAGAATTGAAGAGAAGGCCTTATGAGTCCTCTGATATTGACGGTATGTTTCTCGTTATCGGAGCTACCGACAACGAGGAATTAAACCGGCAGATAAATAAGGATGCGGAACACCAAAATAAATTGTGCAACATAGCTGACCGACCTGAGGCCTGCAATTTTATTCTTCCTTCTATTGTAAACAGAGGTAATCTTGTAATTGCTATTTCCACTTCAGGTAAAAGCCCGGCTTTTGCAAAAAAAATGCGTCAAGACCTTGAAAAAGAATTCGGAGAGGAATATGACGAGTTTTTACAGTTAATGGGAGCTATACGCAAAAAGGCGTTAAGCGAAAAACATGAACCGGAAGCGCATAAACACCTTTTTGAACAGCTTATAAATAGAGGACTTATTGATATGGTTAGGAACAATGATGAGGAAAGAATAAATTCCCTCCTTCTTGAGATTTTTGGCCAGGGATACAGGTTTGAAGAATTAATGAAGGCAGGCTAATTAAAGTAATCGTTTACGGTTGTCGGTTTCACAGTTCACGGTTGCTCAAAGCATAAAAGCAAGTCGTTGCATAATTCATTAAAAAAGCTATTAGCTGTTAGCTCTTAGCTAAAGGCTAACTGCTAAAAAACAAAGCTAAAAGCTAACGGCTAATAGCTAAAAGCTTTAATATGAGAATAGAATCAACTGACTATAATTTCATGTGTTTTGAGTTTTCGTTCAGACACTAATTAAATTGGCTTAAGGTGTAATCAATGGAAATTGTGATTATAGCTACCATTTTCTTCTACTTGATGAGTACGGCGGGATACTTTGCTTATCTTTTCTTGCAGAAAAATTATTTAAATAGAGCTGGATACTTCTTGATGATAGCTGGTTTTTTGTGTAATTCAGCGGCTATTTTTTATGGTTTTTTTAAATCCGGGCTGATTCCTGTTCATAATCTCCATGAAACCCTTATTATTGTCGGATGGTCGATAGCCTGTGTTTTTATAATATTTCAATATAAGTTCAACCTTAGAATTTTTGGCATATATGCTGCGCCTCTTGCGACCATTGTTATGATATTTGCTTCTCAGATATCCTCTGAGCCTGTTCAGATTAAAAATATTGTTAATAATTTTTGGCTTATTTTTCATATAGCTTCAATATTTATCGGTGAGGCGTTTTTTGTGCTGGCCGGAGGATTGGGTTTTATGTATCTTGCCCAGGAGCACGCTATTAAGGCCAAGAAACATGGTTTTTTTTTCAGACGCCTGCCTTCGCTGGAGCTGCTTGATACTGCGGGATATAATTGCATAGTTGTGGGTTTTACCATGTTGACCATAGGTCTCGCAACAGGTCTGGTTTATGCTCAAATGGTTTGGGGGAAGTTCTGGAGCTGGGATCCAAAAGAGGTCTGGTCCGGCATAACATGGCTTTTGTATGCTGCTTTACTTCATGGGCGCTTTACTATAGGCTGGCGCGGAAGGAAAGCAGCGATTATGGCTATTATCGGGTTGGCCGCACTCCTGTTTACTTTTTTTGGGGTTAATTTTCTTTTAGATGGACATCATGGTGAATTTACCAAATTGTAAACTTAGGTCAGATAAAAATTTATAAACTCATAATACTTTAGCTTTATCCGCTTAATAAGCCCAATAGAAGGGCGCTAATTTAAAATGGACTTTTTACGGGGCCGTCAATTAAAAAAATGCTCGATATAGTTTTATTAGGATTAAATCATAAAACCGCACCAATAGAATTGAGGGAGCTTCTCTCTTTTTCAAAAGAGGAAGCTGTCGCTGTTATGGAGGGTTTGCAAAAGTGTCCGGATATTAACGAAGTAATGCTGATTTCAACCTGTAATCGTGTTGAGGTGCTGCTGACTACTTCAAACACCATCAACTCTGTTAATTTCGTAAAAACTCATATTTCCGAATTTAAAAAAATACCGATATCTAAATTTGAAGATGCTTTTTATACGCATGTTGGCGAGGAATCTGTCCGCCATATTTTCAGGGTTGCATCAAGCCTTGATTCAATGATGGTCGGAGAACCGCAGATTCTTGGACAGATTAAAGATGCATACCTGACAACCATTCTGAAAAAAACGTCCGGCGTTATTTTGAACAGGTTGTTGCATAAAACCTTCTTTGTTGCAAAACGTGTTAGAAGTGAAACAGGTATCGGAGATCATGCTGTATCAATAAGTTATGCTGCAATTGAGCTTGCGCGGAAAATATTCGGCGAGCTTGAAGGGAAAAAGGTGCTCCTGGTTGGTGCCGGCGAAATGGCGGAACTTGCAGTGGAACATCTTGTCAGGAACAAGGTCGGAGAAATTTTTGTTGCAAACAGAACGTTTGAAAGGGGCGTTGAACTATCCAATAGATTCAAAGGCAAAGCTATACGTATTGAAGAAATCCCTGGTTCTTTAAAGGTTGTGGATATAATAATCAGCTCGACGGGTTCGTCCAATTTCGTTATTGTGCGCGATCAGGTTAAGGGAGTTATGCGCAGCAGGCGTAACAGACCCATTTTCTTTATAGACATTGCGGTTCCCCGTGATATTGATCCTGATATAAACCGGCTTAACAATGCATATGTTTATGATATAGATGATTTAAAAGGAGTTATTGAGGAAAATATAAAAGATAGAAATAAAGAATCCATCAAAGGGGAAAGGATCGTTGACGAGTCTGTAATTAGTTTTAAGCGGTGGTTTGAGGGTCTTAGCGCGGTTCCTACAATAGTTGCCTTGAGGGACAAGATAGATACCATTGCGAGGACTGAGGTTGACAAGACCTTGCAGTCCTTAAATCATCTTTCAGATAATGACCGCCAGTCAATTCACAGAATGACAAATTCACTTATAAATAAAATTCTGCATGATCCGACTATTTTTTTAAAAAGCAATGGATGCTATGGAGACAGGTTTGCTTATATTGATCTAACCCGGAAACTTTTTAAACTAGATGACTGATACCTAAGATTAGCGATTAGCTTTTAGCAATTAGCTATTATTATTTTGGGTGTTTACCAGCGATTCGATTTTCACACATTGGATGCAATGTTGATCTTTAGCAATATATTGAAATTATTGCGCTAACAGCTAAAAGCTCAATCAAGGTATGGAGGATTAATTTTGAAGAAAACAGCATTTCTTTTTCCCGGACAGGGTTCACAGTCAGTTGGTATGGGTCTTGATTTTTATCAGGAATTTGACTTTGCAAGACAACTATTTGATATGGCGGAGGAAATTACCAAAATAAACTTGTCGAGACTCTGCTTCAAAGGCCCTATGGAAGATCTTACTATGACAGTTAATCTTCAGCCCGCAGTAACTGCTGTAAATCTTATATGTCTTGTAGCTATAGAAAAAGAAGGCCGGGGAGCGGATATTTCAGCAGGACACAGCCTCGGCGAATATAGTGCATTAAGTGCATCAGGAGTTATTTCAAAAGAGGATACATTAAGGCTTGTATTTAAAAGAGGCGAGCTGATGCACAGGGAATCGACAAAGCAAGAAGGTGCTATGCATGCAATTATCGGACTTGCCATTGATAAAGTTCAGGGACTTGTTGATGAGGTTCAAGGTGACGGCGTTGTAGCAGTTGCAAATCACAATACTGAACATCAGATCGTTATAACCGGTGCCCCGGAGCAGGTTGAAAAAGTTTCGTCTCTTGCGGTTTTACAGGAGGCAAGGGCAGTACCTTTAAAAGTCAGCGGAGCATGGCATAGTGAACTTATAAAAGGGGCAGTGGATGAGTTCGGGGATTTTCTTGATACTGTTTCTTTTAACACGCCGAAAAGAGCGATTATCCATAATGTTACGGCCGATTTTGGAAAAAATTCTGATGAAATTAAGTCTATTATGGCAAGGCAGTTATGCAGTCCTGTCAGATGGTATGACTCGATGCAAAGGCTGATTGAGGAAAAGGTGGAAGTATTCGCTGAGGTCGGTCCGGGAAGAGTGCTTACAGGTTTATTAAAAAAGATTCTCCCCGAGAATTATTCCTGCAGTATTTATAATATCAACAGCTTAAAGAATATGGAAAAGTTTCTTAAAGAAACTTGACGGTTTTAAAAATATTCATAAAACTTTAATCTTTACTTTAAAATTCAATTATGATATTTGCATTTTTTTTAAATGCTTAAATTTTTATTTTCAAGGGTTTACCATGAAAAAGAAAGATGTTGAATATTTTAGAGAGCTATTGACCAATAGTTTGGAAGAGCTTTTGAGTAAGGCGGATGATACGGTTTCGGGAATGACTGATCCAAAAGAAAATTTTCCTGATCCAACAGATCGCGCTTCACTTGAATCGGACCGCAATTTTATGCTTAGAATCAGGGATAGAGAAAGCAAGCTTATAAAGAAGATTAAGAAAGCCCTTGAACGCATTGAAAACGGTACGTTTGGTGTTTGTGATAAATGTGGTGAAGCTATTTCTATTAATAGGCTTAAGGCTAGGCCTGTTACTACCCAATGCATAGAATGTAAAACAAAAGAGGAGGCTTTAGAAAAAGCTCTTGGATTGTAACAATAATGCAGGGATTGATCTTCATATCCACTCGACCGCATCTGACGGAACTTTTTCTCCAGCCGAAATCCTTGCCTTAGCCCAGGATCTTAATTTAGCTGCAATAGCTATTACAGATCATGATACCATAAATGGTTCTAAAGAGGCGCTTGGCATTGGCGTTCCTCCTTCATTAAAATTTTTAACCGGTGTTGAAATAAGTGCATCTCCGCCCCCATCTTTTCCATATTCAGGAAGTTTACACATACTGGGATATTCTATCAAAATTGATAATCCTCTCTTGAATAAGAGTCTTGCCACACTTCAAGAAGCCCGAAAAAACCGAAATCCTGGAATTATTGATCGTCTTAATAGCATGGGTGTTGCTGTTTCAATGGATGAATTATTAAATGAGGTTGGCGGTGGTCAGTTGGGGAGGCCGCATATTGCGAGGCTTATGGTAAAAAAAGGTTATGTTGAATCAATTCAAGAGGCCTTTGATAAATACCTTGGGAAAGGCAAGCCGGCATATGTTGATAAATATCGCATTGACTGCTCCAGGGCAATTGAAGTCATACTTGATGCAGGAGGTGTTCCTGTTATAGCGCATCCCTATCTTCTTAATCCAAGGAATATTGAAGATATAGAGGATCTTGTTATAACTTTAAAAGCAATGGGTCTAAAGGGTATTGAAGTTTATTATCCGGAACACTCGCCGTATGTTATTTCTCAGTTGGCAGATATGGCAAATAGACACGAATTATTGATGACAGGCGGTACTGACTTCCACGGTTCTTTGAAACCGGAAATCAAAATGGGATCAGGAAAGGGAGATTTTTTCGTACCTTATATAGTATATGAAAAGTTGATGGAAAGGTAGCCGTTCACGGCTTGAAACTTGTTTCGACGTTCCGTGAACGCTTACATGGAAAGTATATAAAACAAATATGAAACAGACAGATCTTTCTGAATTCGAACAAAAAATTTTGTATAAATTTAATGAGATAACTATCCTTGAAGAGGCTCTCAGCCACAGTTCCTTTGTTAATGAGCAAGATGATGCAACCATAAAGGATAATGAGCGTTTTGAGTTTCTTGGAGACGCGGTACTAAACCTTGTTGTGGGGCATATTCTTATGCAGCGTTATCCCGACTTAAATGAGGGTGATCTTTCAAGAATGCGCGCAGGCCTTGTTAATGAGTCTCAGCTCGCAACTATAGCCCGCACAATTGATTTGGGTTCTTTTTTAAGGCTCGGCAGGGGAGAAATTCAAACAAATGGCCGCGGAAAAAATTCCATATTGGCTGATACTTTTGAGGCGGTAATAGCCGCTGTATATATTGATGGCGGTTTTGATGAAGCATTTAAAATGATTGAAAACCATTTTTCTGATTTGCTGAGTTCTATTGGTGCCTTGCTGGACAATCACGATTATAAGAGCCGGATTCAGGAGCTTGTTCAGGAAAGTCATAAGATAATACCTCAATACAGAGTGCTTCATGAAAGCGGTCCGGATCACGACAAGACTTTCAATGTCCAACTGGATGTGCGTGAAGTAAGAACGGAAGGAATCGGCAAGAGCAAAAAGATGGCGGAACAGGATGCCGCCAGAAAAGCTCTTGAGGTTCTGAAAGATAAAGGAGTCCATATGTAGGGGCACGATGCATCGTGCCCCCTACAGTGTAAGGAGTAAACAGTAGAGCAGTAAGGAGTCTGCACTTTGCATACTGCAAATGCAGCCGTTCGTGGATTTATCCACCTGCCATGCGAGACCTGAGATATATGGAAAGCGCAAAGTAACCAACCGTGAACCGTGAACCGTGAACCTGACAACCTGAGTAGTTGCGAGAAACCTTTTATTGTTCCGGTTTTTTTACCTAATATAGGGTGTCCTCATAAATGTGTTTTCTGCAACCAGTCCGCTATAACAGGAGTAAAGCAAAAAACACCTTCTCCTGAAGAGATTGGGCTATATATAAATCGATTTCTAAATTATAAAGGGAGGAACAGAAGTTTAGTCCAGGTCTCATTTTTTGGCGGTAATTTTCTTGGACTCAAAATTGATTTTATAAAGTCTTTACTTCATGAAGCCACAAAATTTGTAATTGAAGGAAGAGTTGAAAGCATTAGATTTTCCACACGTCCTGATACTATAGATTACGAAAGACTGGATATTTTAAAGGAATTCCCTGTTGCCACAGTTGAAATCGGTGTCCAGTCTATGGATGATAAGGTGCTTTCATTGTCTGAACGGGGGCACACATCTTCGGACACAGAAAAAGCAGTCAGTATCCTAAAAGAGAGAAATTATGAAATTGGCCTTCAGATGATGATCGGCCTGCCTGGTGATAACGGGGCAGGATCTTTATATTCAGCAAAGAGGATTGCTGCACTTTCTCCTGATTTCGTCAGAATTTATCCTACCCTGGTGCTTAAAAACACCATTCTGTCCAGATGGTATAAAGAAGGAAAATATACTCCTCTGTCTCTTGAACAATGCATTACGCTTGTGAAAGATATTTATCTGATATTCAGAGAAAAGAAGATACGGGTAATCCGTATGGGCATTCAGGCATCCGAGCATTTTGAAAGACAAGCAACAATTCTGGCAGGCCCTTATCACCCGGCCTTCGGGCATCTTGTTCATTCGGAGATATTTCTTGATATGGCCTCGTTTATTATTGAGTCTGAGGAAATTGACTGCCGTGATTCAGTGGGAATAAAAGTTCATCCCAGGAGTGTCTCAAAGATGAGGGGAATAAAGAATTTTAATATAAAAACTCTTGAAAAAAGATTCAACATTAAATCAGTTGAGATTATACCTGATCTATCTCTTGCAGAAGATATAGTAACGGTTCACGGTTAACGGTTCACAGTTCACGGTTGAAATGTTTCAGTCGTTGCATAGTTCATTGGAAAAACTGTGAACCGACAACTGTAAACTGTAAACCGTTCCCTTACATCCCTGATTTAAAAAAATTTTCCGGTTCAGTGATTAAATCGGGCGTTGTTGTATATTCTGTCGGTACAGTTCCTTCCTTGAAGCATTCAAATATTGTCTTCTTAGATTCAGGAATAGGTAACAGTCCGGTTTCCGCATCGATTTTAGAAAAAACCACTCCTTCCGGTATATGAAAGACCCTTACAGGTTTATCAGCAAGTACATACTTCATGAACCCAAGCCATATAGGGCTTGCGGCCCTGGAACCAGTTTCACTTTTACCAAGTGAGCTTTCATCATCAAAGCCTACCCATGTCCCGGTAATATAACGAGGGGTGTACCCCACAAACCAGGCATCATGCAAATTGTTTGTTGTGCCGGTTTTGCCGGCAACCGGTCTGTTCAATTCCCGCACCCTCCGGCCTGTTCCATGTTTTACCACTCCTTCAAGCAGGCTGGTAATTATATAAGCTGTGCTCTGATCTATTACCTTTTTTCTTTTGATAGCGGCTTCCTCAAGCACATTGCCGTTTCTGTCAATTATGTGGGTTATAAAGACAGGTTCGATGAGGTAGCCGAGATTGGCGAAGACAGAATATGCTTTTACAATTTCCAACAGAGACATACCGGAAGACCCCAGAGCTATTGAAAGATCCCTGCTCAGATTTGAAGTAATGCCGAGTTTTCCGGCATAATCTATTGCGTAATCAATACCAATGTCTTTTAAAATTTTGATGGTTACTACATTACGAGATTTTACAATGGCATCACGCAGAAGGGTAGGGCCGTGAAATTTTTCTTCGTAATTCCTGGGTTTCCATGTAAAATTATGTTCAGTATCCTCAAATACTATCGAAGAATCAATTATAACACTAGCAGGGGTATATCCTTTGTCAATTGCAGCCGCATAGATTATAGGCTTAAAAGCGGAACCGGGCTGACGTCTCGATTGAATGGCCCTGTTGAACTGGCTTTTCCTGAAGTCTCTTCCTCCAATTACTACTTTTACATGGCCTGTTTCAGCCTCAATAGAAAGCAGTGCTGCCTGGGCATTTGGCTCCTGTTCCAGTTCGAGTTCCCATAGATCCGAGTCCGTTATTTTATTATTAATTTTTACCAGTATAACATCGCCGATATCGAGGACTTCTCCAGGATGTTTTACTCTAGCTTCGTAGTAGGGGACTTCGGGATCAGGCTTTCTCGCCCAGCGCATACCATTAATATTAATTATCCCCTGAGCATTTCCAATACGAACAATAGCGGTATCGTTAGTATCATTAACCTCAATTACGACCCCATTAACTATCTTTCCTTCTTCAACAGGATTTTCTTCAAGCTCCTTCCGGAGTTCTTTTGAAAAAGCTTCGATTTCTTCTTCCGATAGATGTTTAAGGGGGCCACGATAACCCTGGCGTTTGTCAAGAGCCTTTAAACCTTTTTCTATCTCTTTCCTTGCAGTCTTCTGCATTTCAATATTGACAGCAGTATAAATCTTGAGGCCATCATTATATAAAGCATCAGGGCCGTATTTTTTTTCAATATAACGCCTTATATGCTCTGTATAAAAGGGGACTTTTTCAATATACCAGTTGCGCCGAGGTTTTATATCCAGTTCGGTATTTATTGCTTCTGTCGCTTGAATATTTGTAATATAGTCTTCAGCAATCATGCGGTTTAGAACGTATATCTGGCGTTGCTTTGCTTTTTCAGGACTTTTGAAAGGTGAATATCTGCTGGGGGCCTGGGGCAGCCCTGCTAAAATAGCGCATTCAGCAAGGTTCAGGTCTTTAGCGGATTTGCCGAAGTAATTTCCTGCAGCAGCTTCCACGCCATATGCGCCATGTCCTAGATATATTTGGTTCAAATATAGAAAGAGAATTTCTTCTTTGGTAAATTTCTTGTCTATGCGATATGCAAGAATGACCTCTTTTATTTTGCGGGTGTAATTTTTTTCAGGTGTGAGCAAGAAAGACTTGGTAACCTGCTGGGTAATAGTGCTTCCACCCTGAACTATGGTACCAGCCTCAATATTTTTAAAATAAGCTCTTATAATACTTAAAAAATCTATTCCCTTATGCTTAAAAAATCTTGCATCCTCTGCTGCAATAAAAGCGTCTATGAGCATTTTCGGCATTTCGGAAAGAGGTATAACAATTCTGCGTTCATTATAAAATTCAGCAATTTTTCTGTTGTCATCCGAATAAACAGTTGTAATAATTGGAGGATGATAATCGGCTAGAGAAGAAATTTTAGGAAGATCTCTGCTGAGGTAAAAATAAATCCCGCCTATGGTAATGGAGCTTGATAATATTATTAATACGATAAGTCTGGCAAACCATAAGAAAATATTCGTTATAAATCTTCCTGTTTCTCGTTTGGCTCGCTTTTTTAATATTTCAGATGTGCTTTTTTGTTTAACCATATTACAAAATTCCGAATTCCATATAAATTTATATATTATCAGATATCGTAGCCGTTCACGGCCTGAAACTTGAAATTGGAAAGTAGAAATTAGGGAGAAATGAAAGGTTCAGAACACCGTGAGCTGTCAAATAATATAATTATCTAACAGCATAGTAGAAATTACAACCCAAAATTGAATGCGTTCATCAACAGTACAAAAGCATGATGGCCCAATTTCTAATTTCAATGTTCCATGAACGCTTACCAGATATCCAATCAGTTTTCAAGAATCCTAAGGAACGGGGACGAAATAACTTCCCCAACTATACATCACAGCTTCAGGCCACCTTTGCCCGATCTCAAATCACAAAAATATCAAAATAGCCTGCTATTCCATCAACTTTTGTGATTTGAGATCGAACAAATTTGACCCAAATCTATGCGCCTACTTGGGGAAGTTATTTCGTCCCCGTTCCTGACATGAAAAAGAATTTGACTTTATTGCATAATATAGTTATCTAATCAAGTTTTAATTCGTCATCATCAGAAAATCTATAAATTAACGAGGCTTATACCAATGATCAGACTCGATTTTAATAAAATCAGAGGCCTTGTCCCCGCTATAGTCCAGGATTATAAAACAGGGGAAGTATTAATGCTGGCTTTTATGAATCAAGAGGCCTGGGAGACAACCCTTTCAACAGGCAAGGCTACATTTTACAGCCGTACAAGGAATGAACTCTGGATCAAGGGAAAAACTTCAGGGAATATGCAGATAGTTAAAGAGGTAAGAATAGATTGTGATGATGATACAGTTCTTTTGAAGGTTGAACAGGTTGGAGGTGCCGCCTGTCACACGGGTCATAAAAGCTGTTTTTATAAAAGAGTTGAAGAAGATGGATCAATAAAAATTATTGGAAAGCCTTTGTTTGATCCTGAGGAGGTATATAAGAAATGAGTAGAAAATTAAAACTGGGCATTCCCAAGGGCAGCCTGCAAAATGCTACAATAGCACTTTTCAAGCGGTCAGGGTGGAAGATAAATGTTAATGGAAGAAGCTATTTCCCTGAAATTAACGATGACTCAATTGAATGTGCGATTTGCAGGGCTCAGGAGATGTCGCGTTATGTAGAAAACGGAACTCTTGATGCAGGGCTGACAGGGAAGGACTGGATCGCTGAATACAGTTCTGATGTTCGAGTTGTTGCTGATCTTGTTTACTCCAAGGTAAGTTCGCGTCCTGCGAGGTGGGTGCTGGCTGTTCCTTATGACTCGCCGATTAATAAACCGGAAGACCTTCAGGGAAAAAAAGTGGCAACAGAGCTGGTTGAATTTACGAAAAGATACTTTGCTGAAAAGGGTATTGATGTCGCAATTGAATTTTCATGGGGCGCAACAGAGGCAAAGGTTGTTTCCGGTCTTGCAGATGCCATCGTTGAGGTTACTGAGACCGAAAGCACAATAAAGGCGCATGGACTCCGTATTATAAAGGAACTGATGCAAACCAATACTCAGCTTATCACAAATCACAATGCATGGGAGGATGCTTTTAAAAAAGAAAAGATAGAACAGATAGCTCTTTTACTCAAAGGAGCTCTTTTAGGTGAAAAACTGGTTGGGCTTAAAATGAATGTGCCTGAATCAAAAATTGAAAATATTATATCTCTGCTCCCAAGCCTGAATGCCCCAACAGTAGCGCCCCTTTATCAGTCAAAATGGTTTTCAGTAGAAACAGTTGTAGACTCCGATGTTGTTAGGGATTTAATCCCATACCTCCTTAAAACCGGCGCTGAAGGTATAATTGAGTATCCGCTTAATAAGGTAGTATAGACAGTTAACCGTAAACTGCTACATTAAATGAAAATAAAATCCGCTGAATTCATTACAAGTGCTGTTAAGCCATCTCAGTATCCTCCGGCAGTCCTGCCGGAAATAGCTTTTGCAGGACGTTCCAATGTGGGCAAATCTTCTCTTATTAATACACTTTTAAACCGGAAGCGTCTGGTTAAGACAAGTTCAACACCAGGGCGTACTCAGCTCATCAACTTTTTTCTTATAAATGAGAAATTTTCGTTTGTAGACCTCCCCGGGTACGGATACGCAAAGGTTCCAGCGTCTATACAGAAAACCTGGGGCCCCATGATTGAGACATATCTTACTTATAGAAAAACTTTAAAAGGTATTGTATTAATTATGGATATACGGCGTATGCCCGGTAAGTACGAATTGGATCTTATGGACTGGCTTTATCATTATAATATTCCGGCTGTCCTTATACTGACAAAAGCTGATAAACTGTCAAAAACAAAACAGATTAAGCAGCATCTTTCCATATCAAACGCCCTGTCTGTTGACAGGAATGACTTGATACTGTTTTCCGCAAAATCACGTCAGGGAAAAGACAATGTGTGGGCTGCCATAGAAAAGGTATTAAACCTTTGAAGAAAATAAATAACAGGTTTGCTGACTTTAAATCAGGATTTGTAGCCATTGCCGGTGCTCCCAATGTCGGGAAATCCACTCTTTTAAACAGGATGATCGGCGAGAAAATTTCAATTACTTCCAAAAAGCCACAGACCACACGCAATCGTATAATCGGGATAGTGCACAGACCTTCCTCTCAGATAGTTTTTATTGATACACCCGGAATCCACAGGGCAAAAGGTCCATTAAACATTAGAATAGTTGATGTCGCGCTTTCAGCCCTGGCTGATGTTGATCTCATCCTGATTGTTTTAGACGTGACAAATCCTGATCCTGAGTCTGAAAAGATTCTGGTAAAACGACTTGGAAAACAGAAAAGACCGGTTATTCTTGTCCTTAACAAGATAGATCTAATAAAAAAACCTGAACTTCTTGTTATCATAGATAAATGGGTAAAGGCTTACCCTTTTGAGGCTGTTTTACCTGTTTCTGCAAAACATGGAACTCAGGTGGAAGAGCTTATCAAGGCGATGGAGCGCATTCTGCCGAATGGCCCCCCATTCTTTCCCGAAGATGCCGTAACTGATATGCCGGAACGCTTTATTGCTGCCGAGATGGTTCGTGAAAAGGTTTTTCGTTTAACCGGTGAGGAAGTGCCATACTCAATAGCTGTGACTATTGATTCTTTTTCCGAAGACGCCAAAGGTTCTCTTGTTAAAATATATGCAACCATTCATGTTGAGCGTGATTCTCAGAAAGGCATAATAATAGGAAAAAGTGGGAGCAAGCTTAAAAAAATAGGCGAGGAGGCTCGCATGGAAATCCAGAGGATGGTCGGCGCAAAGGTTTTTTTAAAGCTTTTCGTGAGGGTGCAGAAAAACTGGAGCAAAGACACTAAGGCTTTGAGAAGATTTGGTTACTGATGATTGTTTCTTTTCATCCCTGTTTTGGGGCAGATAAATATATAATCTGCGCAGGACGCAAGCCCGATGCTGATGATCTTGCTGCAATAAAGGCTGCCGATGCCGTAATCCTGCCTCAGGGTTGCAATGAAGTCCTTTACAATATGGCAAGTAAAAATTGCTCCAATACATTTCCTGATTATGAGGCAAAGTTTAAGTATCCCGGCAAAATAGGCCAGATTCGTCTTTTCCGGGAAACAAATGTTTTACACCCGAAATCTGTGACTTTTGAGAAAGTTGATTCTTTTTTAGATAATTATGGAGCAGAATCCGAAAACCTTCCTTTTGATTTTCCGTTTGTATTCAAGTTTGACTGGGGTGGAGAGGGTTACGGTGTGTTTTTGATAACTTCTCCTGAAGAGTTTAAAGATGCTATTCAAAAGGCTTTAAATTTTGAACGTGCCGGCCATGTGGGTTTTTTGATACAGGAATATATTCCTTCACAAGGCAGAAGCTTGAGAGTCGTTGTAATAAGGCAAAAATTTATTTCCTACTGGCGTGTCCAAAAAAATACAGAAGAATTTTGCTCCAGCCTGGCAAAAGGAGCTTATTTAGACTTTGATTCTGATCCTGATCTGCAGGAAGCGGCAGTAAAATCAGCAAAGCATTTCTGTAAAATGACAGGAATAAATCTGGCAGGTTTTGATTTTCTCTTTTCATCGGAAGCGGTTATAAAAGAGCCGTTTTTTCTTGAAATAAACTATTATTTTGGCAGGCGTGGTCTGGGCGG
>JAJSZW010000027.1 GCA_030262895.1 Deltaproteobacteria bacterium | reverse complement strand
GCAAGTCCTTGATGCGCAAGAGATTGGTGCAGGTCGAGTAAAAAATCGCTTAATTTATAATATAATTTATATTATCAGCAGATTCATACTTTGCAAGTGTTTCTGATACATTATCAACCGGTTTATGATTTCTCAATTTTGGATATATCTAACTTGTTGAATTTGAAAGGTATCCCGCCTTAAGCTGGTAGCCCAATTTTTAATAACAGCTTAAGGGAAAACATGAAGTTCGCTTAGATAACCTATTAAATTCATAGAGATGCCTTAGTTTTTTAAAAATATATTCGATTCAGAGAATCAGGAGGTCGGGAACTTCTCCCGAGCCATAACTCCAATGCTATTGAGTTTTTGAAAATATACTTGCCAATCTTATAGAATAATAATATAAATAGTTAGCATAGTATCTGAACTTAGCACCCCAATAACTACTCATGCCCTCGGCGCATGTCGTGGTGTGCTAATTAAAAATGACGTTTTGCTATGGTTTCAAAGGTTGGAGGTATGACCACATTAACTGATAGGCTGATTTATATTGCCGGCCCTCTGAAGCTGCAAAATGCATTGATGGCCTCTTTTTTAGAGCGGGAAACAGGTGCGAAGTGCCTTGCTGTAGAAAAATTTCATGTCATTCAGGAGATAGATGATGTAAATACCAGCCGGCCGAACCTGTGCCTTTGGGACTGCTTGAGAAATGAGCTGGATAGCTGTTTATTGGAGTTTGAATCGGATTGTAAAAAGATTTTGAATCATACTCCTGTAGCCTTCTTTAACGTATCTACAGGCCTTGGCATTGAGGCAGAATTTATGTCCCGGGGAGTGCAAGGTTTCTTTTATGAACATGACCACATAGAACAGTTTCCAAAAGGTATTTGTGCT
The DNA here is from genome assembly GCA_030262895.1 of Deltaproteobacteria bacterium. GTDB lineage: Bacteria > Desulfobacterota > Desulfobacteria > Desulfobacterales > ETH-SRB1 > B13-G4. The sequence continues at coordinate 34,678 of JAJSZW010000027.1, read as the reverse complement.
ATTTTTAACAGAGAATTATGGTTTTCCAGGAAGATTATGACCGAAGTTATGTTGAAAGGTAACAATCATCGTAATTTTTCGACAAGGCATGAAACAGACCTTACCTACAGAGAGATAGAGATACTCGCAATGGTAGCCGGAGGAGCCTCAAATAAGATGATTGCCGAAAAACTTTACATCAGCTTCCATACGGTTAAAACCCATCTCTACAATATCTTTAAAAAAATCAATGTCACCAACCGTCTCCAGGCAGCGCTCTGGGCAGCCAGAAACCTGTCGTGTCGTAAATAATACATGAAAAATACGACTCAAAACCATACTAATAATTACCGATTCCGATTGTTTTTTTAACCTAAGTCGAGCGGGGCTCAAGGCCAAGCCTGCCAGTGCGTTGCACACAGGCAGAGAAAACAAAAATTTTAGGGCCTGAGATTTGATATCATCCATGCTTTTGAAGGGATGGCTATCTGTTTCCATAAAAATTACAAAATTACGCCAGCTTAGACCTATCTCAAATTTTTCCTAATACCAATGTATTAGGCATTATCATCTAAAAAATAAGAACAATTTCATACTTTCCCCTTATTGTTTTCTATATCATAATGGCATAAATAAGATATACTGAGTATGAAAATATTAAACAGCAGGATTTCTATTTCTACCAACCAGAGTAGTAATCTGGAAACCAAAATTTAATATGAAAGGGGGGAATTAAATGAAAAATAAGATCGTTGTTAAGGTTGGTTTAGTCTTTTGTGTATTGGCATTTTTGGGAATATCTCTTGCCCGGCCGTCTCTGGCTTCGTTGGTTGCTACAGATTTGGTTTTTGAGGGAGATTTCCAATTCGACCGCAATGGTATGTACTATGTTTACGGGATAGGATATCCGCTTAATGTCCTCGGTCATTTGGAGGTTTTTGACTCTGGCCACGACGAGAAACTGGGGGATTTGTCCTTGAATGGCCAGAAAAACTTTCCTGATGGAGAGTGGGATGGATCATATTTTGGTCATTGGGCTTTCGACCCTGTGGGAAATGGCTGTGATTACGAAATAGGAATCCTTCCAGATCTCTCGCAGTTTCAAGAGCTGGATGAGGACATGCTTGGATTAACCCTCACAGGATTCAATGAGGTATTGAGTATATCGGAAGAATTGCCGGAAATAGTAGGATTGCTTGAAGGTAAGCACTTTGAAGGGAGCCCAATACCGATTCCCACGACATTTCTGCTGCTTAGCTCTGGCCTTATTGGGCTTGTTGGCCTGAGACGCAGGAAGCAATAAAAGCGGTCTCTCAAGAAAAACCAGATCACTTTTTTAACCTTTATTTTGGCCCGATTTTTAATAAGCCGGGAAGAGGATTTAAGAGGATAATCCAGGAACTTGAAAAAAATAGAAGGGAGGACAGAGAATTGAAAAAATCAAGCAGGAGTTTGTTGATCATTGGATTGCTCGTTTTTGTGGCGAGTGCGCTAATCCCGGTGAACTCGTTTGCTGATGTTGACGTTTATGGCGAAGGCGCCTATACGGAGAGTGACCTTGTTGTTTACATCTATGCAGACATCAACTCTCCCACTGAGTTGAGGAGTGCCGGCGTCAAACTCACTTATGAAACCGCAGCATTGACCGTAGACACTGCCGAGAAGAATGATTCTGACTGGTTTCTTGGAAGTGAGTCATACATGGACCCTGACATGAGCACCGCTGGTGAGGTGGTGATCATCCTTGGCAAGCTTGACACTGGTGATGCCACTGCCGGTGTGAGCGGAGACAGGGTTTTGTTGGGAAAGGTTAGGTTTAATCGCACCGGGAGCTCCATACCATTTTCTCCAACGCTGGACCTTGCCTTGGGCAAAGTAGATCCCTACGCAAACTTTGTGGATACCGCTGAGCCGACTGCTAACGTGCTGGATGATACCGGTGTTAACTTCGGTACGATTATAATAGCAAAGCGTGGGGATGCGAATGCGGATGGGAATATTACCATGGCAGATGCAATGTTTGTTAAACACATGTTCCAGAGCGGACTGCCATATGTGTGCTATGCAGATGCCAACAGTGATGATGGTATTAGTATGGCAGATGCAATGTTAATAAAACACATCTTTCAAACTGGTGGTTAAGAAATTCAAGGGAAAGGGGGATTCAAAATGTTGAGAAAATTATTTTTTACCTTATTGTTAGTTTTTCTGTTTGCTTCAGTGGTGTATGCTGCCCCGATTCTTTCAGTTGGAGACTACGAGGTAATGCCGGGGGATTTTGAAGTAAGTGTCATGCTCAGTAATACCTCCGATCAAACTGTGGGAGAGGAATTTGATTTTTTTGGTTTTCGTTTAGATATTTCTCCAACAGATGGAGGATTAACATTTCCTGATCCAATAGTTTATGTAGCAGGAGATGCAATAAATCCAGCAAATAAAATGTGGTTTGAAGTTTCCAGAGGTTCGGATGTGCAGCTTACTGCCGCTCATGGTGTGTTTTCGGGAGATGTTTATCCCTTTACAGATGGCGCAATTTTTACTGTCGGCTTTTCAGCTAATTCTGTAGGGTTATATGATTTACTTCTTACAGATGTTGAATTCGGGCATGGTTTTACAGCAGGTGAAATCACGATAGAGAATGGTTCTGTAAACGTCGTCCCCATCCCCGGCACGGTGCTTCTTCTTGGCTCTGGGCTTCTTGGACTGATGGGTATTGGCAGGAGACGTATGAAGAAATCGTAGTTGTAGGAAGGCAGAGGGTTAAAGATTCGAGAATACATCTCGGCGGGGCCCTGAAAAACGGAGGCCCCGCCGTTTGTAAAACTGGGGTCAACACAGCCGGGAAAACAGCCGCTGTTTTAAGGCTCAAAAGGTGGGGGGGTGTATTTGCCTATAAGATGGTAATGTAAACGATCAAATGTAATTTTAAAAATATAACCTGTTTATTTACTTATATTGTATATTGTTCCGCCTCCTTCCAATACGAAAAATAATCTTGGTGTTTTCCAGCAAGATTTGCAAATCGACTTTTTCGCCTAAAACACATTAGTTTTTTGGAAGTCTATTGGCCAGATATTGAGAATTGTGCCCCTCTCCCCCCCTATGTTTTGCTACATTCATCGATCTGTCATCGCTGCAAGAAATCAACACCGCCGGAAACGGATCCATGCATTTCAAATTATGTGTGTTTCTTCGGCGTTCAGCTCAGTAAAATAGTTGGAGGTGTAGCTATGGTTAGAAATAGACTTTTGTTGGGAATTGTCTTGTTACTTACGATGTTGTTTTTCAGCCTGCAAACAGCATACGCAGATGAAGTTATTTTTACTGAAGACTTTGAGGACGGTTGGGGTGAGTGGTATGCCGACAACGGCATCTGGGAGGTCGGAGTCCCCTCTGACCCACCGGGAGCCCACGGTGGTACGCAATGCGCCGGGACAGTGTTGAATGGGAATTATCCCAACAATACTGACAGTCGGCTAATTTATGACTTGCCGCATCTTCCTGGATTGTGCCTTCCTCAGGTCAGCGGTGATGAGGAAATTCACCTGCGTTTCTGGCATTGGTATTCCTATGGTGACGATGCTGGCTATGTCCAGATATCAGTCCAGGACGAGGTGACAGGTGACTGGTCAGCTTGGGCTGACATCCCTACGTCTACACCCATACTGTATTATTCTCATGATTGGACACGTAAATGTATAGATCTAACCGCGTATGCAGGTAAATGCATAAAGATTGCCTTTTATCATACGGCTGATGGTTATGCTACATACCCTGGTTGGTACATTGACGATATTGAAGTGATCAAGAAGGTCCCGGAGTTTACTGGGGATTTCGAAGCAGGTTTGGGCGACTGGTGTGCGGAAAATGGTATTTGGCAGGTTGGCACGCCCGCAAGCGGGCCTGGTGGTGGCCATGACAGTTCGCAATGCGCCGGGACAGTTTTGAATGGCAATTATCCCAATCACACTGACAGTCGGCTCATCAGCCCCTCCTTTTGGCTTCCTGAAGTTAGTGGGGATGAAGAGCTTCACTTTCGCTTCTGGCATTGGATTTACTACGGGGACGATTACGGCAAACTCCAGATATCAGTCCAGGATGGGTCTTCAGGTAACTGGTCGGCTTGGGCCGACATCCCAACTTCTGCTCCCATATATTATTATTCTCATTGGTCACCGAAATCTGTAGATATCACCGCGTATGCAGGTCAAAAGGTAAGGATTGCCTTTTATCATATAGCTGATGGTTATGCCACATACTCCGGTTGGTATATTGACGATATTGAAGTGATAAAAAAAGTCCCTGAGTTGACAGTAGACTTTGAGATAGGCTGGGGCGACTGGTATTCGGACAATGGTGTCTGGGAGGTCGGAGTCCCCTCTGACCCACCAGGAGCCCACGGTGGTATGCAATGCGCCGGGACAGTGTTGAATGGGAATTATCCCAACAATACTGACAGTCGACTTGTCCTTCCCACAATTTGCCTTCCGCCGGACTGTGGTGGGCCAACTGTCTATATGAGTTTCTGGCACTGGTGGTCCTATGGGGACGATTACGGCAAACTCCAGATATCGGTCCAGAACGAGCTATCAGGTGAGTGGTCGACTTGGGAAGATCTTCCTATTATTCCCCACACAATACAAGGCACTTCTGGCATTTGGTCTCAGGGGTATGCCTACCTTACAGATTATGTAGGTAAATGCTTAAAAATTGCCTTTTATCATATAGCTGATGGTTATGCTACATACTCTGGTTGGTACATTGACGATATTGAATTCCCCGGCATTTCTCCAGTCATTGATAGTGTCTCTTTTACTAAGTATATTCCGCCGCTCCTCTGTAGTACCTCAACGATTACTGTTTCTGCTCACGATCCTTGCGAGGGTAATCTCACCTATAACTGGGATGCTCCGGATGGTGGAGAAATCATTGGAACAGGTGCAGAAGTGGAGTTTGTGCCCCCAGGCACACGATTCGCTCCTTACCCTGTAAGAGTATCCGTGACATCTGATCTGACTCATATTAGTTCGTTCGTTAAAGTCATAAAAATCTATACAGAAGTCGCTAATGATGATGAAGATGACGATATAGATGGGAGCGATTTGGCTGACTTTGCTGCAAACTTCGAAGCAGACAACCTCGCCAGGTTTGCAGAGGAATTCGGCATGATTGCTTGCCAGTAAATAAAAACATTGCAGGTCAGGTTGCCCATAAGGACTACCTGACATAACCGACTGAAGAAAGGAGATTCAGGATGAAAACATTGAGATTGTCAGTAATGTTCACTTTTGTCGTGTTGCTCATGTTTCGTGCGTTTGCCTTTGCAGATTGTCCAACAGACGACGAGCATATCACAACCCCTGTCTTTGGTTATGAGATAGACTATACAAATCAAAATGGTACAAACCCGGACTTCTTTTCTGACGCACAGGCCCAAAACGCTGCCGACAGTCTGGACGATTCGCATCAGGGCTTTATCGATCTGGGATTCATGACGCCTTTTTTTGTTTCCGGTGATAGAGAAGTATGTATCTATGACTCTCCAAACATAGGGAGCGCTAACTATTGTCGAATTACCCTTGATTCGCCTTTTCTACAGCCGCAGGATGAACCCTGCCTTCGCCTGGTCGCAGGTCACGAGTTATTCCACCACGTGCAGTACGCTTATATCAACAATGGCTCTACATCATGCGGGGGTTGTGGAGGGACATGGGGTACGTGGACATGTGAGGGAACGGCAAGGCTCATGCAAGATAAGATCTTCAACGATCTTGACCAGGATGCAGGATGTATCACTTATCTTGACGAAATCAACGACTATTTGGCTAATCCCAACATTAAATTGATGAGTGCTTCTTACAAGGCTGCTCTATTCTGGAACTACCTATCCGAACAACTGGGAGCGATCACAACTGAACCTGAGCGAGGGGCGGACATCATCATAAGTTACTGGGCCAACACAGATCCCGACAGCCCGGATAGTATTCAGGTGCTTCGTGACACCATTCAGGACTTTGCCCCAACCACTACCCTTGAAGATATTTTCCATGATTTTACGATTACTAACTATGCGAAAGAGCTGAACGTCTCAGGCCTGCCGGAAGCAGAAAAATACTACTATATTGATGAGACGCCGGCAGGAGGCGGAAGTACCTATGATCCTGTAGCAAGGACCAGCGTGAGTTTTTCCGGCTCACTCAGCGCATCACAAAGCGTTATCGAATATGGCGCACGCTATTATGAAGTGGATGTTGACATTGAAACGGATTGCGACATCATCGGTTTCAGGGGCGAAGCGACTGAAACCGACCTGGATACTGAAACCGACCTGGATCTGGGATGGACTGTCATCGGTATCAAGGCCCCAAGTACACCGGGCGATCCGGACCGTGCAGTGGAGCTGCACAAGAGCGTAGGAAACGCTTTCTACAAAGCATTCCTGAACGATCCGGATGATCCTTTCATCAAGCTTGCCGCTGTTGTAACAGGACTCAGCCAGGGGGGTAATTTCAGATACGTTTTTGCAAGAGAATCTCTCACGGAAAAAAATCTGGAAATATTGAGACCTATTTTGTCTCGTCAGGCCTATGTTGGAGAGCACGCCGAACCGGATCGATTCCAGGTGCGTCTGAATGTGACTGGCCCGGATATACTCACACCTGACGGAACGGGAACAATTTCCGTAAAAGGATTATCCAAGGATGACTTCAAAGTTTTCGTGGAAAGAGGAGCTGTTTCTGAAGAAGCCGAGGTCCTGACCTCGGCATATGTGGGCGGACAGTACTGGCTTGCTGTTCAGGCGCCGGTGATGAATCCTGCTACAGGCGACATTTTTGATGTTCGCGTATGTCTTTGTGAAAAGGAGGGTGAGTGTGCGGTATCGGATCTATCACGTTATTCGGTCATATATGCCAAGATTACCCGCAACCAGATGCTGGTTATTGACCGGTCCGGCAGCATGATGCTGCCTACTGCTACACCCAAGATCGACGCCGCAAAGGTAGCCGCAAGTATTTTTGTGGATTCGGCCGCAGACGATGACAGTCTGGGCGTCATCAATTTTTCCGGAGACGGGCCTCCTGATGGAAACGAATGCAATGAAGATTCAACTATTGACCATGACCTCCAGTCCGTATCCGGCAACCGCTTCGCTGCAATAGCTGCGATTGACAGCATTTCTGCAGGCGGCTGGACGTCTATCGGTGATGGCCTGAATCGCGCACAAGACCGTATAGATGCAATCGGAGGCCCGGTTGATATTAATAATATCGTCCTTTTGAGTGACGGAATGGAGAATGAAGCGGCCTGCTGGCAAGCTTCATCAACCTGCTCCAACTTCTGCCCAAATTCGGGTACTTTCGTAGATAATGTAAAAGATCGTTTTGATGTAGGTGGAAGCGCATCTGATACGATCATCGACGCAATTGCCTTTGGGCCACAGACCGACGAGTCCCTTATGCAGGATATTGCTACTACCACGGATGGTGACTATTTCTATGTTGACACAAGCGAAGCGACTACCTCGGCGGCCACGACATCCAAGGGGTTGACTGCAGCCCCGGTAGTTATTCCCTCAAGTCTACAAATCGGAAATCGTATTTCTGAGGTGTATCTGGCGATAAGTGAAAAGATTCAGAGCAAGGATCGCCTGTTTTTCGCATCGCGGATGATATCTGCCGGTGTAACGGACACCCTTGTCATACCGGTGACAGAGCAAGGCGTATCTGAGGCAACATTTGCCTTTAACTGGGAGGATAAAAACGCGATCGCCCAAATCAAGCTTTTTGATCAGGCGGGCAATCTGATAGACAATACTGTAGCTTCAATCTATCAGTATGATACTCACAAGGTCTATCAGTTCAAGAATCCAATAAGTCCGGGAAATTGGCGTGCGGAAATTCAAGCAAAAGGATCAACCCAATATATTGCTGTGCTTTCCGGTAAACTCATATGGGGTGTGAAGGCAGCGCTTTACTTCGGGCAGATCCCGGGTGATCATGCCGGTCTTTTTGGCTCACGTTTCCTTAGGGGACTCCCTGTCACAATGATGGTAAGTTTGGCCGATGTAAAGGGGGCGGTGAGAAATGCAAATGTATCTGCTGCGATCAGTTTGCCCAGGGAACCGAATCAGACCGACTCTGTTTTTGTTAATCTACCGCTTTTTGATGATGGGGCACATGATGATGGGGATGCCGATGACGGCATTTATGCAAATGTATATACAAATACGTACCGGTTTTCAAACCAGGGTGTGCCTGAAGACCAAGCTGAAAAGGACCCGGGAGTCAGCGGAAGTTACGTTGTCAATGTCACGGCCAGGGGAAGGTCCAACACGGGTGACAGGTTTGCAAGATACCTCAATCGGGCCTTTCAGGTTTACGAATTCGGTCAAGAGGTTTCCCCTGATCGGGATAAGGATGGTCTTCCTGACAGATGGGAAGCCATTTACGGAACCAAAGTGGGTGTCTTTGATCGTGACGAAGACTATGACAACGACGATTTAGTCAATATCCTGGAATTCAAGCATGGCACCCGCCCCTTGGACCCGGACACCGATGACGGGGGTGAACTGGATGGTTCGGAAGTAAATAGGTCTGCGAATCCATTGGATCCAAGAGATGATCTCCTTCCCAAACCTGTCGATGTGGAGGTAATCACAAACCTGGGCGACGAAATTCCGGCGAAACTCCTAATGCCCAATACAAATGTGATCCGTTATCCCGCCCACTCCTCATATGTAAAGATAATTCTATTTGGGGGCACTGACCCGGGTTTTCTAAAGCCTATTGCAGAGATATACCCGCATAAAACCGAAACGCCGGGAATCTACTTCGACGAAAACCTTATAAATGACACGACCTATTATTACCAATTGCAGGCTTTGGGTGAAAACGAAGCAATGAGCGCCCCCAGTCCGTTATTTTCAGGAACACCGAGAGAAGATCCAGTTGCTCCCAGGGGCTGGGTCACCATAAAAAATGGCGCCGTAACAACAAGTACGCTTAGTGTCATCATCTCTCTTGATGATGGCGAGGATAATTTTGCGCTGTTGATTTCCAACACTCCTACTTTTGAAGGCGCAACGTGGATCAAAAATCCTGTTGAAATAAAATGGGAGTTGGAGCCAAATTCTGAAACAGGACGCGCAACTGTTTATGCAAAGTTCAGGGACAAAGCCGGCAATGAATCTGTTACCTATCACGATAGTATTATAGTCAATATAGAATGCGAGATGGATTTTGATCAGGATTTTGATGTGGATGGAAAAGACCTGGCAATTTTTGCAAAGCAATTTAGTGGGGATACTGACGAGCTTGCCACGTTTGCTGCAGATTTCGGAAGAACCAATTGCCTCCAGTAGGTTTGGGGGAAAAGATAGCATAGTAGGTCAGGTAGCTCGCAAGGGCTACCTGACATAACCTTGAACCGAACAAAACATGACTGACGTGCGGCGGTATTATGTTCCAAATACTCCGGTTTTTTACGGCCTTGTGTTACCAACGGAAACTGTTTCTGAGAAATGATGATGACAAGGCAATGCTCCTCTCGGTAATGCGGGATATCAAATCGTCTAAACCATTTTTCATGATTGCATATGTGATTTTAGATGACCATTTTCACTGGATGATCAAACCCCATAATACTCACAATTTTTTTCAAATCATGCAAACTGAATGATATTTAAAGGGTGTTGAAAAGTACTCATTATTTTTATCTGTTTATGCTAATATTTTAATAGGTTAAGTTGATTACTATGCTTAAGTGCAATTTTTAGTAGTAATCAATGATAATAGTCTGAATATATAACAAAATAACAGATTGCAAGGTAGTACTTTTCAACACCCTTATTTAATGTTAGAACTTGCAATGAAAAGAGGCAAACAATGAAACACACAATGTCGGTTAAGTATTTTAATTTTTTGGTGTTGTTTACTTTGGTGTTACCGGTGTTTCCCAGCGCTGCTCTGGCATATACGGAGCATCCTGGCGGAACAATCAATTCCGAGACATGGGGGCCGGGTACGCACTATGTGAGCGGCGCTGTTACCGTAAACGATAATCAGGTCTTGACAATCATGCCTGGGGCCGTGGTCAAGTTTGCGCCCAATACACAACTGACCGTCTATGGTACCCTGAGTGCACAGGGAACAGGGTGGGAAGAGGATAACCGCATCGTTTTCACTTCTATGGACGACGACTCGTGTATGGATGACGAGACGTGCGGGGAGATCATCCCTGGCTCAGATAGTGATCCCCTTAAGGGTAATTGGCGCGGAATTTACTTGAATGGTTATGGGGTCGATGACGGCATTGGCGAGTTTGACTATTGCCTGATCCGGTACGGGGGAAACAGCCCTGGCAGTGCAGATGCCAATGTGCGTTTCTACTATTCAGATTCAGGCCATTTCACCAACAGCATCAGTGAATTTAGCGCCACGGATGGCGTTAGGATTTCTAACTGCTCCCCAACGGTTACCGGAAACGTCTTTACGGGTAACGAAGAATATGGCCTCCGTCTTCTGGGAAGCCTGATCTCCTTTTCAGGCAACACGGGCAGTGGAAATGGTACCAACGGGATTGGTGTGTCAGGCACAGTTTCAGCAGATCAGACCTGGTCGTGCGCCAGCACGTTTCCCATTGTGCTCGTCAGCTCGGTCACTGTAAATGATGGTAATACGCTGACGTTGCCCGCAGGGACAATCATCAAGGCTGATTCAGACGTACAACTCACGGTGTATGGTACGCTGGATGCGAATGCAACTGCTGAAGACTGGGTTGTCTTCACGTCGCTTAAGGATGACGAGTATGGTGGTGATACCAACGGGGATGGCAGTACCACCAGTCCTGCTCCGGGTGATTGGCGCGGAATTTACTTGAATGGTTATGGGGCCGATGACGGCATTGGCGAGTTTGACTATTGCCTGATCCGGTACGGGGGAAACAGCCCTGGCAGTGCAGATGCCAATGTGCGTTTCTACTATTCAGATTCAGGCCATTTCACCAACAGCATCAGTGAATTTAGCGCCACAGATGGCGTGTGGATTTCTAACTGTTCCCCAGCTATCACCAACAGCACAGTTTCAAACAACACACAGCATGGGTTGAATGTCTCTTCCGGCTCTCCAATTGTAACCAACTGTATCTTTTGGGGCGATACTTTTGCTGAAATTTCCGGAACCGGCTCACCGATTGTCACCTACTGTGATATTCAGGGTGGATATCAAGGAGTGGCAAACATCGATGAGGATCCCCTGTTCGTGGATGCGGAAAACGGTGATTACTACCTTCATGCTTGCTCACCGTGCATCGATGCCGGCGATCCTGTTGAGTCCTTAACTGAAGACTACACATCCGGCGATTTCGTTATAGCAGTTGATTTGGTAACCAATATCTCGGCAGGCGACTGGATATGGATAACTAATGGAGTGAACTATGAAAATGACGAAGTTGTAAACATTACAGAAACCACGATTGGGATTGCAAATGGATTTGCTAATTCATACGCTGTCGCAGATGGTGCCTACGTTTATACAGCGACTTCGGATTTCTCCAATGAGCCTGATCCGAACGGCCTGCGAATCAACATGGGGGCTTACGGGGACACCACAATGGCAACCACGACTACCGTATGCAAGGGAGACTCTGACAGTGATAGCGATGTGGACGGCTCTGATCTGGCTGTATTTGCTGAGGCCTTTGGCTCTTCAGATGAAGTTGCCGACCTTGATGGCGATGGTTTTGTAGACGAGAGCGATCTCGCCACATTTGCAGCAGAGTTCGGGCGTACTGATTGCCCGATCTGTCCGTAGTGTGAGTCATAGAGTGGCCGGGCTTGTTTTGCCCGGCCGCTTGACAGCATGCAGATTTAAGAGGGTCTTATTCCTGTTGTCAGTTCACAGCAGACAGGTAATAGCTCATAGGTAAAATTCATAGATGATTGAGTTTTTGAAGGTATGGGGCAGGATCGAGGTATAGGGTCAGGATCGGGCTGCGGTGCAAAACGATTTAAGAACCCGTTAAGGACTTCTCGGATTTTTAAGATTGTGGTTCTTTGCTCATGACGGTTTTAATGAAAATACAGAGGCATTGATGCGGGGAAAAGGCGTGCTTTGGTCAGTAAGTGATGATCTTGACGGTCTGCTCAAGCACGTGGGACTTCGGCAATTGCCGGAGCTGGCGGATGAGAAAATAGCGCACTGATAAGACAACTTAGTCAAACACGTCCCGTCCCCCAACTAAGCCCCAGTAACTCGCATGTAAAAGCTTGGACCATCAGCATAGCTCAAATTTCACGACATTAATCAATATTTTCTTAACTTTCGGAAAGGAGAAAAACCATGAAGAGAAAATTTTTTCTAATCACCTATCTGTTAATGTCAGTGTTTCTGGTAGGCTTCATGAGCGGAAGTGCGGCTGGAGCCATCAGATATGTTGATGGCAAAGCAACCGGGGGAGCGGATAACGGGTCGAGCTGGGCTGATGCATACATATATTTGAGTGATGCCATCTCTGCTGCCGGATGGAGCGATGAGATCTGGGTAGCTGCTGGCACCTATAAACCTGATCAAAGCACCGCAAAGCCCAGCGGAACCAGGGACAGAACCGCCACCTTTCGGATCAAAAATCTTTACGGCGGTTTCGCTGGAACAGAGACCAGCCGTGACCAGCGGGACTGGCGGAGAAACGAGACTATTCTCGACGGCGACCTAAATGGAGATGATACTTCAGGCTTCACGAACCGGAGCGATAACAGCTATCATGTTGTCTCAGGTGGTGATTACAGCAATATTCTTGACGGATTTATAATTAAAGGTGGCTGTGCCAATGCTTCAAGTGGGGAACAGGCTTATGGCGGAGGAATATCTACAGGCAATGCAACCGTTCAAAACTGTCTTCTCACAGATAATTTGGCACGTTTTGGCGGCGGGTATTATGGCTCCGGCCCTTTGATCAACTGCATATTTGATAGCAATAAAGCACACGTTTCTGGTTGGGAAAGTAATGGAGGAGGAATATATTACTATGGAAGCGAAGTATATAACTGTGTTTTTCAAGATAATAACGCGACATGGGGTGGCGGAGCCTATTGTTATGGAGATGGTGCGACGTTTGTAAACTGCACTTTCACAGGAAATTATTCCTCACAATATGGTGATAGCGGTGATGCGCTGTATATAAGCACATGGTTTGACGGCGGTGGGAACATCAGTTATTTGTATAACTGTATATTCTGGAACAATAGCGCTTCGGCTCACAGCATTTATTTAAAAAGCTATTCTGATGGTGCAATTGAATTGGATGTTGACTATTGTGGTATAGAAGGAGGTTCTGCCGCAATAGAGACAGATGATAATATTACGAATTGGGGGACTGGTAATATAACGACAGGCCCTCTTCTCGTAAATGGTTATAGGCTCTCTGCCGGATCTCCCTGTATCAATGCAGGAAATAATATGCTGGTGCCGGCTGACAGTACTGATCTTGATAGTGACGGCAATACTACCGAGTCTCTTCCCTATGACATCGACGGAAAAATCAGATTTTTTTCTAATGATGTGGATATGGGAGCCTCTGAGTATAACGGCGTAATTTATGTTGATGCTGATGCCAATGGGGACGATAACGGGGATAGTTGGTTTGATGCCTTCAATCACCTTCAGGATGCGCTGGCTGCCGCTTTCCCGGGTGTACAAATCTGGGTGGCTGCCGGTACTTACAGACCCGATCAGGGGGATGGATACACTGTAGGCAACCGGAGCCAGTCCTTTGAGCTCAAAAATGGCGTCGCCATCTACGGTGGGTTCGCTGGTAACGAAATCAGTCGTGAGCAGCGGGACTGGCAGACTAACGAAACCATCCTCAGTGGTGATATTGGTTCAACTTTTCTCGACAGGAGCTATCATGTCGTCACAAGCAGCAACATCTACCCTTTCAAGACAGCCATCCTGGATGGTTTCACCATCAGCCACGGCTACGCCAATGGCACCTACCCAAACAATGAGGGTGGCGGTATGTACAACGAGGATAGCAGCCCAACAGTGACCAACTGCACCTTCAGCGCAAATGGGGCAGGCGATGGTGGTGGCATGTATAACGATAACAGCAGCCCAACAGTGACCAACTGCATTTTCAGGGGCAATGACGCAATCCATGGCGGTGGTATTTACAGCTACAATGACAGCAGCCCAACCTTGACCAACTCTATCTTCAGTGGGAATCATGCGATGTATGGCGGTGGGTTGGAAAACAGGAATGCAGACGCGACATTAGTCAATTGCACCTTCAGTGGGAATTCGGCTGACAACTACGGTGGGGGAATAAACCACCTTTGCGACGTCGGCTTGTCCAACACTGTGACCTTGACCAACTGTGTCCTTTGGGGCAATACCAGTGACCATGGCTATCAGATCGCACTGGCGAGGAGCACGCTTTTTGTCGATTACTGCGCCATACAGGACGAACAGGAGAAGATATATAAAGAGGCAAGCCCAACGATCAACTGGGGAACCGGCAACATCGGCGACGACCCACTGTTTGTAGATGCTGACGGGCCCGACGACACCTTTGGCACAGAAGACGACAACCTGCGTCTCTTGCCCGGCTTACCCGGATCGCCTTGCATCGACGCCGGCGATAATGCGGCTGTTCCATCTGGTATAACAACCGACCTCGACGGTGGGACGCGCTTTTTCAATGACCCTTACACCCCTGATACTGGCAACGGCACACCACCGATCGTGGACATGGGTGCGTATGAGCTGAATGAAGACGGCATGGATACTGACGAAGACGGCATGGATGACGCGTGGGAAATCAATCACTTCGGCGATATTGTGAGCAGCGACGGCACCGGAGATCCTGACGATGACGATTTGACCGATCTTCAGGAATTTCAAAATAACACCGATCCAAATAACGAAGATACGGATGATGACGGCATGCAGGACGGCTGGGAGGTTGGTTATGGCCTGGACCCACTCGTAAACGATGCATTTGATGATGCCGACGATGATGAGTTCTGTAACTGGCGGGAATACCTTGGCGGGACTGATCCTACCAGCCCCGCGGATATGCCCGCACCATCCACCATCTATGTGGACGATGACGCCTCCGGCTTCGAGGACGGAACCGCACAACACCCGTTTAACACCATCAAGGAAGGCATAGATTTCGCAGGTCCCCACGACACGGTTCAGGTTGCTAACGGCACCTACACCGGCACAGGAAACAAAAACCTGGATTTCAAGGGTAAACCAATAACCGTCCAATCCGAGAACGGCCCTGAGGATTGCATCATCGACTGTGAAAATGCTGGCCGGGGATTCCATTTTCACAATGGTGAAGGTCAAGATGCTGTGGTGTCCGGGTTTACTATCACCAATGGCTACGAATATGACGGCGGCGCAATCCGCATCACCGATTCCTCGTGCGCCAAGTTCATAAATTGCATTATCTCAAACAACGAGGCCCAGGATGACGGCGGTGCGGTGTACTGTAATACCGCCTTATCCCCCATTTTCGTTAATTGCATAATGTCGGGCAACAGGGCATCAGCGGACGATGGTGGCGCGTTGCACTTATATAACTCTTCGCCCTTACTCATCAACTGCGTCATTGTCGACAATCTGGCCGCTGGCAATGGCGGCGGGATTAATAATGTGAACTCCTCGCCGACGCTTACCAACTGCATCCTTTGGGGAAATATCCCTGATCAGATATACGGCGGTTCGCCAACTGTGACTTACTGCGATGTTCAGAACGGTTACACAGGAACAGGTAACATCGATGAAAATCCATTGTTTACAGACTCTGGTAACGGAAACTTCCACCTGCTATCGGGCTCTCCATGTATTGACAGAGGGAACAACGATGCAGTTACGGAAATCGAATATGATTTTGAAGGTGACGATCGTATCATTGACGGCGACAGCGTTCCAGGAGCAGTCGTAGATATGGGAGCTGATGAATACATAGATACTGATGGCGATGGTGTTCAGGATTTGGAGGAAATGGGTCCTGACGGGAATGATCCCGGCTATGATGGAAATAATGATGGTACGCCTGATAGCAAAGAAGACAATGTGGCTTCCATGCATGCTTATGACGGAGAGAACTATATAACACTGGCCTCTCCTGAGGAAACCGCTATGCGTAATGTGCGGGCTGTTGAACGTGATGACACTCCGGCGGAAGCAAACTGCCCACACGGGTTCTTTGGTTTTGAGGTTCATGGGCTTTCGGCACCGGGAGACTGCACCGAAGTGACGCTCTTTTTGCCTTTAAATTCAGACATCAATACCTACTGGAAGTACGGGCGTACACATAGTGACCCGACCGATCACTGGTACCAATTCCCATACGATCATCAGACTGGCGCGGAGATCTTTCATGAGTCACAGCGCACTCGCATTGTACTGCATCTTTGTGACAACCTGCGGGGAGACGACGACCTTGATGCTAATAGTGTCATTGAGGACATAGGTGGACCTGCGATCACCGCCGTATCATGTGATGGCGACTTTGACCTTGACGGCGACGTGGATGGTTCAGATTTGGCTTTGTTTGCTGCAGGCGAAACCGGCATCACCTTAGAAAACTTTGCTGCCTATTTTGGGAGAACAAATTGTCCGTAAGGACTTGATCGAACCCTTAGTTGAGTTGAGATATGGAGAAACGAAGATGATGGATCACATAAAAAATTCAGGATTTCTTGGTGTGGTATCTTTGAGAGAAACAAGGCTTGCAACTTTACTCTTTTTGGCAATTTTGTTTTTTCTTCAATCCCCCTGTAAATGCTGCAGCAAGAGATTTCCCGTTCGGTGACGGATGCTATATAGGTGCATATTTGGGTTGCGGCGTGGAAGATGTAGTTGTCTAACTATTGAGGCATTTAATAATATGACAGGAAAGAGGCATTCTATCTTTATACGATACGTGGATATTACTTATGCAGGAACGCAGGCAGACTGGGATTGGGTAACAGAAGTAAAAAGAAATGGTGCCTATCCTTTTTTCATGTACGACCCTTATGGGGGGGTTAGTTGCATTAGATCTTGAGAAGGTGGAAGAATTCGCCAAAAAATGCGGAGACTTTGAAGATGACGGTGATGTTGATGGCTCTGACCTGGCAGAATTAGCGGCTAATCCCGGGCTGTTGTATCTATCTTCCTTTGCCGCAGAGTTCGGCAGGACGAATTGTGCTTATTAGCTCATAGCTCATAGCTCATAGCTTATAAGCAGATATAACTTATTGGTTTATTGATAACAAAAGCTAATTTAGCTGTTTGCTCGGAAACCTTTAAGATTAATTGGCATTAAGAAAGGAGATTCATCATGGCAAAAAAACACTGCAATAATGTTACATCGCTCTTAGTATTTTTTTGTATCCTTTTCTCGGCAGGAATATTTTTGGCGAACATTGCCGAAGCTTTTACTATCAAAGTTCCGGATACGTATCCTAATATTCAGGCAGCTATCAATGCGGCGAAATCCGGAGACTACATTTGGGTGAAGGAAGGTACTTATACCGAGAATATTACCTTCAAAGAAGAAAACGTGACGGTCCTAGGCAGTTGGAATTCCGATTTTAGTGCAAGGGACTTTAACAACAGCCCATCCATCATCAATGGTGGTGGAAATGGGTCTGTAGTAATCGGTGTGCATAAAACCACTATCGATGGTTTTACCATCAGAAACGGTGATGCGCAATTTGGTGGTGGCATTTTCGTAGAAGAAGCAGCAATGAATATCTGGAACTGCAGAATTGAAAACAATTCCGCTCAAAATGGAGGAGGAGGAATATATATTAAAACTGTTCCTTCCTTGTCAAACTTACCGCGCATAGAAAGCAATACAATCATCGACAATCAGGTCACTGCCGGTAGCGGGGGAGGGATTTACTTGGAAAGTGGCGCAATGGCCATCAAGAACAACACAATCGAGAACAATTCGGCTACGAGGGGTGGAGGCGGAATATCAATAATGAGCGCGCCTTCTTTGCCTTACACAGACATAGTAAACAATAAAATCAGCAGTAATGAAACGGGCGGCAAGGGGGGAGGCATCTCTATCAGGGACTGTGGTATGGGCATACGAATAACAAATAATGTCATTGGTGGCTTCCAAAAAGGCAATGATGCACATTCGGGAGGCGGCATCAGCTTAAGAGACACCCCCCTTTTCCAAATCAAAGACAACAAGATTTCCCACAATAGAGCGGATAAATCCGGCGTTAGACGTTCCGGAGGAGGTATTTTGATTATTCGGGGCTCACTGAGTGCAGGGGTGATAAAAAATTCTATCACAGAAAACATCGCGGCAGATCGTGGAGCCGGCATTTTTCTCCAGGGTGGCGCGAAGATTGAACGCAACTTCATCCAAGGCAACAGGACCACCGAGGAGGGCTCAGGTGGTGGTGGGCTTTGGTTGACCAACCCTGAAGACTGGACTGCCCCAAAGCTCGTAAATAATTTCATCGCCGATAACGAAACAAAGGCACTTGGCGGTGGTGGAATATACATTGAGGAAGGCGCGAGTTATCTCATTATGAACAACACCATCGCACATAATGAAGCCCCTGTCCAAAAGGGAGGCGGCATGTATGTTGCATTCAACGCCAGTTGTGACATCAAGAACACAATCTTGTGGGATAACGGAGACAATCTCCATATTGTTGCCCCGGCGGAGTCGTACGTCACTTACTGTGATATTGAAGACGGGCCGGGAACAGGAGCCGGGAACATCTCCGAGGACCCTGAGTTTGACTCAGATGGCCTTCATATAACCAGGGACTCGGCCTGCATCGATGCCGGTCATTGGGGTGGATCGCCTTCAGTTGATTATGATGGCGACACAAGACCTCAAGGCGCAAAAGTAGACATAGGCGCTGATGAATTTTTTTGTAATACACCCCCTGGCACCGATGTTGAGGTCGATGCAGGAAGCGGCATTATCGTCACCTTTAGTGAAGTGACTGAGGCGGGGAATACAACTGCTGCTGAGACCACATGTAGTGCTGCTGCACCAAGTGGTTTTACAATTTTACCGCTGGCCGACTCAACCTGTTATGATGTCCAAACCACTGCTACCTATTCCGGTACCGTAGATGTTTGCATTACTTACGACGATACAGGTGTTATCGATGAATCCAACCTAAAGCTTTTCGCTTATGAAGATCCACCTGGTGAGTGGTTGGATATTACCACAAGTATTGACACAGTCAATAACATCATCTGTGGAGAAACAGATCACCTCTCCCAATTTGCAGTAATGGTAGAGGATGAAGCAACTGTGCCAGCCAAATTTGACTTCAATGATGGTACCAACCAGGGCTGGACGTTGCAAGGCGCCTATGACGAAAATGAAAACGGGCCTTTATCATCAAATTTCATTTTCGGATGGAAGGATTATGTCAATTATCCAAACCCTCCAGGCGGAGATCCTTCGGATGACAACAATGGTTCTTTACAGCTCTTTACCATGGCAGGTCATGGCATTAATAACCCCGGCGCTACCTGGTGGATCATGCAATTTCATTCACCGGATCTATCGTCCTCTAACACGTGGCAGACAGCAAAAGGATACTCAGTCCAAATAGCCGAATGTATGGCAGTTATGACATCACTGTCCGCTAATTTGTATGTCAAAGTGTACGACATTGACCAGGATAAAGACCGGTATTTCTATAGTGGTACAGCACAAGAGCTCCAACACGACATCTACGGAGATGATATTGCCAATTGGAATCACCTGACCTTCGACTGGTCTGAAATATCTGCTTTTCCCAAGAACTATGTCGTCAAAGAGGTTTTTGTAAACATCTGGGGAAAGATGTCAGGGTACTTCGAAGGCGGAGTATATTTCGATGAAGTCATGCCGATTTTAGGTACGTCCTCAACTCCTGACTTGGATGGTGACGGTGATGCGGATGGTTTGGATTTGGCTGCCTTTGCATCCACTTTTGGTTCCACATCCGGCGACTTGAACTATAATCCGGGTGCCGACTTCGATAATAATGGCTACGTGGACGAGAGTGACCTTGCCGTATTTGCAACAGACTTCAGCCGGATTGGTAGCGGGCCTGTTCTTTATTTCGCGGACGAGGCCGAAAACCAGGGCTCAGTCTATAAGGTCGACCTTTCCACCGGAGAGCGCCGGCTATTCTACTCTAACCCAGATCATTCGTGGCTGTCGGATGTTTTTGTGTGGTAGCTCTGCCTGCGCCTCTCTGGTTAGGATCAGGTTCCGGGTTCAAAATGGTATTCTAAGACTTGAAAACGCCTACTTTTGGAATGAATGCTCTTTTAGGGCTATAGGCAAACTACCGGCTTCGCCGCTGGTCATGTGACTCAAAGCTTTTGACATACCTGCGATGTACGAAGGAGGTAAAGATGAAAAAACAGGCATTTCTTACACTAACGCTTATTTTTTTCCTAAGCGTTGCTTTTGTGGCTACGTTACCTGGCAAGGCAGACGCAGCAGGGAATACGTACTATGTTGACGATAATTATGGGAATCCGCCTCCCGGCACGGGCGCCCAAACCGATCCATTCCACACAATCCAGATGGGGATAAACACTGCTTCAGCCGGTGATATCGTCCAGGTCGCAACAGGGACCTATTATGAGAACATCACCATGAAGAGCGGAGTGGAAATTCTGGGGGCTGGGGCAGGCATGACCACCATTAACGGAGGCGGCAGCGGTACCGTGGTGAATGACAATGGTGCTGACTCCTCGGCAAAGCTGGAAGGTTTTACGGTTACAAATGGTGCCGCAACCTGGGAGGCAGGCGGGATGAGTATCTACGGTTCTCCTACTGTCGCAAACTGTATTTTTTCCGGCAACCAAGCTGGCGACGAAGGAGGTGGAATGTATATTTCAGCATCTTCGTCAATTTCGCCTGTAATAACCAATTGCTCTTTTGTGAACAACAGCGCCAACAACGGCGGTGGGATGTATATCAGACAGGCAACGGCAAGGATTTCAAACTGCACTTTTACAAACAATCAGGCTACCGGGGTCGGCGGTGGAATACATATCTCGTCTTCCTTGCTTTATGGTGCGCCCATCATAACCGACTGTGTATTTGACTCTAACAAGTCAACGGGAGCAAGCGGCGGCGGCATATACAATGCATCCGACAGCTCTCCCACCTACGGACCGTCAGTTACCAACTGTTTGTTTAAAAACAATCAGGCTTTTTATGATGGGGGTGGGATATGCAACGGCCTCTTCAGTTGGTTTAAAGTAACTAACTGTACCTTCCGGAACAATTCCGCCGTTGACGGCGGCGGTATGGCCAATAGCTTTACCTCAGCAACAAACCCCAGAGTGGTAACCAACTGTGTTTTTTACGGTAATTCTGCCTCGGATAAAGGTGGAGCAATTCGCAACGAATCCTCCTCGCCGGATATAACCAACTGTATACTTTGGGCAGATACGGCCGGAACTTCGGGCAATGAGATTTACAATGACGGAAGCTCCACTCCGAATGTTACTTATTGCTATATTGAAGGAATCATAACCGGTGGTGGCGATCCTCAGTTTGTTAACCCCTCATCCGGTGATTTTCACCTCCAGCCCAGCTCTCCTTGCATCGATACCGGGAATAACTCAGCGCCCTCCCTTCCCATCACTGATTTTGAAAATGACCAGCGCATTATAGACGGCGATCTTGACGGAACCGCGACGGTCGATATAGGGGTAGATGAATATACCCCCCCACCGTCTTCGGTGGTCTGGGTTGATGATGATTTCACGCCCGGCAGCGCGGGTGGTCATACCTGGGGCTATGATGCCTTTGACAACATCCGGGATGGCATTGACGAAGTAGCCTCACCCGGCATAGTTCACGTGGCCGGAGGGCATTACGTGGAAAACATTAACATGAAGAGCGGTGTACAGATCCTCGGGGCAGGATCAGCCTTTACCACTATTGACGGCACTAACAGTGGCGCTGCGGTTCAAGCCAGATGGGTATCCTCCGGAGCAAGACTTGCCGGATTCAGGATCATCAACGGTTCTTGGACATGGGGCGGCGGAATCCATGTCCATCAATCCTCGGACTTCACAATAAGTAACTGTGAAATTACAGAAAACTCGGGGATCCATGGCGGCGGGCTGTATGTCTACGATTCCACCCTGACCGTTGCAAACTGCACCATTTGGCACAACACGGCTGAAGAGGGTGCAGGGATGTTCTTTGTTGACACTTCCTCAGCAGCAACCATAGTTAACTGCACTTTCTGGGAAAACGTGGCCGAGAGCTCCGGAGGCGGGATATACAACTCCGACAGCAGTCCGAAAATAAGCAACTGTATCATCTGGGGAAACCTTGCCGGAGGATCTGTGGGAAACGAGATATACGACCATGGTTCCAGCTCGCCCAATGTCACATACTGTGACGTTGAGGGAAGCTATACCGGACTTGCCAACATAGATCGAGATCCGGCTTTTTTTAACCTGGATGGCGGCAACTTCCGTCTCAGACTTGGTTCACCGTGTATCGATGGCGGCACAAATGCAGCAGTTCCTGCGTGGCTTTCCCACGATCTCGGGGGCCAAACCCGCATCATGGACGGCGATGACGACGGCAGCTCCATAGTGGACATGGGGGCCTACGAGGCCGAATACACTGAACCGGAAATTGTATGTGTTGATGATGACTGGGCCGGTTTATCTCCCGGAAGCCTGGTCATATGCCAATGTTACGCATATGAAAGTCCTGTCGTTTTCGGCTACGACGCCTTTGCCAGTATCCAGGACGGTATCGACGCTGCGGTCTATTACGGCGATGTGTGTGTGGCCGAGGGTTACTATGTGGAAAATATAACCATCACGAAGAGCGAACTGAAGATAGAGGGAGCAGGACCGCATATCACAATTATCGACGGTAGTAGCCATTCAGTCCCGGTTGTAATGACAAGTGGCGTCACGACTGATGGTCTTTTCAGGGGTTTTACCCTCATAAACGGAGACTCCGGCTTCGGCGGCGGGATGTACAATTCCGGATCATTCCTCAATGTCCTCAATTGCGTCTTCCAGGCCAACCTGGCAAATATGGGCGGGGGCATGGCCAACGATGCCTCTTCTCCGCACATAGAAAGCTGCCTGTTTGCAGGCAACCAGGCACACAGTGGCGGAGGCGGAGGGTTGTACAACGATGCATCTTCCTCACCCGACTTGATTAACTGCACCTTTTCCCGGAATGAAGCCGCGACATCAGGCGGCGGCATTTATAATTCCGTTGGCTCCTCTCCGGCGATAGCCAACTCCATCCTCTGGGCGAACAACCCTGATGAGATGGATGGCGGGTCACCCACTGTCAATTTTTCGGACATCCTTGGAAGCGGCGGGCTCGGGACGAATATCGACGAGGACCCCCTGTTTGTAAACCCTGACGGAGACTTCCACCTCTTGCCTGAATCGCCGTGTATCGATGCTGGAGAGAACAGTTATGTCAGGTTTGCCACGGACATTGACGGCGATTCGAGATTAGTTGACGGCGACTGTGACGGAATCGCAACGGTAGACATTGGGGCCGACGAATATCTGCCCACAATTGATCAATGTGAAGGCGATTTTGATGGAGACGGTGATGTGGATGGAAGCGATTTGGCTACGTTTGCTGCAGGCGGAACCGGCATCACCTTAGAAGATTTTGCGGCAGACTTTGGCAGGACGGATTATCCATAGAGGACAAACAATCCTTGTTTTCTTATTAAAGATGTAAATTTACGAAAAAATCTATTTTGGGAGGGAAAAATGAAAAAGAAAATATTGAATTCAGTTATGTTTCTTTGTTTCTTGGGAGGAGTGATTTTTTCAAGTGCGTCTGTCCATGCCGCTGTTTGGTATGTAGATGCGGGTGCCCCGGGTGGTGGTAGTGGGACGAGCTGGGGTAGTGCCTTTAATAACATACAAGACGCGATAAATGCTTGTTCATCCATGTGGACGATATGTATGGGACCTACTGACCAGATCTGGGTCAAAGCCGGCTCTTACTCTCTTTCGAATCAGATTAACGTCAACAAGTATGTAGCAATCTACGGTGGTTTCAACGGCACAGAGACAAGTTCTTCCCAGCGGGACTGGGAAAACAATATCACATTAGTGAATGGAAACGATTCTGTACGTTGTTTTTACATTACAGTACATGCCATTATAGATGGGTTCAATATCAGACGCGGAAGGGCTTCGAGCGCAAATGGCGGTGGTATTTATATTGATAGCCCTCCCGTCTACTGTTCCACGTCTGATTTCTACCACGTTGCCAAGATCAGAAATTGTACTATAAACCAGAATACTGCTGAAGTACACGGAGGAGGTATCTATGATATCGAGTCCGATCCTGTTATCACGAATTGTATCTTCATCGGGAATTCCGCAACGTCCGGTGGCGGCATGAAAATTTGGCAATCATCTCCGGTTATTGAAAAATGCCGGTTTAAAGCGAATCGGTCGACTATTGGGGGAGGCGGTGCTATATACAGTGACTATCTATGCTATGGCACCATCACTAACTGCATATTTCACTTAAATAAATCCAACAGTCGCGGTGGAGCCATTGCGTATCACATGGCGTATCCCTATATCACAAACTGTACCTTCTCGGAAAATGAAGCTGTTCATTCAGGAGGCGCCATATACGCTAACACAGGAGGTCCCCGTGTCAAGAACTGCATCTTTTGGAATGATACGCCAGATGAGTTACACTTTGACACAAGCAGTACTTGGCCGTATGTCAAATACTCTGATATTATGGGAGGATATTCAGGTACAGATAATATTGATGATGATCCTGAATTTGTGACTCCTCCCATAGATCTCCATCTCCAGCCAGGTTCTCCCTGTATTGATACAGGCACCAATACAGGCGCGCCAAGTGAGGACATAGATGGGCTGTCAAGGCCACAGGATGGCGATGGCGATGCCACAGCAATATGCGATATGGGAGCCTATGAGTTCACAGCCTTCCCCGCTTACAAGGGGGATTTCGACAACGATGGAGATGTGGACGGCTCAGACCTGGCGGCTTTTGCGGAAGACACCGCTACAATAAGCCTGGAAGAGTTTGCCATAGACTTCGGGCGCACTTAGGCTCAATAGGCGAGCCAAAGGTTTTTGATGAAAACTGATTGTTCGCAGGCGGGCACCGATCCTGATGACTCTGGAGACATACCGGGCAACATTGACATCTATATGGAATTTCCTGCGACCTGCTTCCCGAGCCGCAAATCTCTTACAACAATGTCTTGGACAATACGGCTGGTGATTATTTTGGCTGCAGCCCAGGTACAGGTGATATCTCTGGGAATCCGCTGTTTAAGGATTCGGTTGCCTGTGATTTCCATATTACATCAGGTTCTCCCTGTATCGATACAGGCAGCAATACAGGTGCACCTAGTGATGACATAGATGGTGTGTCAAGGCCACAGGATGGCGATGGGGATGCCACAGCAATATGCGATATGGGAGCCTACGAGTATTTTT
Organism: Deltaproteobacteria bacterium; assembly: GCA_030262895.1. Classification (GTDB taxonomy): domain Bacteria; phylum Desulfobacterota; class Desulfobacteria; order Desulfobacterales; family ETH-SRB1; genus B13-G4. Next base: position 9,206 of record JAJSZW010000027.1, on the reverse strand, counting down.
CTGTTTGCAAAGAAGACTTTGATAAAGACGGGGATGTGGATGGGAGTGACCTGGTGATCTTTGCAGATGCTTTTGGCTCTTCATCAGGTGGGCCTGACTACAATCTAGTTGCCGATTTTGATGGCAATGGTTACGTGGACGAAACCGATCTTGCCGCATGTGCAGCAGAGTTTGGGCGTACTGCTTGCCCGATCTGATCCTGCTTGATTTTTTGAAGGTATGGGACAGGATCTGGCTGCGGTGCAAAACGATTTAAGAACCAGTTAAGGGCTTCGGATTTTAAGATTGTGGTTTTTTGCTCATGACGGTTTTAATGAGGATAAAGAGGCAAACTATGAAACACACAATGTTGGTTAAGTATTTTAATTTTTTGGTGTTGTTTACTTTGGTGTTACTGGTGTTTCCCAGCGCTGCTCTGGCATATACGGAGCATCCTGGCGGAACAATCAATTCCGAGACATGGGGGCCGGGTACGCACTATGTGAGCGGCGCTGTTACCGTAAACGATAATCAGGTCTTGACAATCATGCCTGGGGCTGTGGTCAAGTTTGCGCACAATACACAACTGACCGTCAATGGTACCTGAATGCACAGGGAACAGGGTGGGAAAAGGATAACCGCATCGTTTTCACTTCTATGGACGACGACTCGTGTATGGATGACGAGACGTGCGGGGAGATCATCCCTGGCTCCGATAGTGATCCCCTTAAGGGTGATTGGCGCGGAATTTACTTGTATGGTTATGGGACCAATGACGGCATTGGCGAGTTTGACTATTGCCTGATCCGGTATGGGGGGAACAGCGCCGGCAGTGCAGATGCAAATGTGCAATTCTACTATTCCGATTCAGGCCATTTTACCAACAGCATCAGTGAATTTAGCGCCACAGATGGCGTTAGGATTGCTAACTGTTCCCCAGCGATTACCAACAGCACGATTTCAAACAATACACAACATGGGTTGCTTGTCTCTTCCGGCTCTCCAATGGTAACCAACTGTATCCTCTGGGACGATGCCCTTGCTGAAATTTCCGGAACCGGCTCACCGATTGTCACCTACTGTGATATTCAGGGTGGCTATCAAGGAGTGGCAAACATCGATGAGTATCCCCTGTTCGTGGATGCGAAAAACGGTGACTACCACCTTCATGCTTGTTCACCGTGTATTGATGCCGGCGATCCTGTTGAGACGTTAACTGAAGACTACACATCCGGCGATTTCGTTATAGCAGTTGATTTGGTAACCAATATCTCGGCAGGCGACTTGATATGGATAACTAATGGAGTGAACTATGAAAATGACGAAGTTGTAAACATTACAGAAACCACGATTAGGATTGCAAATGGATTTGCTAATTCATACGCTGTCGCAGATGGTGCGTACGTTTATACAGCGACTTCGGATTTCTCCAATGAGCCTGATCCAAACGGCCTGCGAATCAACATGGGGGCTTACGGGGACACCACGGGGGCAACCACAACTACCGTATGCCAGGGAGACTCTGACAGTGATAGCGATGTGGACGGCTCTGACCTGTCTGTTTTTGCTGAGGCCTTTGGCTCTTCAGATGAAGTTGCCGACCTTGATGGCGATGGTTTTGTAGACGAGAGCGATCTCGCCACATTTGCAGCAGAGTTCGGACGTACTGATTGCCCGATTTGTCAGTAATCTGCGTCGTAAAGTGACCACGCATGTTGGTTGCGTTGAGCAACGGAACTGTTGGGTAATGATGTACAGTATATGGAGGACCTGGGCCTAATAAAGACAAAAGGGCAATTGCGTATAAGCGACAAGATATATCAATCGTGGAGAGACGATAAAGGTATGGGGCATGTGGATGACATAAAACAATAGCTATTGAATCACCATTACGTGCAAACTGGCCAACAGGCTCAACCGGCAAACCTTTACAGAAATTGGTATTAATTGCTTTTAAGCGATTAAACATTGATGGAGGGTGGTGATTGTCAATGGAATGAAACACTATTATGTGAAATGATCAGGGTTATTTTTTTGGAAAAACATAGAAAAATAGGAGGCAAAACAAGATGATTAGATTTTTGACTTTTGGATTTATCGTACTGATGTTGGTTGTTTCGGGTATGACCTATGCCCAGGAAAATAACAGTTTCAATATGGCACCGCTTGATGAAGGACTGGCAGGCTTATCTTTTTTGGAGGATGAGGCCGGCATATCAGCTTACGGGCAGGTAAGCAGTACCAACCTGGATCTAGCAGAAAATGCTTTTAAGAACGTAGAGAAGAAGACTGCTGAATACATCATAGGCTCCGTTGCTTTAACTGATTATGGAGAAACTCATGATGTGCATGTGTATGTAGATATTTCCGGATGGATAATTGCTTATTACCGTAATACGGAGAAGGCAAGCAAGATCATAGACTGGGTGGATTATTACGGTAATCCAGAAATAACAAGCACTAAGCTTTCAGATGCCATAGACATAGTAACTCTTGAGATGTTAGTCCTTCCACCAGACATAAAGTATTTCGATTTTAGATATCCTGACGCAACAAAGATGATGATAGTGACTGATGAAGAATTTGTTCATCTTGCTACAGAAACCTTCAGGATCAAGGTGCCGGGTGACTACAGCACGTATAACAGGACATGGTCTCATGCTATCTATGATCAGGGCACTAGTTCTACCAGTGGGAATATACAGATAGATGGCGTAGAGCTTCATAGTGGCAGTTCGGGTGAAGGTTGGCAAATATGGGAGGGTGATATAACACCTACGCAACTTTTCCCGAACGTCTTCCATGAAATATCTTTATATCATTATGGAGGAAATGATGCCTCCTATGTGGGCATAATGCTCATCTATACTGAACCACAATAAGGAGAAAAATCATGAGGAAGAAAATTTATTGTTTTCTGTTGATGATACCCATTTTGATTGGGTTGAGTTCCTCTGCTTCCGCACAAATCGTGGTGGAAGATGCAAGTTTCATTTGGGAAAAGGCGCTTGACTCAACAGAGTTTCCGGATATTTCCCCACGCATCACAGCGGAATATGCGACGACTATTTTTGACATAGATCTTATCCCGCCTCCAGACCTTGAGCTGCCGGCAAGGATCATTGTGGAATATGCGACTGCAATAGCCCGATTTGATTTATCCTCGCTTTCAGTTTGTGAGGGCGACTTTGACCTTGACGGTGATGTGGATGGTTCAGATTTAGCTATTTTTGCAGCAGGCGGAACCGGCATCACCTTAGAAGACTTTGCTGCCTATTTTGGGAGAACAAATTGCCCAGTTTATGAATAAAAAAAGGTAATTTATTCAATGATCAGGACAAAGGTTACAGGCCCTGAAACTCTGTCATTCTACTGGGAAGCTTCATCCGAGAAAGACTACGACTTTTTCAAATTTAGCATAGACGGGGCAATTTACTCCCAGATGAGCGGTGAAGTTAATTAGAACAAAGTAACGTACGACATTGCATCTGGGAGTCATACACTAATGTGGAGTTTCACTAAAGATGCAAGCGATAGCGAATGATCCGATGCGGGATGGCTGGATAAGGTCGAGTTTATTAGCGGGCCAGCCAACGATTGTAAAGGTGACTTCGATGGCAAGGACCTTTCTGATTTTGCATCCCCGAATTCGGGCGTACCGATTGCCTTATGCCTTAGCAGATGCAGGTAGGTATTATAACGTTACAAAGACAGGGCTTATTATAAGGCCATACATCAAGGTAGGGCCCAAACTAATGCATTAGAGAGGAAACGACGAATGGTTCAGAGGGACTTTTATAATAAATACGACTACGTATCCTTAACAAATAGATTACTATTTTACGGAATGTAGTAATCCAGATAATGTTGGAAAAACTTGGCTTGGGATTTATCAAATGGAGAATGGCACATTATTAGAAAGGCAGGTGCGTTATGAATAGAAAATACAATAAGTCTTTAGGCAAGATCATATGTGCTTCCGCGCTGTTTCTTGCTGCAATTATGTGGATAGCCCCTTTGATAGGATTTGCCGCCGTACCCCTGCATTTAAACGCTCCACGGAACTTTGAGACTGGACAATATCCAACTCAGGTACTTCCCATGGATTTGGATGGTGATGGAGATCAGGATGTTGCTGTCAAAGGAGTTTCTGTTCCGTCAACAGTTCCTTATCTGCAGATGTTTGAAAATTCCGGAGATGGAAAGCTCATTTTTCATAAGGTCATCCAGCAACTGCCCCAAGCCACTCAGATCGTCCAGGCAGACATAAACCGGGATGGTCGCATGGATCTCCTTGGGACATACCACGGAAATCAGGGTGGTGAATTGCTCACTCTTACACAGACGGAATCATTTTCTTTTAGCCAAGACGTCCAGTCCTTATCCTTCTCTGGCACGACGATGTGTGTCGGTGACATGGATGGGGTCAATGGCCCGGATATAGTGATCGGTGATGACGGTGACAATCCCGTTGTACATATCTACTTAAACGATGGTGCAGGGTCTTTTTCTCTGCATGGAAGCTACGAGACAGAAGCAATATGGCGGGATGTGGATGGAGATGGTGAACCAGATCAACAAAGTATTATTAAGCTTTCGGACTGTAAGTGCGGAGATATTGATGGGGATGGAGACCAAGATTTAGTCATTCTCAACTCAATACAACGAACCATAAAAAATACTTTTTGGACCGAAAATATTGTTGCTCTCTTTAATCAGGGTGACGGCATCTTTGGTTCATTTCGGACGGATCACATACTTTGGGATCCGATTACCCTTGCAGAAGAACCTCCCGAGTTTAAAGATCCAATCAAAGGAAAGCTTGGTATCGAGGACTTAGATGGCGATGGGGACCGTGATGTGGTGGCTACAGTTTTGCGCCATTCTGCCATTCTCATCAGGAATGAAAACAACGAGAGTTTTGCCGAACACGAATCCATCTATGGATTTATAAGCGGGAACGCAGAGATAGATGGCGTGAAATCATGTATGGGCGGCGTGAAATTGTGTGATGTGGATAGTGATGGAGACCTCGATCTTGGTATCAATTTAATGTTTGCGGATGGGGTTGTGCCGGATCCGACAACACTCCCCGATGATCATCCGACCGATTTCTGGGTTCTTTTCCTAAACAGTGGAAGCGGTATCTTCTCCGATCTAATAGGTTATCGTACAGGAGCAGATCTCCACGATCTTGCCTTCGCTGACCTCAACGGCGACAACAAGCCGGATGCCTTGACGGTGGCAAGTGACGACAGTCGCCTGAGCGTCTACTATAATGAAGCCGGTAGATATCCCAGGCCAGTATGGATTCCCTTAAGTGGCTCCGGGTTCGCTCAAGAGAATATCCCCAAAGATATTTCCAGCGGTGATTTTAACGATGATGGGTGGATGGACTTGGCTGTGATCAGTAGAGGAATTTGGGGCGACAATACCTTAGCCGTATTCAACGGTACAAACGAAGGCATCACAAAAACTCCCTCTTGCGTCCAAGGTATTAATCGGGAGCCCTTTCGAATCCTTGCAGATCAATTGGCTGCGAATCCTAACACTGACATTGCCTATATTCATGGACAAAGCATGCCTTCGGCTGGAGCTTTGAATGTTGTCCTTGATGGTCGATGGGCTGAAGGCAACTCGATCACTCTCAATGGAAGGCCGTATGATCTGGCTGCTGTGGATATGAATAGCGATGATATCCTCGATTTGGCTGTGGTTGGAAACTTTCCGACTTCTGCAAATATCAATCTTTACTGTTTAGCGGCAGATGGCAGCATGGAGCTTAAGAAACAAATTTACTTGAGTGGTAGCATAGCTACCGTTCCAATATGCTTGACATCGGCAGACATGGACAACGACGGGCTCAATGATCTTGTTGTATTTAAAAACGACTTTTATAATGGTTGCACAGACATAGATGTGTTCCTCAATCAAGGCAATTTCCATTTTAGCCGAGTGCTGCAGGTAGTACCCCTACTATGGGCTTCCCAGTCGAACATTGACAAGACGGATATGACCGCTGCTGACGTGACAGGAGATGGTCTGCCGGATCTCATTGTTGCCTACTTGCCTAGGAATCAGCTATACCGTGGCTTTGTGCGAATATACCCGAACACAGGGGGCGGGTTTCTACCTTCTCTCTTGTCATACGGCTATAATTTGGGCAGCGGAACGGGTCCCTTTTGCGTTGCCGCAGAACAGATGGACAACAAGAACGGTCTTGATTTGGTAGTGACTAATGACGATGCCAATGAACTGACCATTTTGTTCAATGATGGACACGGCGCGTTCTCACATCAAGATTACATCACATCAGGTGGAACTGATGCACTGACTATTGCTGATTTTGACCAGGACGGAGATAACGACGTAGCCTTATGCCACCATGATCATTACATTCCCGGTCACATAGGTTCGGTGAGCATTCTATTCAACAGAGCCATCTCTCCCGAGCTTTACACCCCGGACTTTGATGGAGACGGCGATGTGGACGGATCCGATTTGTCGGTGTTTGCAGATGCGTATGCTATTGGGGATTCCCTGGTAGACCTGAATAATGATGGCAATGTTGATACAGAAGATTTGGCAACATTCGCTGCCGACTTTGGGAGGACAGAAGGAGTGCTGGATATGTGAAAGCAATTGGTGGGTCGGCCGAAAGCTAGGCCAGATCGAGGTAGAATCTTTGATGCGGAAGGGAAGCGTTATAAAAGAGGAAGTGGGTAAAGGACTTTAGATTTTAAGATTGTGGTTCTTTGCCATGACGGTTTTACTGAGGATGCAGAGGTGTTGATGCGGGGAAAGGCGTGCTTTGGTCAGCAAGTGATGATCTTGACGGTCTGCTCAAGCACGTGGGACTTCGGCAATTGTCAGAGCTGACGGGTGAGAAAATAGCGCACCGATAAGTCAACTTAGTCAAACACGTCCCCAAAAATTCCGCATGTGGAATGATGTTGGGTTCGCTACTCTCAACCGCAACCTACGAGCTATGAGATCGTTGCGCGATTTTATGGAACGTATCTACGTAGCCACATGTTACCGTAAAGCAGCGGATGGCTGTCGCGATCGTTTTTACAGTGAAAGAGCTTTACACAGATCATAAGGAGGTAATTATCATGCACACTAAAAATAATATGTTGATATTTGTTATTATTGGGTTTCTTTGCTTCTTTTTACTTACTGAGACAGGAAACGCAAGGGTCATTACGGTTGGACATACCCTGGGTGCTGACTATTGGAATATCCAGAATGCCATAGACGAATCCGATGAAGGAGACTTGATACAAGTATGGTATGGAACTTATAACGAGCATATAGTTATTAACAAGTCACTGACACTCGAATCAAGAGACGGCACAAATAACACATTTATTGATGGCATGGGAAGTGAAATTGTTGTGGACATTAGTTCAGATAATGTAACAATTAGCAATTTCACAGTACAGAATGGCGAAATAGGTATTAAATTAACTGGAAACAACATCATTATAATGGATAACACAATTAGAAATATTGTTGGTGCAAGTAGTGGAGGATATAGTTATGGTATATATCTACATTCAGCTACTAGCAACGAATTAGTCAGTAATACAATTTTAAGCGTCACTGGTGGTGCTGGTCGTAACATAAATGTGAATGGATATGCCGGAGCCGGTGGAAATAGTTACGGAATCTATCTTAATTCAGGAACTAATAATCAAATATCCAATAGCATAATTTCAGGTATTACTGCCGGTAAAGGTGGTACTAATAGAAAGGATTTATATGGATATGGTGGATATGGTGGATATGGTGGAAATAGCTATGGTATTTATCTTAATTTGGGAATGAATAATCAAATATCAAACAACATAATTTCAACTGTTAATGGTGGTAATGGCGGCGCTGGAACTGGAACTGGTACCTGTATATTTTACTGCTGTGGGTATGGCGGACCTGGCGGATACGGTTATGGAATTTTTATAGAATCATCAGATGATAACATTCTATTTAACAATACAGTTTCAGGTGGATATAAAGGTACAGGTGGATATGGAACTTGCCCAAAGGATTATGCAAGTCCTGGTAAAGGTTACGGCATCGCAGTAATATCAGATACAAATAGAAACATTTTTTATCATAATAACTTTGAGAGTAGTGATACACATGATGGGTACGATTCTGGTGGCAACAATGCATGGGATGCTGGCCCAGGAATTGGCGGAAATTACTGGAGCGATTATCAGGGAACTGACGATGATGGCGATGGAATCGGTGACACACCATATGAGCTTGCGGGAGGCATTGGCGCCAAGGATTTTTTCCCGTTGATTGGGCCTCTATCTTGTGAAGGGGATTTTGATGGAGACCAAGATATGGATGGTTCGGATTTGGCTATATTTGCAGCCGACTTTGGCCGAACGGATTGCAGTGGCGATTGCGAGGGCGACTTCGATGAAGACGGGAACGTAGACAAAAGCGACCTTGCAGTCTTCGCAGCCGACTTCGGGCGGACCGATTGCCCATTTCATGAGTAATGCGCAGGTTAGGAACGGGAAAGATTATTGGGAAGAATATTGATGCGACGAAAATGATACAGTGAGATTAGATAAAGTTCGTAATAGTAGGTTGGGTTGAGGCACGAAACCCAACAACACATCTATGAATGAGATTTTATATCAACCATGGGAATAATTATGAAACCAAATAGAACAGCATTGTTTATTACTGTGTCGGATTCGCCTGCCCTGCGAATGGGTATAGTGCGTATCAACTCCTGAAAGATCTCGGCAGTGAAAATGTCTCAAGCATTCAGAGATACTCCTCGGAGAAAGGAGCTTTTGAGACGGCCGGCTTCGGGCCGGCCGGTCAACCCGCAGGTATTGACTTCCCGATCATTTCGGGCGAAGGGTATTTTGTCTTTATGAAACAGGACGTTGCGGATTTTCAGTAAGCGCTTTTCTTAATATTTGTTTTGGAGAGAAAATGAAAACAAAGGGAAACATTTTTTTTGACAAAAGGACAGATTTTAGATGGACCATCCGGCCGCTTGTTCCCCGTGAGGTGTATACGGAACGCGAGGAGCATCTGGAATATCTTTACAAATCCGCGTAAATCTGCGGCAAAAATAATCCAAGATAATATAATATGACTCAACAAACAACCAAAATCCCCATCTCCTCAATCATCCTTGATGAAGATATTTATCCGAGAAAGGGAATCGATCCCAGGCGTGTCGGCATATTCGC
>JAJSZW010000026.1 GCA_030262895.1 Deltaproteobacteria bacterium | reverse complement strand
CGGCTACCGTGCCCTCTGCTGACTTCTTTCATGCGGTCGGAGCAGGTTGCCCTGCCCTCAGGCCATTTTCTGCCGCATGCGGCATCCCGTGGCACATGGAAGACCTCCCGGGGTAAACACATGTCTTTCAGTACGTGGATGCCGAGTATACGGGCAGAGCTTATAATGGATAGAGGACTTTACCTTGAGTTGCAGGCTCGTCCCACTCATGCACGCCTGACTCGATTTCTGTTCGTCACCCCGTACTTTCGCGGTACCCTGCCTCGGCAGAGCTACTGCCTTCCGAGTCACCGTCACCGATACCCCGTTGTAATACCGCTACACCCTTCGCCTCCATCTGGCTGGGTCTAAGACTTGCCAAAGTCACCACTACGTGGTAACTTTGACTCACTTTTAAGAACATGTGCCGTGTCCGGCACACAACAAGGCTAATTCAGCCGACGCAAAAAGCCGCGCGGCTGATTAGCATTAGCACCTGTATCAAACATAAGAGTATTGTTATGCGTTATTATCTCATTCTTAAAAGGTATTTGATAGATGATAGATTGATGATTTTTAAACACCCTAATTTGGATTTCCCTTATTAGAATTAGGAACAAAATGGATAACTATTTATATGTATCTCGTGCTGCAAACTGGATTGACCGACATGATAGTATACAAATATATGAATATGAATGGCAGAACTATGTAAAAAATGATCCTGAATTGGAACTTGTCCCCAATAATCCTAATACTGTAAATTATTTGGGAGAAACAATTTGTTGGGCAAAAGGAAAAATCTTTTGTGTTGATCCTGATGAAATAGCATTCTATAAAATGCTTGAGATTGCGAATACTATTGATGCTTGTGTATGTGGCGGAGATGACAGACAATATTTCACTATTGATTCATATTTTTACCCCAATGGTATTTCAAAACCAGAAACGAGACCACCTTTATTAAAGTTTGAAAAAGACAGACTTAACAAAAGAAGACCTTGGTGGAAACGCTTATTAAACATCGTGACTATGAAATAAGACCCCGAAACTTACATGAACCATAAGGATTCTGTCAAAATAATTTGTCACTGTCTGAGCAACATCAGATTCAATTTTATACATTAGGGACCAAAGGGGGACGAAATTAGGGACGTCCATAAATAAGTAAATAACTTGACATTTAATTAGTACTTGAACGAAAACTCAAAATACCTGAAATTATAGTCAGTTATATGCTATTCTCAAATCGAAGATTTTTAGCAGTTAGCTTTTAGCTTAAAAAGTCAAACAGATAACTCATTCAGCTAAGAGCTAACAGCTAATGGCTTTTTCACAAATCTTCACATCGGTAAATAAGCTGAAACTATTGCCAGCATTAAAAAAAATACTTTTCGGACAGGCGCTAATTATATTATTGATAGTAAACTTGCATGCCTAGATTAGCCCGCCTGGACGTACCGGGTGTTTTACATCACATCATCATCCGGGGAATTGAGCGTCGCAACATATTCAGAGACAATAAAGACAGAGATAATTTTATTGATCGTTTATCAGATCTTTTGCCTGCAACACAAACCGCCTGTTATGCTTGGACATTTATCCCAAACCACGCACATTTTTTATTCCGAAGTAGTGGAGAAATATCAACTCTCATGAGAAGAAGTAAATTCAACTGATCTCTTATACGATGGACTATAATGCCATATAAATAGCCATATAAAATATTGACTTTTATCTTTAGTCCCTATATTTCAATTGTATGAAAAAACGATCTGATTTTGTGTGGGATGATACCAAGGACAAACTGAATCAAAATAAGCATAGTGTCTCATTTGCGCTATCTCAGCTTGCTTTCTTATCAGAATCATTGGAGCTGGATATTGGCGAAAAGGAAAGAAAATATATGAAAAAGAAAATAAAATACACCAATGAGCCTATTGGGAAAGTGAGAGTTTTAAAAGACTTCTTGCCTTCACCGGAAGAACTTGTTCTAAAAGATGAAACAGTTAAGGTCACCATTTCACTCAGTAAAATCAGTATTGATTTTTTCAAAAAAGAAGCAAAAAAGCATAATACCCAGTATCAAAAGATGATCAGAAGGCTCTTGGATGAGTATACAGCTCATCAACCATAACCTTGCCATGCTGGTTAGGACTTTTTATCTTTCAGTCTTTTTTCAACAACGCAATATACACCTTTTCCACTCATGGCAGGTGCAAAGCATTTGTGATTGGTTGTTGGAATGTGGTTTCAAATTATGCATAAATATAAGATTTTATGCATATGGTGACAAGCGTTTTGGTAACGTTCAAAAGTGTTCGCTTGGGGATGCATCGGGTAAGGCTTACGGGACGGGGAGGCTCAACTCTAAGAAGACTTGGTCTTCAGCCATTGAATCGAATATTTGTTCCCGAGCTTCTTGAATTCAGGGTCGCCAGTAACTACGACTGCATTTAGTCTATGTGAAAGGGCTGCAGCAAAACAGTCGGCATAGGCTATCTTGTACCTGCCTTTTAATTTGGCTGCTTCGTAAGTTAACTTTTGGTCAGCATCTACTAATTCAATGGGATATTGTTTGAGTTGTCCAATCACTTTCTCTGCAATTTCCACTCCTTGCTCTCTCAAGATATTGTAGTAAATCTCACCCCAGTTGATCACTGACATGTATGCCTTAGCCTTCCGATCCATTAGTGACTTCAAAATCAGCGCTACCTTGTCAGCCCCAGGTTCATCTTCGAAAAAGGCGATCATCGCAAAACTGTCCATCACATATTTCTTCACAGTTTCGCTTCTTTCTTCCTGTCTTCTACAAGGGCTCTCAAAATTTTTCCTCTTGTCTTCAGCATACCCCGTCCCTTTTCGATTGGATCGTCTACAAGGGGCTCCACGATGATTCTTTTTCCATCGTCGTAAACGTTGACTTGCGTGCCTTTCTTGATCTTAAACCTCGCCCGAATCACTGCGGGAATAACAATCTGGCCCTTTATTGTCGATGTTACTATAGGCATGTCAATTCTCCGGTATTACGAATTTGTTTATTTATGTAATACATCGGCCTCCAACTGTCAAGGTTTAACTTCGTGCTTTTAGATCGCATAACCCTTCTGCTGGAAGTGACGCGCGAAATGATGCGGTATTTTTATGAATCTGCCGGAGACATCCATGTTACGGCAGCGGGGTCATTACTTGAAATAGGGACGGGCTTGCGGGACGTACATTAGTTTATAAGTTGGCAGCGTGCTTGAACTATGATGTCTGGCTTGCACCCCACGCTAATCAAAACAAGAATAGATGCGCAAGGTGCACTTCATCATATATTGCTGCGAACGGGAACCACATCAATTTCCACCGTAATGCGCAGGCATTTGTTACGTATATCTGCTATATACCTCGAACCCTTGCAATTCATAAAAAGGTTATAATATCGGTTAGATATCTTTATTTTCTACAATAAACGACAACTTAAAGTACGTTTATTAGATGTTAATTAGACTCCCAGCAAACCCTTTATTCATGGGCTATGCAGTAGGTTCGACTCCCGCTGACGGAAGTATAAAAAATAGTCTTTCATGTAATCAGACTCTCGATAGTTAGTGTCTGAACGAAAACCCTTCAAATTACACTTTTCCCGTCATTGCGAGGGAAGCATGACCGAAGCAATCTCTTGGAAAAGGGGATTGCTTCGTCGTTCGTTCCTCACTCCTCGCAATTACCGCTCGGAACCAGGGGTTTTCATTCAGGCACTATTTATATAATTGTCCCTTGAAAAGATTAACTAATTTTACTATTTAACAGCTCATCTAGAACCTATTCGGAACATAATATTATCCTAATAATTACAAAAAAAAACCGAGAACCGTTACAATATTTTTAAGTTCATACAACAATTTGGCTTATAACTCAATGAATTGAATTTAATAAGGAGGAAAAATAGTGTCTATTGTTGAAATAACAGCAAATGATCTGGATGTTGAAAAATTTATTAAAGATAAGACAGCGGATATATCTAAAGCCGTGGGGAATGATACAGCTATTAATGCCCTGTCAGGCGGCGTTGATTCTTCAACTGTTACACTGCTTGGACATATGGCTCTGGATAAAAAACTGAAAACTTATTTTATAGATAATGGTTTGATGAGAAAGGATGAGCCGCAAGAAGTAGTTTCTATCTTCAGCAAAATGGGCGTTAATGTAGAAATAATTGATGCAAGGCAGGAATTTTTTGCAGCATTGAAAGACATAGATGATCCTGAAAAAAAAAGAGAAGCCATCACCCAGACCTTTTATAAAAAAGTTTTTGGGAGACTTGTTAAAGAAAGCGGAGCAAAGCATCTTCTTCAGGGGACTATATTAACTGATGTTGATGAAACGGTTGCAGGTATCAAGAGGCAGCATAATGTCTTTGAACAATTGGGTATTGATCCTCAGGAAACATTCGGATACAAAATAATTGAGCCGTTATTACAACTTCGTAAAGATGGTGTAAGAAAAGTAGCGGAAGGCCTCGGACTTCCAGAAGTAATTTTTAACAGACCACCTTTTCCAGGGCCTGCGCTTGCTGCAAGAGTTATTGGCGCTGTTACGCCTGAAGATGTTGAGCTCGTCAGGCAAGCGACCGTTATTATGGAAGAGGTCTTTGGGGATATGGATTCATTTCAGAATATGGCCATTTTGCATAAGGATCGAGTGACTGGTATGCGAAACGGCAAGAGAGAATTCGGCAGACAGATTGAAATAAGATGCTGGGAAAGTACTGATGCGCGTACCGCTACCCCAATGAGAGTTGATTACAAAACCCTGTTTTATCTTGCTGACCGCATTACAAAAGAAGTCCGGGGTGTTGTCAGCGTAACTTATCATATTGCTGAGAAGCCGCCGTCAACAATGGAGGTTGTTTAAATACGGTTGTCGGTTTACGGTTATCGGTTGACGGTTAACTGATAAGTGCCAAGACATCGGTGACCAAGTAACGGCAGAGTAAAGCGTTTTTTGAACGTCGAACATCCAACATCCAACGTTGAACATCGAATAATGAAATCGCTTCGCTCCGCCAGTTTATAAATTGTCAGAATACCTTATTCAAAATTCGATGTTGGATGTTCGATGTTGGATGTTCATAGCCTTTTATTATAAAATATCTGCGTGATATTTTTGCAGGGACTTGACTTTAGACTGTCCTTTCCTTCGAGCGGCAATTCCCCTTGCAGCAGCATGAGCGGCGGCTATTGTAGTAATATTCAGGATTTTATAATTAATAGCTGCTTTACGAATATAGGAACTGTCTGTCTTGCTCTGTTTCCCGCTCGGCGTGTTTATTACCAGGTGAATTTCTTTATTTTTAATTGCATCAACAAGGTTGGGTCTGCCATATCCCAGTTTCGGGACAGGTTTTGAATCTATTCCATGTTCTGCAAAGAATTGATGCGTCCCTTTTGTTGCCAGTATGTTAAATCCAAGCTCCTTGAAGACCCTTGCAGCTTCCAGCGAACCTGGCTTGTCCTTCTCAGCAATGGTAAACAGAACCGTTCCTTCAATTGGCAGCGATGACTGTGTTGCTTCCTGTGATTTGAAGAATGCCAGGCCAAAGGAATCCGCCAGCCCCAGAACTTCTCCTGTTGACCGCATCTCTGGGCCGAGAAGCGGATCTACTTCGGGGAACATGTTGAACGGGAAGACCGCTTCTTTTACTCCGAAATGTTTGATCTGTTTTTGCTTAAGACCGAGGCCTGAGATTGTTTTACCCAGCAAGATCTGCGTGGCAAGCCGCGCCATGGATATATTACAGACTTTTGAAACTATTGGAACTGTCCGCGACGCTCTTGGGTTTGCCTCAAGAATGTAAACCGTGTCATTTGCGATAGCGTACTGGATATTCATAAGCCCGATGACATTCAGCTCGATAGCGATTTTGCGTGTGTATTCACAGATAGTTTCAATGTGTTTTGGGGGAATACTGATGGGCGGGATTACGCAGGCAGAATCACCTGAATGCACACCTGCAAGCTCGATATGTTCCATAACAGCAGGAACAAATGCGTCAGTTCCGTCTGAAATCGCATCTGCTTCAGCTTCAATGGCATTTTCAAGGAACTTGTCAATTAAAATAGGCCGTTCCGGTGAAATATCTACGGCTGCCGCCATATAATGTTTGAGCATTTCTTCGTCATGTATAACTTCCATTCCGCGTCCGCCCAGAACATAAGAAGGGCGAACTATAAGAGGATAACCGATATCTTTTGCAATATCCAAAGCTTTTTCAAATGAATGAGCCATGCCGGATTTGGGCCTGGGAATTCCCAGCTTTCGCATCATCTTGTAGAAGCGGTCACGGTCTTCCGCAAGATCTATGGCTTCTGGAGATGTGCCGAGTATTTTTACACCAGCTTCAGCCAGATCGTTTGCAATGTTCAGCGGTGTTTGCCCTCCATACTGTACAATTACTCCTTCAGGCTTTTCCTTTTCGTAAATACTTAATACGTCTTCTACTGTAAGAGGTTCAAAATATAGTTTATCCGAAGTGTCGTAGTCTGTGGAGACTGTTTCAGGGTTGCAGTTGACCATTATGGATTCATATCCTGCATCGCGGATGGCAAAAGCCGTATGCACGCAGCAATAGTCAAATTCAATCCCCTGGCCGATTCGGTTCGGCCCGCCGCCGAGAACCATAATTTTTTTACGGTCGCTTACTTTTACTTTATCAGATGCATTATAGGTAGAGTAGTAATAAGCCGCATCTTCGACACCACTTACCGGAACAGGTTCCCATGCCTCGACAATATTTAATGAAATGCGTTTTTCACGGATATCCTTTTCAGGAATGTCAAGAAGCCCGGCAAGATACTTATCTGCAAATCCATCTTTTTTAGCCTGCAAAAACAGATCATCAGGAAGCATTCGGCCTTTGTATTCTAAAATTTCATCTTCAAGATCTACCAACTCTTTCATCTGTTCGATAAACCAGGCTTTTATGTAAGTTTTTTCATAAAGAGCCTGGATATCCGCGCCTTTGCGCAGCGCCTCGTACAGGATGAAGTGTCGTTCACTGGTAGAAAAGTTCAGCATATGCATTAATTCGTCCAATGATTTATTGTTGAAGTCTTTGGCAAATCCAAGCCCATACCGGTTAATTTCCAGCGAACGTATAGCTTTCTGAAAAGCCTCCTTATAATTTTTTCCTATGCTCATTACTTCACCAACTGCGCGCATCTGGGTACCGAGCTTATCTTCCACGCCTGGAAATTTTTCAAAGGCCCACCGGGCAAATTTAACTACAACATAATCACCGGATGGAGTATATTTGTCCAGGGTTCCATCCCGCCAGTAGGGAATTTCATCAAGAGTAAGGCCTCCGGCCAGAAGCGCTGAAATAAGAGCGATCGGAAAGCCGGTTGCCTTTGAGGCCAGTGCTGACGAGCGAGAAGTCCTGGGATTGATTTCTATAACCGCAACTTTTCCAGTTTTGGGATCATGTGCGAATTGAATATTGGTGCCTCCGATGACTTCTATTGCCTCAACAATATCATAGGAGTATTTCTGAAGACGTTTCTGAAGTTCAGGAGAGATTGTCATCATTGGCGCAGTGCAGAATGAATCCCCTGTATGAATGCCCATTGCGTCGACATTTTCTATGAAACATACTGTGATCATCTGATTCTTGGAATCACGGACAACTTCCAGTTCAAGTTCTTCCCAGCCCAGCACGGATTCTTCGACCAAAACCTGATTCGCCATACTTGCAGCTATGCCGCGAGCGGCTATTGTACGAAGTTCTTCAACATTGTAAACAAGACCGCCTCCTGTTCCTCCCATGGTGTATGCCGGACGTATTACAACAGGGTAGCCAAGTTTTTCCGCAACTTTTTCCGCATCCTCGACGCTGTTAACTGTCTGATTGCTCGGCATTTCAATCCCGAGTCGATTCATGGTTTCCTTAAATGCTGTACGGTCTTCCCCGCGCTCAATGGCGTCAATGTTAACTCCGATGACCTTAACGCCGTATTTTTCAAGAACGCCCGCTTTTGCCAGCTCGGATGAAAGATTAAGTCCTGTCTGGCCACCCAGGTTAGGCAGTAAAGCATCCGGACGTTCAGTTTTAATAATCTCTGTTAATACTTTAAGGTTGAGAGGCTCTATATAAGTTACGTCGGCCGTTCCAGGGTCTGTCATTATAGTCGCAGGATTCGAGTTCACCAGTACTATCTCGTAGCCAAGGCTTCGCAAAGCCTTACAGGCCTGTGTTCCCGAATAATCGAACTCGCATGCCTGGCCGATTATTATTGGACCTGAACCGATAATTAATATTTTATTGATGTCGTTACGTCTGGGCATAAAAACTCCTTTGATTGTAAGAGGTTAGCTTTGTGAAAATATATCCGCTTCAGGTGTGGTACGTGCATTTTTTTTGCATCGAATCTATACACCTTATTGTTATGAATGACAACTTCCATTTAAATTTTTTGTAACTTGTGTCTGAACAAAAACTTTCTTTTTTGTTATTTCGACCGAAGTAGTGCCAGTACGGGCACGATGCATCGTGCCCCAACAAGGTAAAAGAAAAAATGCCATAATTAGAATTGCTGCGGAATGAGTTGATTGTAATTCTTGCAACAATTATTTGACAATAGTAAAATTTCATGTAGTTTTGTGACTACTCACGTAGTCAGGCTGAAGCTGTTTAGACTGAAGGCTGAAGGGGTCAGAAGAGCACGATTGCCGTACTTTAGCGGAAACATCTGATTCTTGCACCAAACATGGCTTCTGCGCTTTTTCCTAACAGTCTTCAGTCTTCAGCCTATCCACCTGAGTAGTTACGTAGTTTTTATAAACTTTTATTGGTGTCTTAGTGCCTTTGTGGCTGAACTATTACCTTTTTTCGAAGCTGTCAATTTTGAGTTATGAGAAAAATAAATTTAATTTTTATCCTTATAGCAGTCCTGTTTTTAAGCTCATGTGGGTTAAAAGATATTTTTTTGCCTGTTCCTGTCAAGCTTGGCCCTGGGGATGAGTTGTTTTCAAAAGCAGAAAAATTGTATCAGGCTAAATCATATGTGAAAGCTCTTAATGCTTATAATGAGTATCTTTATAGATTCCCTGATAGACCCCTTGCCGATGCTGCGCTCATAAAAACAGGGGCGATTTATACAGCGCTTGGAGATTATGCAAAAGCACGTGATAGCTATCAATGTTTGATTGTTGAATATTCCGACAGCTCCTTTGTGCCTGATGCAAGAGTTGAAGGGCTGGTTACATTTTATAATGAAGGTAAATACGAAAGATTAATAAGGGAAGCTGACAGCGTTCTGGAAAAAATTGTATCCAGGATTCACGTTCTGAGAACGTATGTTCTTGTGGGTGATACTTATATTGCAATCGGTTTACCGTTGGATGCTTTGCATTTTTATACATTAGCATTTGAGAAGTCAAAAGATCCGGAAAGAGAGACAGTCGTTTCGAAACTTAAGGAGACAGTCGTACAGCTTGATAAAACAGATATTATGTTCATTATAAAACATATGGGATATAATCCGCCCGCGGGCATGCTTATGTATCTATACGGCCTTAAAAAGGCTGAAGAGGAGCAATATGATGATGCTATAATGATGCTTTCTGATTTTGTAGACAGGTTCCCTGAGCATAATTATGCTGTGCAGGCGAAAAATATTATAGAAGAACTCAGCACAAAGGCTGTATACAGTCGCTATACCATAGGTTGTTTGCTTCCTCTTAGCGGTTATTACAAAGACTTTGGCGTCAAGGCATTGAAAGGAATCGAACTTGCACTTGGGCAATTCTGTTCTCAGGGCGATCGGCCGTCTGTTAAAATAATAATAAAGGATACGGGCTCTGATCCGGATGTTGCTGTCAATGCAGTAAAGGAATTGTTTGAAGATCATGTTGCAGCGATTATCGGACCAATTTTTACTGCTGAGTCTGCGGCTTTAGAAGCACAAAGCAGGGGGATCCCTATAGTTACTATAACCCAGAAAGATAATATAGCTGATACCGGAGATTATGTTTTCAGAAATTTTTTTACCCCCAAAATGCAGGTTGAAACAATTGTTTCTTATGCAATTGAAGAGCTTGAGCTGAAAAATTTTGCAATTCTTTATCCGAATGAAAATTATGGTAAAGTGTTTATGAATCTTTTCTGGGATGAGGTTATGGCTTATGACGGGAAAGTAGTCGGGGTTGAATCTTACGAGCTTGACAGCACTGATTTTGCTGATCCAATAAAGAAGCTTGTGGGGCTTTATTATGAATTGCCGGAGGATCTAAAAAATACAGACGAGCTGATTGAAGGCGAAGATAAAAGCGATGATTTTGAAGAAGTTAAGGATGAAAATGAGGCTGATGAGTCTGTAGAAGAAGAGGGCTCTGTAGAGGAAGAGGAGCTTATAGAGGATGATGAGCCAAAGCCTGTTATTGATTTTGATGCTATATTTATTCCTGACTCACCGAAAAGAGCAGGACTTATTATACCTCAGTTGTCATTTTATGATGTTGATAATGTATATCTTTTTGGTACCAATCTATGGCGTTCAGACAGTTTAATAAAAATGGCGCGCCAATATGTACAGAATGCCATAATGCCCGATATTTTTTTTGCAGAAAGCTCTTCAGAAAAGGTGAGAGATTTTGTCAGGACTTTTGAGAAGACTTTCAGGGAGAAGCCCGATTTCATAGAAGCTGTAGCGTATGATACCGCAATGATGTTGTTTCAGATAGTCAGCCGTCCGAATGTCCGATTCAGAAGCGCAGTAAAAAATGAGCTAATGAAACTTAGTAATTTTCAGGGGGTGACAGGTCTTACTTCATTTGATAATAACGGGGAGCTTAAGAAAGATCTTTATCTTCTTAAAATTAAGGGTAATAAATTTGTTGAACTGGAATAATAACGGTTTACAGTTCACGGTTCACGGTTAAAATGCTGCAGTTGTTGCATAAAAAGCCCGTAAACCGACAACTGTAAACCGTAAACCGCTACTATGAATATAGCTTACACAGCTTACAATCTGCTTACTACTGGTCTTTTCCTGCCTCTGTTTCCTGCTTTCTGGTTTTATTCCCGGATAAGCGGTCGGTACACAGAGAGCATAAACCAGCGTCTTGGTTTTTATCCCCCTGAGCTTGTTGGTCGAATTTCAGGATCGCCTAGAATATGGATTCATGCGGTTTCAGTTGGAGAGGTAAGTGTAGCTGCTGCAATTATTGAGTCTCTTATTTCTTTTATGCCTGAAAGCGCAATAATCCTTTCAACTACGACTGAACACGGGCAGGCATATGCCAGAAGCAAACTCCGATCAGTTGCTACCTGTATATATGCACCCGTTGATTTTATTGCTTCCACCCGAAAAGCTCTAACTGTAATAAAACCTGATATTCTGGTGTGTCTTGAGACGGAAATATGGCCGAACTGGCTTGTAGAAGCACACAGGATGGGCATTAAGACTGCTCTGGTAAATGGCAGGATTTCTGTCCGCACGATTAAAAAATATCTAAAGATTCGACCATTAATAAGGGAGACCCTAAAGCACGTAGATGCTTTCAGCATGATTCGTGAAGAAGATGCGCAGAGGATAAAGATGATAGGTGCTCCTCCGGGTAGAGTAGAGATAAACGGCAATGCAAAATATGATATATTATTAAACCGCACCCATGCTCATATTGTAAAAAAAATGAAGAGTCTCTATAATTTATATGGAGACAGACCGGTTTTCCTGGCAGGAAGCATAAGGAGTCAGGAAGAAAAAATTATCCTCGAAGTTTACCGGAAGATTGTTGAATTTTTTCCTGAAACCCTTTTAATTATTGCTCCAAGGCACTTAGAGAGAGCAAAGCACATAAATGATATATTTAAAGAAAAAGGTTTTTTATGCCAGTTAAGAACAGATCTTGATAAAAAGAATTGTTCGCGAACCGCGTCCGTGATTATCTTAGACACAATTGGAGATCTGCAGGATACATACAGTATTGCTTCGGTCGTTTTTTGCGGAGGAAGTCTGGTTCCATTAGGCGGGCAAAACATTCTTGAAGCGGCTGTCTGGGGGAAGCCCGTGTTTTATGGACCTTCAATGGAGGATTTTCTTGACGCAAAGGAGTTGCTTGATAAAACCGGTGGCGGCATTAAGGTTAAAGACGGTCGTGAACTGGCGGAAAAGGCAATATTCTATCTTCGAAATCCGGAGCAGGCAGATATTGTAGGCGGATTGGCAAGAAAAGCTGTATTATCAAATAAAGGTTCTGCAGGAAAACATGCGGCGGTGATATACAGGTTGCTGTAACGGTTCACGGTTCACGGTTAAAATGTTGCAGTTGTTGCATAGTTCATTAAAAAACCGTAAACCGTAAACTGACAACCGTAAACGGTTAGTCATTCTTAAATGAACTTTGCCCTGTTGCATGAAGCACACTTAGCCACAATTTACCGTTTGGATCAATTCTTTTTCGCTTGCCGGCTGAGGCGCCCATTGGGATATGAACAAAATAGTTGTTCCAGTGGCCGATTAGAACTCTCGTTTTTCCTGCCATGCCGGCATGAACAGCGTCGCGTCCCAGAAAGCTGCAGAAAACATGGTCATTGGCATTTGCCGGCAGACTCCTTATCATATAACTGGGATCAATATATTTAAGTGATATATTAATGTTTACGGATTTGAAATAAGATATTATTTTGTCTTTTAAAAACAGCCCTATATCCTTGAGCCTGATGTTTCCTGATTCATCACGTTCATTTTTATTGATTTCAAAAAACTTCTGGCCTGCTCCCTCAGCCACCAGTATTACAGCATGTTTCCTGAGATGGATACGCTTTTCAAGCGCGTTTAGAAAACCTTTTGGCCCTTCAAGATCAAAATCGACTTCCGGTATGAGCACAAAGTTTACATTCTGTTGAGCGAGAGCGCTTGTTGCTGTTATAAAACCGGAATACCTTCCCATAAGTTTTATAAGTCCTATTCCGTTCGGATATCCTGTAGCTTCATTGTGGGCTCCCCTGATCGCCTGTGTGGCCATGTCAACAGCGGTATCAAAACCGAAAGTCCTTGATACCATATAAATATCATTATCTATTGTTTTTGGTATTCCAATAACACTTATTTTCAGGCCCTTTTTTGTTATTGTATCTATTATCCTGGTTGCAGCCATAAGTGTTCCATCGCCACCGATCATAAAAAGGATGCCTATGTTCATTTTCTTAAGGGTGTTGACAATATTCTCTATTGACTGCGCTCCTCTTGAAGACCCTAAGATTGAACCACCCATTTCAAGTATATTGACAACTGATTCAGGTTTAAGATCCATTATCTCGTGGCCGTATTTTGGAATAAAACCCTGGAGGCCGTATCTTATACCATAGATATTCCGGACCCCGTAACTGTAATGAAGTTCCAAAACTATTGAACGAATTATATCATTAAGACCAGGGCATAGCCCGCCGCATGTTACAATTGCACACCTTAGTTTGCCGGGATCGAAAAATATTTTGCTTCTGGGACCGGCCATTTCAAATGATGGGGGTATTTCCCCTGCCTTGACTGTTTTTATAAGCCTCTCAAATTTTACGTCTATTAATACCTTGTCATTATCGGAAACGAAATTTTGACTTTTTGCGCTTTTTTCCCATCTGCTAATCGGTGATAATATTTTTGGCTCACCTAAAGTCTCTATTTCTGCGTCGATGGAATTATAATCCATAATCAACCTCAATTGTTGTAACGATTCACGGTTCACAGTTGCCAATTCGTCCACGTTCCTGAAATTGAAAAAACCGGTCTTCAGTGTCAGGATTCTTTACTTGCCGTTAAATTTAAAATCACCTTTACCTAATATATCGTGGAGATGCAAAATACCCTCAATTTTTCCAATTGAATTAGTTATTGGGAGGATAGTTATCTGATACTGTTCCATTATGTTAAGTGCATCGTAAGCCGGAGAATCAGGGCCGGCAGTTCGTGGATTTTTTGTCATAACATCTTCGACTGCAAGTTCAAAAATATTCTTTTTATTTGCAATAATACGCCTTATATCACCATCGGTTATTATACCTGTAAGGATTTTATCTTTTGTTATTACAAGAGTTGTTCCCAGTTCAAGACGATTGATTTCATCTATGGCGATTTCCATGCTTGTTCCCGCGAAAACTTTTGGTACAGCCTCTCCTGTTAACATGATATCTTTAACTTTACTGGAAAGCCGCCGGCCCAATATGCCTCCTGGATGAATTTTTTTGAAATCGCTGGGTTTAAAATGTTTTTTGTTAATGAGAACAACAGCAAGCGCATCCCCCATTGCAAGCATGGCGGTTGTGCTGGCAGTAGGTGCAAGGCCTAAAGGGCATGCTTCTTTTTCGACACCAACGTTAATTATTATATCACTGTGTTTTGCCAGGGTTGAATGTATATTCCCTGTAAAAGCTATAACCTTGCACCCTATCTTGCATATGCTTGATAAAAGGATATTAAGCTCATCGGTTTCACCGCTGTAGGAAAGAGCAATAAATATATCATCCTGACATACCATGCCAAGATCTCCGTGCATGGCTTCAACAGGATGTAAAAATATTGATCTTGTGCCTGTGCTGTTCAGGGTGGCCACGATCTTTCTGCCCACTATTCCGGATTTGCCGATACCGCCTACTATTACACGACCGCTGGAATTGAAGATAAGTTCCACCATCTTGGAGAAATTGTCGTCAATTCTCTCTGTCAATCCAAGTATGCCCTCTGCTTCTATTTTAAGAACCTCAATTGCTTCTTTAATGATCATATATATTATTTCCTTATTTGTAATAGCTCACCACGGATTTTCACGGAATTACACTGAATTATCAAAATACTCTTCTCATCATTGCGAACATCTCAGTTTACAATTTTCAGTGAAACTCCGTGTTGTTCCGTGGTGAACTTTTGCCATTTTTTTAAAAAAGGCCGAACTGTTACCCTTAATTAAAAGCTTTAAGCTAAGTTCTCAATTTTTCGATTAAAAATCAAGCCCTGACGTATGATTATGCGCAGTCAAGCTATCCAAGGATTTATGAAGAACGTTCTGGATAGCCTTTTTGTGTGGAAATAAACACATTTGCCCAAACATCAAAGTATTTAGAAACAATGGTTGTTTTGACCAGCGATTGTTCAGTTTGCTCATTGAAGAAACTGTTTTTTGACATATTTTGTCCCTGTTTTTATTAACAAATATGGGATTTCTCCCTTACGTCCCCGATTTACATCATGTTGATTAAAGAATCTGTCTTATACGTATAGGCTTAGTATAAGCAACAAACATTGGATTCTCCGGAAGGTCATGCGCATGACCCATTGCCGTCATCCGGAGCAGGGTTGTGGTTTTCGGAATGGGAGGCGATTTGTAAAAAACCACAAAACGCTTTTGACACTTTTCAAGCAAATCGCTATCGTGAAAACGGTTCAGAATGCTACCGCAATAATCTATAAAACACTGAGAACTCATAAATTGTTTGGAAACCCTGTTTTTATTGATTGACTCGGATTTCATTTCGATAAAAATCAGATAGTTTTGATCGTCTATCCTGGCAAGCAAAACATAATCACAGGCTTTCAGATGATCCCCTGATTGAGACAGATACGGACTCAGGCCCTTTTTCCCGTCAAAAGAAAATTTTACGGAATCATCCGTTTGGAATCCTTTAACCACGACTTTGGGCAGTTTGCTGCTTTTGTCCGTCTCCATGAGCTCAAATTTACGTCGGCCACCGCATATTTCCGAGTTCCTTATTATCTGCCTGAACGTGTCAAATGCCATTATTCATCGCCTCCAAGCAGAATCTCTTCCTGAATTCGGTTCATTTCAATGATACTGTCATCAAATCCCTTCACCTCTATCCCCAGATTCGGATCAATATCGCAGTATGTGAATGTAATAACTTTTGTTTTTTTCTTTCTGTCCGCCATTTTCATCAGGTTCTCACCCGCACTGTAAACTTTAACCTGCTGAGGCAACAGTAATTCATTATCGGTATATCCAAATTTTTCCATCACTTTTCGAGAATTATTTATTCCGGCCTTCAACATAATCAAAGTATTTAGCTCTTTGATTATGTAATCGCTATGTGTGGTAATAAATACCTTTATGCCGATATTTACAAGGCGAGCAAAAAGACGCGCCACCCTTCGTTGATTTTCCGGATGCAGATTCAGCTCTGGCTCATCCACGATGAGCATATCTCCCGGCTGGGCCATATGTTTCAGGTAAAATCCGATATCCAGCAATGATCGGACGGCGCTTGAGCTTTGGCCCATGGTCAATTTAACTCTGCCTTTACGTGGCACATAATAAAGCTCGCCGCGGAGAACCCTGTATTCACCACCGATAATATCCTGAAAATCAGTAAGGATGTGAGAGTATTCTTTTTCGATGAAACTGTCCTTTTTAGCTATATTTTCTAAGTTTCTTGTAAAATCCACATTGTCTTTTACCGGCAAGGCGTATGAATCATACACACGATCAAGCAGTTTAAACGGATCCAAATCCCTTTTCATGCCACCTATTTCTTCTAAAAGTCTGTTCCGGGCAAAATCAAGTTCTTTTCTGAAAATAGCAGCCCCCGTCCTTTCTGCGCTGGCAATAAACGGGTCAGGAAAAAGCGGGGCAAATAAAATATCCAACAGAATATTGTTAATGAATTGTTCTATTGCACTTGCCGAAATTGGTTCATCTCCCTTTTCCCACAAACCGGCTATTTCCAGAATGCTGCTGTTTTCTTCTTTGGAACAGACAATCAAATCCTTTTTTCTTGAACTAATGGTTTTCTTGAATTCTCCGCTTATATCTATCTTTGAAGTGTCGATCTCCAATTGAAAAGCTGAATCAGCAAAGAGCTTTTCAGAAGAGGCAAATATTTTATAGAGAATTTCTGAATAACGCTTACACGCTCTTTGCAATAACTCAGGAATCCGTTTTTTGAAATCCTCCAATTCAATTCTAATTACGCCGCTATCAATGAGTTCCCGGGAATGTTTAAGAAGCTGCTCAATGCTTATAATGTTTCTCCATAACTTCAAAAAACCATAAAACGTATAAACGGCATACGTTTTACCCGTATTATTTTTTCCGCAAATAATGGTTAAATCGCCAAGTTCAAATTCCGCAGTTTTGAGAATGCCCAGGTTTTGCAACTTGATTTTCATGATAACCTCCATTTACACATCTTTTACGTCAAATATCCGGCGCTTAAACTCCAGAGCGATTTCCTTCCCTATAGCTCCCACTACATTGACCGTATTGACCAGTGTCTGTGCCGGCTCCATATGCTGCTTGATAAATATGTCAACATGGGAGTTCTCGTTTGATGCTGTTACCTTTTTTACTGCCATCTTGTTTTGAAAAAAGCCTTTTGTTAAGAGTGTAGACTTGATCCCTCTGACCTCTGGCCCCCATCTTCGATTACTTCCCATTGCTCTTTTCGGATTTTGAACACCTGATTTTTCTTTGTACAAGGAGCATCCACTGAGCACCCATTACGACATGCCAACATTCGCGTAATGTCAGACTGGACAGTGTAAAGAGGAGGGTTTTTACACCGAAATAGCATTTATTATGCACTTGAGTTGGCCACTGCGTGTCAAATACAGACAAACCAGCAATTCCCCAAAAAACCAAAGTTACCAAGATTGTTAGAATAGCTGTCTGATATGCAAAAACATATTCCTCAAAGCCTCCTTCATGAAAATTTGCCATCTCACCTATTTCACTGGTTTGCATAAGTGCTTGCGCATTCCCAGCCCATGCGAAGGATAGTCCCACAAAAATACCGGCCAAAGGTAAAAGCACAGCATTAGCGGCCGTTTGCAAATCAACTTTAACTAATAATGTCAGCACAAGTCCAATACTTAAATGAAGCAAAATCCATTTATTAAGTATTCTTCTGAAACCTGCTTTACCACCGCTTCCTTTTAAAAACCAATGCCAGTAACCTATGAATTTAGTATTCATCATTCTGTATCAATCGTGCCCTTTACTCTTTTATAGTTTTTTCTAATGAGTTGTAGTATCTTCATTTTGTGCTCGGGATCAGCAACATCTTCTTGCATCACAATAACGGGATTACCCTTGAGTCTTTTTCTAATCTTTCGGCTTGTCTCGCTTGGCTGTAGCCAAGCAGTAGCATCATTGCCTGTCGAAGCCGCAGAACGTGCAATGTCTTCAAGACTTTCGGGATTTAAATTATCTCCCTCCAGTTCGGTCTTTCCTTTTTCTCCCTCTGAGTCTTTTAGCAGTTTTTCCATAGGCTTAATAAAATCTTCATTCACATCAAAGGCATTTGGCCTTGAGAAAGTTACCCAAAACTTAGAGACAGAAAAGGCTTGACGAAGGTGGGTAATAAAGTCCGTAGGATCATTTATTTCATCAATTTCAAAATTCGCTTTTATTTGGCGGGCACGCGTCGATTCGTTAAGTAACCGAACAAACTGATTCGCTATGCCAGTGGTCTTAGGAGAAAGCTTAGATTTTTTCGCAATCACGCACACTTCCAACCGAATATCTAACACCACATGAGTGTAGGGTGCAGTTTCAAATTCCTGTTCCTCAAAATTGCCATTTTCATAGATTTCTAACGTTGACTTCGTTGTTCTGCCAATTCGAAAATATAAGCCACCCTCTTCGAGAATCGAAACATTTCCAATATGCCAAATCATACCTTTTCTGAGCTCTGCGGAAGGCAATGAAAGAATCACGTCTTTAAGGATTTCTGATGGGGTTTTAGGGGGTTCAAAAAGAAAACCCTGCGGAGATGGATAAACCTTTATGCGAAACATCTGGAATTCTAACATTAATTTTCCTCCTCTCTCTCCATCCCATGCATTCTTTTGTTATTAAATCCTTTGAGAATTTCGCCTCAATCAGTCAACGAGTTGTTCATTGCATGGCGGTTGCCAACGGAGAATGAGATCCCTTTCTTCTGCTTTGCGGATGGATTCTCCACCACTGGTCAAATGAGCATGGATGTGTGTTGCACCGTGTCTCTTTGCGCACGCTTCCTTCTCGTGATCGCCAAGACGCTCATCCACATTCTTCGTCTGTCCGATGTAGCAGGAGGACCATCGTTTGCTTGGCAAAAATGTAGTTCCCGGGTTCCTTCTTGGAGGAGAAGCCAATCGGGTAGATCCAGTATTTGTATTTCTTGCCAGATTGCCCAGACCACATAATCGTTTGCGCTTCGCTCATATCTTTCTCCTTTCGCCGCGCTTAACCCGCGTGGGACGAAGCTCAACGAATCCAACGTCCGTGCTCAAGCGTTTGAGTTAGATTTAAATTAAATCATAATTTTTATTTGTCCTGCTCATTGTATTTTGGCTGATTTCTCTTGATTACATTCTTTTCTTTATTACGAGCATCGTTGATGCTGCTAAATTGTTCGATATTGACATTTGTCCCCGGTATCTTTCCTAAGTGTTCTTTAATACGGTCATGGACTCGTCCTCGTTTGGCTATCCCTGTGTAGTTGAGATTACCAGTCTCCGTTTCAATTCGATACAAAACGGGCTTATCATTTGGAAGTTGATCTATCGAAGTTTCGTTATATTTTACTTTTTTCATTGTCTTTCTCCTTTTAATAAATCTAATGCACTCAAGGGCGGCGCAGTGCTGCAAGCCACCCCTTGCAGCGTTTTGTTAGATTTGCAATGGTAGACTCATGAAGCCTTATCATATATAAAACTGTCGAAGTACCGACAACTAAATAGCACACAAAATCTATGTATAGATTAATATTAATATTTTCAGCGTGACCAATCTCATTTGATATGCGAGCATATGTACAGACTAAAACTAAAACTGGAAATAATACTGTATACAAAAGCCAAACCCAGTTAGAAAATATCGGATATTTGTTTAAATAGTTTTTACCTTCTCTTGTAAAGGCGACACTGTTTTTATAATGAAGGTTTAACTCCTCTTCTAATGCATACATATAGCCATATTGCCTCTCTATTTCGACAACCACTTGGAAATACCGTATAGAAAACCCGATCAGTACAAACCAAAGAAGAGTTGAAAGAAAATCCACATTTTTTCCAAGTTTGATGCCTGTAGTCTTGCTGACATATTCTACAACTATTTTCGCTACTGCATCAGTTGATGATAGCTGGAGTGTAAAAACTGCCAGAATTAATAAAAGACCATAAAACAGCGTGTCACGCTGTTTTATGGTTGCTCTATGTATTTCATAAGTGTCTTTGTAGTGAGAGCAAAGACTATTAAACTTTGACTCTTCCATAATTATGCGTCTTGAAGTGCTTTGATGATGGCATCTTGCTTAAAACTCATTGCCCACTTTGCACCTGCTCCCAACAATTCTTCTGGGCTTTCATACTCGCTGTCAATTTTTACAGCTACGAGTTTATTGCCATTCTCTTTGCTCTTGGCAATCTCAAAATTCAACCAATTTTCATATCCGATTTCTTTCCAGTCTTTGTGACGTTTACTCGCTTCTTTACCAACGATAACCAAGGTGTAAGTTGCCTGATTTATCCTTGTTGTCAACGCACCTTTGATACGGGAGACCGACCAACTATTGATCTCTTGAGATGAGAGGTCGCTAAATCTGAAATCAAATTCAGGATTTGCATCCCAAGCTTCAAGCAAAAACTTGTAATGTTTGTCATTCTCGTAATCAAAGCTTACGAATACTTTTTTCTTTGCCATAATTCCTCCTCCTTTGTTTAGTGTGCAGATATTACATGTATTGAATAGAATTCAATTAACCAATATTACGTATTCTATATATCGCAATAATTCATTACAGGCGAAAATAAATGTAAACACCGACTATTTCCTTCCCGCACTCTCTTCCACAATAGCGATCTCCTCAGCCGTCAGGTCGTAAAGATCAAAAATAAGTGCGTTAATTTCAGCTTCAAGGTTCGGTATATCGGGTACATCGGGATTTTCAAGAATGGTTCTTACGCACTCAACTATCGGGGCTTTTTGTATTTCTGATGCTGGAAAGATTGGAATTTTCCCGACGTACATTGGCTTGTATTCCAAAAAACCGCCGGAACGTGTAGCTGCTTCTAAAGCAATCATCCATTTGCAAATGGGGGAATTTAGGATTGCCAAAAGGTATAAGTCTTCCGTCGGGATGATATTCGCAGGAGCACTTACATAGCTTGATGTTGTGTCGAAAGCGAATTTTGGTTCAGTTGCGAGATTTCCCCATGTTATTTTTGATTGTTCGAATTCTTTGTAATATGCAATATTATCTTGTATTTCATACCACTTGTATGGACCGGGTTTTCGTCCATGCTTCTGGTTCTTTGAATTCTTAGGTTCAAGCTCCTTTCTGAATTGGCCCAAGTGTCTTTTAATGACCGGATATTTGTCTATATCAACCCCGTGACGTGTAAAGATAACATACAGTCCCGCCCAATTTATCCTCCATTTTTTAATATCTTTCCCTCGCAGCCAAGGTCTTATCAGTTCTTCACCAGCCGGGTCTTCGTCAATCAATCTTTCTCGTGTGGCGTCGTCGATCACAAATGCCTTGTTGAGACCGGTTTTAATACCATAGTAAAAATGCCCGTTAACGTATTCGCCAAGCGGTTTGCCCGCTCCTCGGATTTTTTCCATCAGAGCCAATACTTGCGGCCTTTCGAGACACCAGCCTTCAGATTTCAGTCCTGCAACCGGGATTCTGAAGCCGAGATTTGCGATAGTCTCCTCAATACGTTCAAGCTGTTCTGCTCTGCAAAAGGTGGTGACTAAAGTTTTTTCATCCGCAACGGGCTCATTTTTTTTGATCAATAGGATTGCGGGATATGTAGTGGCGTCAAAGATTGGAAGATCGCAAAAATCGATAATGAATCGCGGTATCCCCTTGTTTGTCAATAAGTGACGGGTATTTTTGCCATAAGCCGCCCGCATGAATTTATTGGGAGCAATGAAGCAGAGACAACCTTCTGATTTTAAAAGATCCAGACCGCGCTTGTAAAAGTAGGTGTATAGATCGGCTGTACTACAATAAAATTTCCGGAATTCTTTTGCGAGGAGCGGCTTGATGGGTTTTATTCCTTCATGTCGCACATACGGCGGATTCGCAATCACCACATCAAATCCGCTGTTCTTCCTGAACAGATCGGCAAAGTACAGCTTCCAGGGGAAGAAATTGCGCACCTTGTTGCCGCGGGTCATCTCTCGGAGTTCATTTTCCACTGCTTCACAGTCAAACTTGTATCTTTTATCAAGTTTGACTTTTTCAGATTCGTAAAATTCTTTTCGCGTTTCTTCTTTAGGAATCCGGCCAGCTGATTCTTCGATTCTCTTCAATTCTGTGAAATAGCCGCTCTTTTGCCTTTTCAGTTCATGATGAAAGATCTCCACAATTGCATTTTCTACTTCTTCTTTCAGCTTCTCCTTTTCACCACGGTGGGTCGCGTTAAACAGGGCATTCTGTTTGCTGTGCAGGCTGTCAATGAGTTTATCCAGGTCTTTGTTATCGTTGAAAAGCTGCATATTGACCGGCTTTTCGCTTTTCTTTTCCTTTTCAAGATTTAGGGAAATGCCGTAAAATTCCTCAATGAGGCTGTTGCCCTGCATAATTTTATAATCCAGATTCGGCAGGGGTTTTATATTCTGGCAGTCTTCCTCGTCCACCACGAGGGAGAGCCAAAGGCGGAGTTTGGCGATCTCAATGGCGCCGTGATCGATATCTACTCCGTAGAGGGATTCCTGAATGCAGAGGCGTTTAAAGTTGTAGATACTTCGAGATTGAGATTCTTCGAGGTAGGTTGTAAGCACATTTCGCGCTTTGACAATTTCATGCATCATGCCTACAGGAAAAGCCCCAGAACCGATTGCAGGATCGCATATTTTGATTATCTTTAGTTTTTCATCCAGAAGTTGAGCATTTTTGCGTATCGTTTCAGGCGCCTGGTATTTGTATGATTTTGTGCCTCCCTCCTTAGCTGTATCGTGTTCAATAGCGAATTCGCCTTTACAAATAAAATTTTCTATATCCTTACGAGGGATAACGGTTTTATATCCGGTGGTTTTTAATCCTAATTGCTTTAGTTCCGGTATTCCAAACAATTTTTCCTGTGTCAGTCTTTCTTGTGTCAGTGAAATTTCTCCGGTATTGACTGCGGTGTCCAGGTAATTGATGAGGCTTTCCTGGCACATATAGTGGACAATTTCACGTGGCGTGTAATAAGTGCCCTGACCTTTGCGGAGATTTCCAGGAAGGAGATTTTCAAAGACCTTGCCCAGCATCTCCGGATCAACGGCAACCTCTTTTTCCAGAGGCTCATCTTCTCGCACAGTGAAATTATAGAGATCGAAGGTATCAAAGATTTCTGTGAAAAGATCATTGTTGATGTGTATATCCGTCTCCTGCCAGTTATAATCGTTAATCGGCTCGAAGAGTCCGCCATTAAGAAAAGGGATTTTGCAGTCAAATTTCTGGTAATAACTCAGGTCAATCGTTGTCCGTCCTTCGGTAGTAGCCAACGCCTCGTAAAATAAATATTCCAGGTAATCATTAAAAAAATTGCCGTTTTTTTCTATACACTTTTTAAACAATGTTCTAAGAAATTTCTTATTACCTTTTCCCCACCGTTCATCTTTAGGCACACCCAGCCAACCTTTTTTCTGTAGAAAATAGAGAAAAACTATCTGGCCCAGCAGTTTCTTGGCAAAATTGGCGGTGTCTATTGCTTTGCTTTCAAATTCTCTTTTTATCTTGTTGTCTTCTTCCAGAATACGGTCGAGTTCTTCAGTCAGTTTCTCGAATAATCCCTTGTAGTCCTGATAGAACTGTTTGGTGACGACTTCAACGCTGAAAGCTTTTTCCAGTTCTGATAATGAAGGGTTATTCCGGTCATCACAAAGGATAGGAAACAGTTGTTGCTGGGCTGTGTGGTTCGGCTCGTTTTTGCCCACCAGAAACGAATACCTGCGGGGTGTAAATTCTTCTTTAACCTTGATTTTTCCTGATTCCGTGATTTCCTGCCTGTATTCCATCCGGATATAGGAAAAACGCCAGTCATCAGTATTGTCCGTAAAGTAGGCTACAACGGCAGCGTCTTTTTCGCCTCTTGTTTTCAAATAGGAAGCAATAAAATTTCGCTGCATTGTGCGGGCACTGTCAAGCGCGGATTTTTTTCTGAGATGAACTACAACAACGTCCAACTTATTTCCGTCTATATCTTTATATTTGCCGATCCTTTTATATTTTTTTACGTGGTCTTTAAATGAATCCTTAATATATCCGGTAATCCATGATGCGTTTTTATTTTCATCAAACTCATTAAACAGGTTTCGTATAAAATGACGGAATCTGTTCTCGTTAAAGGAAGAGTTGAAGGTGTCTGCAATCAGATTTATGGCTGCCTGTTTATTCATGATTATCCTGCGCCCCTCACCCATAACTCCAGCCAGGGGAGAGTGTACCTAATAAATTTATCTATTCATTTATTTCCATATAGTTTCTATAAAGTTTGCGCTGGAAATTTTTTTATCACTTGTCAGTATAGGGATTTTTAGGTATTTTGCTGTAGATATAATGAGCCGGTCAAAGATATCAGGAAAATCTATAGATTCGGCAAGCTTAACGATTTGAGCCGTTAAACTTATAACCGAATAATTTTCTGAGCCCTTTATTTTTTCCAGTGTTTTTTCAAGGCTGATATCTATTCGTCTCTTTTCTGATAAATACAGAATTTCCACCAGCGAAATTGTTGAAACATAACAATGATGTTCTCCCCGCTCAATACCATCGATGATTTCAAATGCCTTTTTTCCAATTTTTCCTGTTTCGGAAAAATGTCGAATAACCGTCACTGTATCTGCAAGATATTCCATAGATCACACTTCCCTTTTTAGGATGGACTCAGACATTTCCTGCCTGACGGACTTAATTTCTTTATCTATATCCAGACCTTCAAACCCCTTACCTTTCCAGATGCCTCTCATCCGAACAATTTTTCTTTTTTTATCCTTATTTTGAGACAAAATAAAGGTGACAAAATTTTTGACTTCATCTAATCTGTTCTCGGGAAGAAAGGCTAAATCTTTATTAATTTCAGCTATTTTTAAGCCTGTGTTATGCATAAAATTTCCTCCTTTCATGTTCGTTGTTGTTTGTAAATAGAACTCAATGTAATATTATTCTCCTCATTTATCTTTCTGTTCTCCGGCTAAATATTCAGACAAAATAACTTCCCTTTTTGATAATACAACCGGCCGGCCTGGTCTTTCCACGCTCAAGATATTATAGGGGATACTTTTCTTTAGTATTGCCAGAACCTTGAGCGGGTTGATCTCTTTTTCAATCTTTTTCTTGATTCCTTTAGTGGTATTTTTTGGAATTACACCGTATTCGTATCCTTTCAGAACAAGCCTGATGTATTCCTCATCGTCATCGGTAAAGCCCTGATATTTTCTAAATTCATTTGCCTTCAAACGCATGATTACATAACGTTCATTTGAAAGTCCTCCCCTGCCTCCTGATCCTCTGCCACCCATTACATCGCCTGATGTTATCAAATCAAACCGCGCCTTGTTTCTGTCCAGCATCGTGTAGTATTGTTTTGAAATTTTCTGTCGTGGTGTGTCAGGCTCACATTTAAAAATATCCACTGCCTCAAAAAATGTAAGCTCTCTGGAACTTTTGCCACCGGAAATAAAAAACTTTTTCAATTTGCCCTTTCTAAAAAATGTAAGCAATCGGTCGGTTTCTGCATCATTGTCTTTGGCAGAGCGAGCCTTTTTAGGGAGCAATTTGATCTTTTGAAAAAGTTCGGGCTGGTCGTCTCTGATATCCCGGATGAACTTGAGATATTCCAGCTCAGAACGCCCTTCCTCCTCCTCATCGCCCTGATACGTCTTTTTGCTTGTAAGTCGTTTATATAAGCTATCACCAAAAAGTTCATGAGATGATACAATCTCTTCCTCTGTAAGATATCTGGCATCTTCGCCTAGCGTGTCGTGAAACGCCTGGATCTTGGCTTTGATGTTATCTTCAAGACCAATATGCCTGTCTGATTGGTCAGTAGGAAAGAAGTTGAAAATGTAGATGTTTTTGTGTTCAGTGCCGACGCGGTTTACCCGTCCCACCCTTTGAAGCACTTTTGTCGGATTCCACGGCAGATCGTAATTGATGATAATGTTGGAACGGTGCAGGTTGATGCCTTCCGCGAGTATATCCGTACTGATCAGGATGCGCAGTTCATCGTTTTGGACTTTGCATGTTGGATCGTAATTTTCCTTTATCAAGTCTCTTGCAACGGGAACTGGCTTTTTGCCGTCAGATAACAGACCTCCATTGCTGGAATAGAACAAGACTTTATCTGGAAAATGTCTGTTCAGATTTTCAAACAAATAATCGCCTGTTTCCTTAGATTCGGTGAAAATAATGATCTTTTTGCCTTTGAGTTCTTTATCGGTTTTCAGATTATGAATAAATGTTTTTAGCTTAGGATCTGAATCCACCACTGCCCATAGACCCCGAATGGCCTTGAGTGATTTAAGGTCTGCATTCAGATATTCTATTAATTCCGGCTTAAATTCATCGGCATTATATCTTTCAAGCTTTTCCTGCTCTATGAGCTGAAGTATTTTTTCTTCATTGTCTTCATCCAGGAGGTCGTAAACATCCACTTTTTTACTGATAAGGATAGTTCCTTTGTTGAACATATCAATGAAATTAACATAGGATTCAACAAAGCGATCCAATGTCTTGCGGAAGGCATAGAAGCTGCTTTCAAGCCGCTTAACTATAATGACCTTCATAAAGCCGCCGACATTCCGCTGGCTTTGCTTTTCAAATTCAGGAAGTTCCTTTTTCAGGTAGAGAAGAGGCGTGTAGCGTGCGTATTTAATTTTTTTCAGCAAATCTATGGTTTGACTAAAAACAGTGCTTATATCTTCATCAAACTGGTAAATGAACCGCCTCGGATCTTCGACTTCAGGAAAAAACAGACCCTGTTCATCAATATCATTGCCGAAATATTTGGTAACCTCGGCTCGTGTTCGTCTAACCATGATGTATTTGAGTATATTCTCACGGATCTCCTTTGATCCTTCCTGTATGATTCCCATATATGCCGAATCGCATTTATTGATGCCTTTGAGTTTATGCTCTAATCTTTTAAAAAACTTTTCAAGGTTCGGCACTCCGGGAATGGTGGATTTCTTGGGAATTTGAAAGAGTTTTAACTGGCTGAGAATATCATCAAAAGTGTTATTTAGCGGTGTGGCTGAAACCAGGACAACCTTCTTGCCAAAACATATCTGATGTATGCTTTCAAAACTTTGCGTGTATTCATTCCTGAAACGGTGGGCTTCATCTATGAAGATATAGTCATATTTATCCGCCCCATCTTTTATTACTTGATCAAGTTTTCCAAGGGATTCTACCCTGAATTTTTGAATCCCAAATTCAAAAAATGTTTCTTCCCAGTAATCCTTCAGGACGGGCGGGCAGATTATCAGTTTACTGCCGGGCAATTGTTGAGCCAAAAGCGCAGAGATATAAGTTTTACCCAAACCCACAACATCGGCCAGAAATACACCGTTGTAAGCATCCAGGATTTTCCTGGCGGAGACGACCGCCTGCTTTTGATACTTCAGCTCCATAAAGCCTTCTGGAAGGTATAGATCAATTTCCTCATCAAGATTGATGTCTTCCTTCAGGTATTCATAGATCATTTTAAGATAGAGGTGATAGGGTGTGATAGTGTCATTGAGCCATGTTTTATTCTGGATAGTTTCGACGTATTCCTGCGAGATGTTTACACCGTCTTTCCATAGCGTTTCAAATTGGTTTAATGCAAAATCAACATCAACCTTGTTCTTTAATTCGACGTTGAATTCCCTATTAGCGACAAGTCCGCTTTCGGAAAAATTGCTGGAACCTGTGATTACCCTGCCAAAATCCAACTCTCCTTCTTTGAAACGGCTGATATAAACCTTGGCGTGGATGTTTTCACTGGGATAAGCGCGAAGCTCCATCTTTTTCCCGTTGCCGCCGTTGGCTATGTCTTGTTCTCTGTTTAGACAGTCAGCGGTAAGAAATTCTATAAATTTTCTAATGCCGATTTCAGCTTCATAAGAGTCCTCAGATTCATCCATCTCAGATGCTGTCTGCTCGCTGAATATCTTTTTTGTCCTGCTGTGGGATTCAAAATCAAATTCTCCCATGGATCGCACTGATTCAATAATGTCATATGCTTTCCGATCAATATTCAACCCGACTAAAATTCTGATTTTGTCAATGGATTCGAAAGATTCGCATAATTGATGAAAGCCGCTGGTACGGAAATATCCGACCAATACATCAAAGTATTGAACATGCTTCAGCGTCTTTTTGAATCGATCAAGCAATGCATAGCCTGGTTCATTTGTAAAAAAGGTTGTGTCGGTAATCATCTGACAGTTTCCTGCAACTCAAAACCCAAAACCCAAAACCGTGCCTGAACGGGGTTTTCGTTCAGGCACTAAGTAATGTCCATACAGAATGCAATTCATCCTTGGACGATTTTAATTATAAAATTTCAATATCATGCGCACAATCCAGGGTCAAATCACAAATTTTCCCACCGGAGACCGCTTTTTGAATTATTCTGTTCGATGGCGCTGTCAATTTTTACACGGTCAATTTTAGTTGACAATCAATTTTTAGTTGATTATATACTTTGCCTGCTTTTCTGAAGAGTATTTCTTGAAAGCCGGGGAACCCTTAATGTTCCTGAGGCTTTTTTTTTGGATTTTATAAGGTTCAAGGTAAAAAAGGAGGGGGTTAAATTGGTTTGTTCAACTGTTAGAGAAGGTATGAATTGCCCATTTATGACTGCAAAGGGATGTAATTACAATAGCGGGATTTGCCATGAGATCGATGAGAAATGTAAAGGCTGTAACCGCAGTACTGAATTTTCATCCGGATGGTACTGTACTGTATCTCCGGATCCATCTTTAAAATGGAAAAATGGGGACTGTAACTTTGCTTCTCATGTTTCCGCAGCATCAAATGGTACAAAAGCAAAGCTTAATCCATTAAAGGCATCCAAGAGAAGCAACAGATAATGTTGCTTTCTATCTACAGATAAACCCCGCTCAACTCAACTTAGGTTAAAGAGCGGGGTTTTTTATTTTATATCTTCCTGATTTTTAAAGCTCTTTTCCCTTGACATTTTTCCCGTCTAACCTGTAAGACCTCTCAGATACAAACTCGTGACACTTTAACTTTTTTGGTTCAGGGATCAGGGTTCAGGGATCAGGAATTTCTCCTGCCCCCTGCTTCCCGACCCCGACCCCTGGCTACTGACGATAGCTTCGGAGGTTTTATTATTTATGAATCCTATTGCGATACAGCTTAATAATATTATCGATAAAGGGAATCCCTATGTAATGGGAATGCTGTCTAAAATTGGTAAAAATCTTTTTTTCCCAAAAGGCATCTTGAGCCAGAGCGCAGAAGCAAAGGAAAAAGCCTATAAGATTAACGCAACAATCGGTATAGCTAAAGAGCAGGGTAGAACCATGCATTTTGATTCGGTTTTATCGTCGATAAAGGAAATTCGTCCCAGAGAGTCATTAACTTATGCTCCATCATTTGGTATTCCTGCCTTAAGAAAGATATGGCAGAAATCTCAATTTGAAAAAAACCCTTCTCTATCCGGCCAATCCATAAGTATGCCTGTGGTTACATGCGGTATTACTCATGCCATCAGTGTATTTGCAGATGTCTGGGTGGATCCGGGTGACGTTATAATATTACCTGACATGATGTGGGGAAACTATAACCTTATTTTAAATGTTAGAAAAATGGCAAGAATCAGCAAATATCCTATTTTTTCAGAAAAAGGTGGATATAACCTTAAGGCCTTTGAGGAAAAGGTAAGGGATGAGGCAAAAAAACATGAAAAGATCATCGTTTTGCTTAATTTTCCGCATAACCCTACCGGATATACTCTTACCGAGAAAGAGGCAGACAGCATAGTTAAAACTCTTATTGATGTTGCAGAAGGGGGAACAAACATAATCGCTGTGTCTGATGATGCTTATT
Source organism: Deltaproteobacteria bacterium (assembly GCA_030262895.1). Taxonomy (GTDB): domain Bacteria; phylum Desulfobacterota; class Desulfobacteria; order Desulfobacterales; family ETH-SRB1; genus B13-G4. The sequence continues at coordinate 6,191 of JAJSZW010000026.1, read as the reverse complement.
TCGGACTCTTTTACGAAGAAGGGATATTAAAAGAATCTATATTTGCACGTCTTAATGGGCTGCACCCCAGGCTTCTCGCTGTAAAGCTTGATGGCGCAACAAAAGAGAACTTCGTGTGGGGCTTGAGAGTAGGTTTTATTACGTACGGATGTCAAACTGAAGATGATCCCGCAAATATTTATGATGCTCTTGAAAGAAAAACTGCCGGAGGTATAAGAGGCTCCATATCCAATGCATCACATCTGGGCCAGACTATAATATTAAAGTCTATGCAGCATGTAAAATATCCTGAAGAGAAGATAGAGAAGTTCGAAATACTTAAAAATAGAGCAATGCGAGTTAAAGAAGTCCTTTCGGATTCCAGATACAAAGACGCCTGGGATGTTTATCCGTTTAATTCAGGGTACTTTATGTGTATCAGACTAAAGCGGGTTGATGCTGAAAAGCTCAGGCTTCATCTTCTGGAAAAATACGGAGTCGGGCTTATTTCCATGGGAGAATCCAATTTAAGAATAGCCTTTTCATGCCTGGAAGAGGACGATGTCCCTGAGTTGTTCGATATCATATTAAAAGGGATTGAAGATTTAAGGGCAGGGGTCGGGGGTTAGGGATCCCTGTCACAAAATGGCTATATTTATTAATCAATTTAAAAAAATCTTACAGTCCGTTACCGGCAGAGAAAGATCCGTCAGCATAGCTCTTGCCGGCAAGTGGACTCTTTATTTTATAGCAATTGGCGTTATTGCCGGCCTCGGCTCAGTTGTTTTTCATTATCTATGCCAGCTTGGAATTCATTACTTTATGGATTTTATAGCTGGCTATAGACCTCCGTTCCCTGTCGGTGAGCATAATCCTCTGCCACCAACAACGACCCCCTTTAATAGATGGATTCTGCTTTTTCTTCCTGCTTTTGGAGGAATTCTGAGCGGCTGGCTTGTATATTCATTTGCACCGGAAGCAGAAGGACATGGAACAGATGCCGCCATTGATTCATATCATAGAAAAGGCGGCTTTATGCGAGGCAGGGTTCCAATTATAAAAACCATAGCTTCGGCCATCACTCTTACAACAGGAGGTTCAGGAGGCAGGGAGGGTCCTATAGCTCAAATTGGGGCGGGATTTGGTTCATTTCTTGCGACAAAGTTAAAGCTTTCCGACAGAGAGCGCAGGATAATGATGGCTGCCGGCGTGGGTGCCGGTGTAGGAAGTATTTTCAGGGCTCCTCTGGCAGGAGCACTTTTTGCTGCCGAAGTCCTATACAGAGATCCTGAATTTGAGTCCGAAGTTATTATACCTGCGGGGATTTCTTCTGTTGTTGCCTATTGCGTGTTTTGCCTGGTTTTCGGCTGGGGGTCTCTGTTTGAGTCGCCGGATTTTAAATTCCGCAATCCGCTGGAATTAGGACCTTATATCGTTCTTGCTTTGATTCTTGTAAGTGTAGGTGTTTTTTATATTAAATCATTTTACAGCGTAACCAGATTTTTTAAATCATTAAATATTCCAAACCACATAAAGCCGGCTATCGGTGGACTCTGTACAGGCATAATAGGTTTCTTTTTGCCTCAAACCCTGGCTTTTGGATACGGTTTTGCTCAGAAAGCGATTTATAATGAGCTGACGATACCTTTTTTGCTCTTTCTTGCAGTCGGCAAAATTTTAACAACATCATTTTCTATTGGTTCCGGAGGGAGTGGGGGTGTTTTCGGGCCTTCGATTGTAATCGGTGGAGCAGTAGGCGGTGTGGTTGGAAAAGTTTTCAATCAAATTATACCGGGGGTCGTAACTCAGCCCGGAGCCTTTGTAATTGTAGGTATGGCCGGCTTTTTTACGGCTGTTTCAAATACTCCTATTTCAACCATTATATTTGTAAGCGAAATGACCAATTCTTATCATTTGCTTTTGCCGAGTCTTCTCGTTTGTTCTGTGTCTTACCTTGCAGCTCAGAAATGGACTATTTATGAAAAGCAGGTAAAAAGCAAGATAGATTCTCCGGCACATACAGGAGATTTTTTTGTAGATATTTTGCAAACAATTAAGGTGAAGGATTTAATGCACCTCGTGAAAAAGGTAACCCTGATCCCTCAGGACATGCCTTTTTGGGATTTTAAGGAGTTTTTTTCAAAAACAAAGCAGCATTATTTCCCTGTTATGGACCAACATGAAAGACTTGTCGGAATGTTTTCCAGTACTGATATCAGAGAAGTACTCTTTTCGCAGGAGATCGAACAGCTTGTTGTAATGCAGGATATTGCTACACCTGATATAATTGTAGCTACAGCCTCAGAAGATCTTAACTCCGTACTTAGAAAGTTTACCATAAAAAATATAGACAGCCTTCCTGTAGTTAAAGATGATGACCATGGTATTCTTGTCGGAATGCTGAACAGGAGAGAAGTAATATCTTTTTACAATCAGCAGGTACAGAAGATAAAGAATAAGGCGAAAAAAAATAGGTAGCCGTTCACGGCTTGAAACTTGAAATTGGAAAGTAGAAATTTGGAAGAACAGTACAAAAGCATGAAGGCCAAATTTCCAATTTCTAATTTCAATGTTCCGTGAACGCTTACTTAATATTTAACATGCAGTAAAAACAGACCGTGCGGAGGCGCTGTAGCTCCGGCTTTATTTCGGTCCATGGAAAGAAGTATTTGCTTGAAGTCGTCAGGTGTGATTTTGCGAAGCCCTACATCTACAAGAGTACCAACAATATTGCGCACCATATGCTTTAAAAAACCATTCGCTTCTATTTCAAAGTAAAGATATTGATCATTTTTTTCCTTAATCTTTGCATCAATAATATTTCTTATTGTATGTGACCTTGGGCTTCCCGTTCCTTCAAATGCCTTGAAATCATGTGCGCCTATAATGTGTGATACAGCGGATTCCATCGCATTAAGATCAAGCTTTTTGCGTATAAACCATGCATACTGCCTGCCAATAGCAGCAGGTGTATGGCAATTTAATATCCGGTAGCTGTAAATTTTGCTTTTTACATCATATCGGGCATGGAATTTTTCATCAACCGCCTTGCATTCCTTTATAATAATATCATCCGTCAGGAGGCTGTTTAACCCTCTATAGAATTCTTCCGGCAACAAATTTGTATCGCAATGAAAGCCGGCTACTTGACCAAAAGCGTGGACTCCGGCGTCAGTTCTGCCTGAGCCTGTCAGGCTAACTTTATTGCCTGTCATTTTCATTAAAGCTTTTTCAATTTCTCCCTGGATCGTACGCAGATTTTTCTGCCTCTGCCAGCCATGATAGGAATCGCCGTCATATTCTATTATTAATTTAAAGTTTTTAGGCATATCAAATTATTTTGCCAGTTGCTTTTTTATAAAAACAAAACTCCCTGCGGAGTGTTTCATATAAATCGGTTGTTAATCACCTGTTATTTGAGCAGCGTTTTTTGTTTTATTTTTGCCGCCTTTTGCGGCATGTGCGATAAAAATTTCATCTGCGATATTGCCCATCAGCTCGTTTCTCTTTTTTGCCACTCTGTCACATAACCATCACATAAGTAACTAATTGATTTAAAATATATTTTTGTGTGCCAGCACCTCTCGGTCACAAAGATGATCACATAAAATACATAAGTGATAGACTTACGCCTCAGCAAACTCCCATCCTTTCCATTTCCACCATTTTGCCCTTACAATCTCAATCACCATCAAAATGAGCTCCACACGAGCATAATATACAATCATGCCCAGAACGGTACATATTTCGCGTGCTTACGAGAAGTGCTTTCCGGATCGTGGGGTTTCACCAAACCGGCATTCATGGTGTCGGCGATAATCCGTGATGCCACGGAGTAATTCTTGTCTTCAATAGAAAATCGCTTACGTAATGAAACATTAGTCATCTGATTATTTGAAACATATCGCAAGCAGGCGTGCTGGTAGCAGGCCCGTATTTTGTCTTTCTTATCCATTTTGGCAAGTACTTTGGGAGCAAACAAAGGTACTGTTTGTATATATGATGCGAAGTTTTCGGACCAGCAAAGAATTTAGCATAGACTACTCCGAACCGGGGAGGCCTTTTGTCCAGTAGATTTGCGGACGTGATGCACCTCTGAATGATAAAATCGGCACCATCAATATCGACACTTCTTTCGAGAACCCAAAAGCGGTCGATTAGGAATGCCCGGGTCCGCGCTTCACCAATTGATCCATTTTGCATTTTTGCATTGCTTTCAGCCATGCTGGCCATTCTTCTGTGATCATAGCCACCAACATGAGTATGAAGTTTAAGGGCAGCTAACCAACAATTAAAATACTCTAAAACGAAGTATGTTTAACGTCGTTGTTTGTCGCCGTTAATCTTTTTTTGGCTATATTCAAATACTCTATATTATTATCAATACCAACAAATTTTCGATTTAGTCTTTTACATACAACTCCCGTCGTGCCACTCCCACAAAAGGGATCGAATACTAAATCGTTGATATTACTGGATGCTATTATAGCTCTTTGAACAACTTCTTCCGGCTTTTGTGTTGGATGTTTCCCAAAAATTTTTTCAGAATTATTGGCTGATGACATTTTCCAGATATCTCTCCATACAGATTTCATTGGTTCCTCGTTTGAAAAAGTTTTGAGCATATCATAATTAAAAGTATGTTTTGAATATTTTGTTTTTGATGCCCAAATAATATGTTCAGATGCATGAGTGAAATACTTTTTGGTTAAATTTGGAGGAGGGTCTTGCTTTTCCCATACGATATTGTTTAATATTTTAAAGTCTAACTCCTGCAAGGCAAATCCAATTGAGAAAATATTATGAAATGTTCCACAAACCCATATTGATCCATTTGCTTTTAAAATTCGCTTGCTTTCTATCAACAATTTCTTGTTGAAACTATGAACAGATTTAATATTACGTGATTTATCCCACTTCCCTTTATCTACACATACCCTTTTTCCACTGCTACATGTTATACCACCGGATGATAAAAAATAAGGCGGATCTGCAAAGATCAGATCGACACAATTATCTGGTATATATGGAAAAAACGAGAAGGTGTCTAAATTATATAATTTAATTTTATTTGCAACATCATAATAAAATGGTTCGATACTGCTTTCAGCAACTTCAAACCGTTGATCAAAATCAAATATGTTTAAATTATTAGCAATATAATATCTCATAAAACATTGTTATAGCATTTGCAAAAATCGTAGATAGTTGCTTCCCCGTTTTAAAACCTTCTTGTTATATTTTACCCAACTTTAACTTTATTAAACGGAATGACTTTTTCTGTTTGAGAGTGATTTGAATATGTTGCCCAATCTGGGGTATATTCTTCAGATTGATTACCCCAAGTAATCCATCCTTTTCTTGTCCCTCTTCCAAAAAGCTCTAAATATGGACCCCAACTGCAAGATTCAATTATATCGTACTGTTCATCTGGTTTCCTGCTATGTTCTCTTTTGCGTGATGATATAATATTTTCCTGACTTCTTCCTGGTTGTAAAGTTCTAATATTTTTTCCACGAACACCAAATAAAATCATTTCCGTCACATTCCTGAAATAAAATCCAACCCCCCGTCTATCAGGGCCACCATCCTTCCTAATTTTATACCAGATCAGGTTCGTTTTATACTTAAAGCCCCAGTTTTCCATTACTTGCATACCTTCTGCCAAAAGTGCATTTGGAATCCACAAATAAAGATAAGCTCTTTCTTCAGCAATTGCCTCTACAGGCAGGTCTTTTATTTCTTGTAACTTCATTGTTAAATAACGTGACAACCGTTTAAGTTCTGGGGCCATTTTACCTGTACGGTTCTGAAACTGCCAAGGTGGATCCGCAAGTATTGTAGAAAACTTTCTTTTGCCAATAAAATTTAATAAATTATCTGACACATTCATAATTAAATATCCTCTACATAAAGAGATTTTGATATTCCGAAAACAACAATAGGACAACCTGCACCACTACCTCCTTCAATTCTGGGAAGTAATTTACTCATATGTGTAGTTGAAGCACCATAAGACTTGCCTCTTTTTATGTCATTGAATATATCTTGAAGTTCATCACATCGTGTAATAATTATACCTACGCTTATTGCACGCAGATCAAATAACAACCTAAAATTATTCAAATCACGATCGTAAAACGGGTCTTTATTGTTCCATTCGATTTCTAATGCTACTCTATTTTTGAAGCAATCTATTTTATGAGTTGGAG
>JAJSZW010000025.1 GCA_030262895.1 Deltaproteobacteria bacterium | reverse complement strand
GAGCCACCTGTCCTATCTTGCCATGGAAATGGAAAAATATTTGAAAGACCCGGGGTTCATCTCTTGTTTAGAACCATTTTAAGCCAAGATTCTTGACTTGGGCATGAAAAGTCTTTATGAATTGAACCCATTGTGAAATAGGTGTTTATAGTGGATATTGCAATTGGTTTTTAATTTTGATTAGCGGCTTCGTATTTGCGAAGCCGTAATAAATTTATGGAATAAAATGAAACAGAAAATCAAAAACATGATTTATAATGCGTCTAAGGATGCATATGATAATGGCGATTTGCCATCGTCGGATTTTCCGGAGATTGAAGTTGAAGAGCCTAATGCCGGGTCTCACGGTGATTTTTCAACAAACATTTCAATGGTTATGGCATCAATCCAGAAGATGCCGCCCCGCAAGATTGCAGAGGCCATAATAAAAAATATAAACGACCCGAGCGGAATGCTTGATAAAACTGAAATTGCAGGGCCGGGGTTTATTAATTTTTTCTTAAATAAACATTCCTGGCATCCTGTTTTACAAAAAATTCATGAACGGGATGCACTTTACGGCGCTTCAGATATTGGTAAAGGGAAGAAAATCCAGGTGGAATTCGTAAGCGCAAATCCTACAGGTCCGCTGCATGTTGGACATGGAAGAGGGGCCGCTGTTGGAGATAGCGTGGCAAACATCCTTTTGTTCTGTGGTTATAATGTTGAAAAAGAATACTATATTAATGACTCAGGAAGGCAGATAAATACTCTTGGCCGCTCTGTTTTCCTGCGATATAAAGAACTGTTTGAGGCAGATGTTCAATTCCCTGAAGACTGTTACCAGGGTGACTATGTTCGTGATTTAGCAGGAAAAGTAAGGGACGATAATGGGGATAAACTTTTATCGATGAGCGAAGATGAAGCCATTTCTTATTGCGCTCGTTTTGCAGCGGATAATATTCTTGCTGAGATAAAGGAAGACTTAGAATCTTTCGGGGTAGTATTTGACAGATGGTACAGTGAACAGGGACTCTATGATTCCGGCAAGGTGGATAGAGTAATAAATGATTTCCGCAAACAAAATATTATATTTGAGGATGATGGGGCGCTATGGTTTAGAACTGAAGATTTCGGAGATGAAAAAAATCGTGTTGTTGTTCGCAGTAACGGTCTGACAACGTATTTTGCTTCTGATATAGCATATCATCAAGATAAGTTTGATAGAGGTTTTGAAAGAATTATTGATGTATGGGGAGCTGATCACCACGGATATATTCCCAGGGTGTCAGCCGCAATTGAGGCCTCAGGTCACACGAGAGACAAATTTAATGTTATTCTGATTCAACTTGTCAATCTGCTGCGCGAAGGAGAGCCTGTTTCAATGTCAACCAGATCCGGTGAGTTTGTTACTCTCAGAGACGTAATCAGTGAAGTCGGCAGTGATGCGGCAAGATTTATTTTTTTAACGCGTCATTATGAGAGCGCACTTGATTTTGATCTGGAACTCGCCAAAAAGAAGACAAATGATAATCCTGTGTATTACGTTCAATACGTGCATGCCAGGATATCAAGTATTGTCCGGAAGGCACGGGAAAGAGGAATAAGTGAGATAGTCTGGAATGATGCCGCAATATCCGGACTTAATGAACCTGAGGAAATACAATTAATTAAGATTATGGCGCGTTACCCCGAAATAGTAAGGTGCAGTGCGGAGTATATGGAACCTCATCGGATCACGTATTATCTGATGAATCTTGCATCAGCTTTTCACGCCTATTATAATAAACACAGAGTGCTTACAGATGAGGCTGAATTGACCATTGGACGACTTTATCTCGTGCTTGCGATTAAAAAGATAATCCGAAACGGTTTATCACTGCTCGGCGTGTCCGCACCTGAAAAAATGTAATGAAGAATAAAAAAGATAAAAAAAAGCCTTCTATTCAGTTTGTTCCTAAAGAGCCTTCGAGCTGGATTTTTTTGATTATTTTTGTTTCCGCATGGATGTTTGTTTTAGGTATTCTTGTTGGGAGGGATACGGTTCCTGTAAAATTTGATATTGAGAAACTTCAGAAAGAATTGGTTGCTTTAAAAGAAGCGGTTATCAAGAAAGAGCAAAAACGGTTTAAAATTGATTCAGATGGGGTTAGAAATAAAACAGATTTCGGCTTTTACGAGGCGCTGAAGGAGACCAAAAAAGATAAGCATAATGGAGCTGGTATATCTAAAGAACAAGAAACAAAACATCTGGCTAAAAATGAGACTGTAAAAGTTAAGAAAAGGGTAATTTCCGGCAAATCTAAAATAATAACTAAAGACAAGCAAAAGAACTTAACAGAAACTGATAAAAAACTTACAATCCAGGTTGCATCTTTAAAGGATTCAAAAGATGCTGATGAAATGGTGACAAGGCTGAAAAAAAAAGGATACCTTGCTTACAGGACTTCAAGCAATATTCCTGAGAAAGGTATCTGGCACAGAGTAAGGATAGGTTATTTCAAAGATAAGGCTGAAGCCGGCAGCACTCTTAATAAGTTAAAAAAGGAAAAATATGGTCCGATCCTTGTGAATCGATAAGGATTTGGAAAGATGGTAGGGGCACGATGCATCGTGCCCCTACGAGAGATCGGGAGAGATTAATGAAAATTACTAAAAAGGAAATAGTTCATGTTGCGAATCTTGCCCGCCTTGATCTGGATGAAGAGTCCATCGGTAAGTTTGCCGGACAAATAGATAATATACTGGAATACGTTGATATGCTTAATCGTGTTGAGACTGAGGGTGTGGCTCCAACTTCACATGCGATTTTTCTGACCAATGCTTTTCGTGAAGACAAAGTAAAAGAGCATCTTGATAGAAATAAAGCTCTTGCAAATGCTCCTGAAAAAGAGGATGGGAATTTTGTGGTTCCGAAAGTTATAGGGTAAAAAGGAGCAAAAATACAAATGAATCTTTATGAACTCACCATACATGAAGCCCACAATTTATTAAAAAGCAGAGAAATATCTTCACAGGAACTGACAAAAAGCGTTCTTGATCGAGTTGAGTCTGTTGAACCGCGCGTGGGGGCATATATCACTGTTGCCGGTGAAACAGCAATGGCTCAGGCCGAACTTGCCGACAAGGCTATTGCAGAAGGCAATATTACACACCTTACGGGCATACCTTTGGCGATAAAGGACCTTATTTGCACAAAAGATCTTCGTACTACCTGTGCATCAAAGATTCTTGAAAATTTTGTGCCCCCTTATGATGCATTTGTAATAAAAAAACTGAAAAAAGCAGGTGCAGTGATTGTGGGAAAGGCAAACATGGATGAATTCGCCATGGGTTCATCTACAGAGCACTCAGGCATTAAACTGACAAATAATCCATGGGATTTAGCATATATTCCCGGCGGTTCAAGCGGAGGGTCAGCCGCGGCAGTTGCCGCTGATATGTGTTTAGGGTCTCTGGGTTCAGATACAGGTGGATCAATAAGGCAGCCCGCGTCTCACTGCGGAGTGGTCGGCATGAAACCGACATATGGAAGAGTTTCCCGTTTTGGCCTTGTAGCTTTTGCTTCTTCGCTTGACCAGATTGGCCCTCTGACAAAGGATGTTTCGGATTGCGCTGTATTGTTAAATGCTATTTCCGGTTATGACGCTGGAGACTCCACATCAGTGCCTATGGATGTGCCTGATTATACAACATTTCTTGAAAAAGGATTAAAAGGCTTTAAAATCGGCATTCCAAAGGAATATAATGCTTTGTCCGGCCTGGATGCTGAAGTTTCAGAAGCAGTGAAAAATGCAGTGATGGCCATTGAGGGCCTTGGCGCCGAATGTGTGGAAGTCTCTCTTCCGCATACTGAATATGCGGTTGCGGCCTATTATGTTATTGCTCCTTCAGAGGCCAGTTCAAATCTTGCCAGATATGATGGTGTAAAGTATGGTTTAAGGGATAAAGACAAGAATGATCTTATAGAGATGTACAGAAGCACAAGATCGATGGGGTTCGGTTCCGAGGTCAAGCGTCGTATAATCATAGGAACTTACTGCCTTTCAGCCGGTTATTACGATGCATATTACAGGAAGGCTTCTCAGGTACGCACATTGATTATAGAAGATTTTAAAAGAGCATTTAAATCCTGTGATGTGTTGTTATCTCCTGTGGCACCGACTCCGGCCTTTAAAACAGGGGAAAAAACAGAAGATCCCCTGAAGATGTACCTGTCCGACATATTTACTCTTTCGGCAAATCTTGCGGGGATACCCGGCATGTCGGTTCCATGCGGATTTTCTTCACAAGGACTTCCAATAGGCCTGCAAATCATGGGAAAGCATTTTAATGAGGAAAAGATGATTAAAGTGGCATATAATTTCGAGCAGGCAACGGATTTTCACAATAAAAAGCCTGTCTTGTAGTTAATAGACTTTCAGATAATCACCTACCACGCCCATAGGACGTGGTTTGATGAAGACCCCTCGAAGGGGTCTAAAAGCATCGCAATTGCTGCAAATTACAATCCAATATTCAGGACGTAGCTATCAAGCTAAAAGACTATGAACATCGAACATCGAACGTCCAACGTCGAATTTTGAATAAGGTATTCTGCTAATTTATAAACTGGCGGAGCAAAGCGATTTCATCATTCGATGTTCAACGTTCGATGTTGGATGTTCGATGTTCAAAAAAACGCTTTACTCTGCCGTTCAATATTCTCGCCGGAACGGTCAAACCTTTTAGGGTCGCTCGGGCGGAGCCCGAGGTTTAATTAAAAATAATTAATTTCACAAGGCCAAAAGGAGGAAAGCGTATTAGTTATACGTCGACGACTGATAACACAGTGAAATTATTTATCTGAAAGTCTAAAGGATAATAAACATGAGTATTCAACCAGTAGGCGAAGTAATAAGAAAGGCGGTTAAGTGGGTTTCTGAGCAGAGAAAGTTTGAGCCTGGAAAGGACCTGAATAAAATCATAGAGGAAGCCTGCATCAAATTTAACCTTTCTCCAAAGGAAGCGGAATTTTTGCGGCGCTTTGTTCTTGATAAATCGTAACTACTCAGGTATCCAAACGTGTCCCAAATAAAAATACTTCCTGAAATTCTCTCCAATAAGATAGCTGCCGGCGAAGTCGTAGAACGCCCTTGTTCAGTTGTCAAGGAACTCGTAGAAAATTCACTGGACGCGGGCAGCACAAGAATTATAATCGAGATTGCAAACGGCGGTTTGTCTCTGATGCGGGTTTCCGACAATGGCATTGGAATGAACCATGATGATGCACTCCTTTCCCTGGAACGTTATGCAACCAGTAAAATCTATAAGGACAGGGATTTATTTTCTATAAATACACTTGGTTTTAGAGGTGAAGCGCTTCCCAGCATTGCCTCTGTTTCCAAATTTTCTCTTATCACAAAAGATGAAATATCCGAAGTCGGCACAGAGGTCTTTGTAGAGGGAGGAACAATAAAAAAGGTCGCTGAAATTGGTGCTCCAATGGGCACAATGATAACTGCCAGGCATCTTTTCTTCAATACTCCTGCCAGACGAAAATTCTTAAAGACAGTAAAAACAGAAATAGGGCATATTGTAGAAACCGTTGCGAATATTGCATTGGGATGGCCTGATGTCCAATTTAAACTATATCACAATGGAAAAACAGTTAAAAACTGGTACTCATCGCCTGATCCGTTTAACAGAGTCCTTGATGTTGTCGGAAATGATATGAGAAATGATCTTTTAAGAATCAAATTTGAAGACAAGTTTGTTTCCGGTGAAGGATGGATTTCATCTCGCCGGATTTCACGAAAAACTTCCAGGGGAATCTATATATATATAAACGGCAGAGTTGTTCGAGACAGAGGAATACAGCACGCACTTTTTGAAGGATATGCCGGAAGATTGATCAAGGGGCAGTTCCCTGTTGCAGTACTTTTTATAAAGGTTCCATATGATCAGGTGGACGTAAATGTTCACCCATCAAAACACGAGGTTCGGTTAGCACAGCAGAAGCAGGTTCATAAAGCATTGATAGAAGCTGTATCAGAAACATTGAGTATAGCTGACCGGCCAAAATGGAGTGCGGAAAATTTTTCCAGACAAAAGTCTTTTTTTGTTTCAGAGCCTGTTGCCCGGTACAGCAAAGCCATCAAAGACATTCCTGATTTTTCTGCTACGCAAAAAAGTCTCTGGGAGGAAAAGCGTTTTAGTGATTTAAGGGTAGTTGGTCAGTTTCATAATACATATATACTATGCGAATCTGATGAAGAGCTGGTGCTTATTGATCAGCATGCAGCGCATGAGCGGGTTCTTTTTGAGCATCTGAAAAAACTTTCTATGAATTCAAAAATAGAAGTTCAGAAACTCTTGATGCCGGAGGCCATTGATATTGGACATAGAGAAGCACACATGCTTGAGACACTTATTCCGGATCTGAAAAAACTTGGACTTGAAATTGAGCCCTTTGGCGGAACAACTTTTGTGGTTAAGTCTGTTCCTGCTATTCTTGCAGACAGGGAGATTAAGCCGATTATTCTGGAAATTGCGGAGAAAATGCTGGAATCCGGTTTAACTCAAGGTCTGGAGAAGACAATTGATCAATGCCTGATGCTTATTGCCTGCCATGGAGCAATTAGAGCGAATCAGCGGCTTTTGGATAAACAGATAACGGCACTGCTTGCGCAGCTCGATGAATGCGAAAACCCGTCACATTGCCCTCACGGACGTCCAACCTGGATAAGCCGGACTTTAGAATCTATAGAAAAATCCTTTAAAAGAATTGTGTAGGAGCGGGGATCAGGGCAGGACCACGTCATTTAAGCTGATAACCTCCTGAATATACAAGAATTGCTTACTTATTCAATTTTCAATAAATTCGAAGCTCGAAGCTCGAAATCAGAAACAAACACGAATGACCAAAATTCAAAATTTCAAACATGGTGCAGTGTCATAGATATTGCATAAGTGCCTGATATATTTTGGTCATTTGATATTCGAAATTAGATATTGTTTCGAGTTTCGATATTCGTATTTCGGATTTTGAGGTCCCCACAAACTCTAAATATTAGCACTTTAGCACTGACTTTGACGTTTCCCTAGGGGGCAGGGGTCAGGAATCATGGGCCAGTTTCTATAATATGCGAAAATTGATAACTAAAACAACAGGATATAACATTTTACAGTTATTGTAAATTACAAAAAACTTGACATTTATCTTACAATTTAGTAGAAAATCAAATTTCGCAAGCAGAGCCCATTTGTTAATAATCATTTATATTAAGATATTAAGTGTTATATAATAATAGTTCTGTCTTTATTTCGCTTGGAAAGGGGGTGAATGAGGAGGACTTGGTTGGGTTAAGGATGTTGAACAGATAGTTGTTATTTATATTTGGCGTTTTTAAGGAGAAATTTATGATGAAGAAATTATTTGTTATTTTATCAGCAATAATGCTTGCAATTGTATTTGCAGTCCCTGCTGGTGCCGGTGCCGGCGGAGGTGACAGTGCCGTTGGCTGGAATTTTTATGGTAGCGTGCGCATGCAAACGTTTAACGTTAATCAGGATGAAAATAATCCTTCTAATGAAACCGGTTTTGACGACAGAGATTCAAGATGGGAGCTCAATCCAGTTTCACATATTGGCGCAAAAGTACATAAGGGTGATATAGGCGGTTGTTTTGAATATGGTCATCAGTTTGATTATGATTATCACCATGGTGGTCATGGTCATGATAGTTCAAATGTAACGTTAAGAAAAATATATGGAACCTGGGATTTTGGAGTTGGCGAATTAACTGTTGGGAAAACATATACACCTATTCATTTTGTTACAAATCAGGTTTATGATAATGATTATGGTCTAAGGGGCTTTGGTGGTTTCTATGTATACGCCCCCATGATTCAGGTTGAGATGGAAGGTTTTAAACTTGCCTTGATAAAGCCAGGGTTAAGCGATCCTCATGCGATAGGTTTTAGTGACTTTGATACTACTTTCCCCAAAGTAGAGGCAAGCTATACCTTGGCAATGGACACCTTTTCATTAAAAGCATTTGGCGGTTGGATTGCAGTTGAGGCTGTTGATGCAGCAGACAGGGAATATGATGTTACCTGCTATCTCTATGGTGTTTCCGGCGTAGTTAATGTGGGCCCTGTAACATTAAAGGCCATGATCTGGGAGGGCCAGAACGTTGATATATATGGACTTAGCTATACTCAGGAAGTAGATTTTGAGCCTGATATGGGAACCAATGATATTAGAGATAATAATGGCTATGGCGGCGTAGCATCCATAGGCGTTAAGATAAACGATGTTATTGGTGTTGAGGCCGGATATGGCTATGTTACAGGTGAAGATGATCCTGTAGGCAAAAATCATAAGGATGAGGCATGGGCGGTTTATCTGCAGGCACCGATTACTCTGGCGCAAGGCGTAATGGTTGTTCCTGAAATAGGTCATTATGATTATGAGGAAGATGGTGGTAATGCAGATCAAGGGTATGAAAGCTATTTTGGTGCAAAATGGCAGATCAGCTTTTAGTCATCATTTAAAAATTAGTTTACGATAATAAAAAAACCCGGGCCAAATCGACCCGGGTTTTTTTGTTTTGCTGCTTAGAAGTTAGAAAAGTATCTGAAAATGAGTTACCAGAACATCATTATCTTCATGATAGCCATGCATTTCCTTTCTTACTGTATAATTAAGTTGCCATTTAATATCCTGCCTGTGAATAAACCAGTTCCATCCGACAGTGTACCAGCGGCTGTCAAAACCGTCATCAACATCTACATTTGGATCAAATTCGTCATACCGGGCCGTAAGCTGAAAGTTGTCGGTCAGGTCATACTGTCCCTGTATTCCATAACCATAGGCTCGATTTGTTCCATGTCCATGTTGCTGTACATATTCGATCTGGGCATGAAATGGTCCAATATCCAACGCTGAGTTGAAATCCCATATGTTCAGGTGCTTGCCGACTACACCGTCTTTTGTTTCAAAAACATAATTGCCGCCAAATACTGTGGCATTTCCAAGAACTGTGGTTTCGTAATCATATCCGGTCTGGTCGTATGCATAGCTTATGCCGAAATTTATATATTTTGACGGCCTGTAAACAACCATGGCGGTCGCCATAAGGTTATCATTGTCATTTTGCATTTTATTGAAACCGTTGCCATTATATAGACCTACTGCATAGTAGAAAGGTTTGTCATGCAGTTTGCCTCCGTGGTCCCTGCCGTCAAATGCGCCATTCTTGGCTGCTTCAAAGCTTATCCCAATTTCACGCTTTCTGGAGAGTTTATCAATAACAAGCGGACGTTCACACAGAGGGAGAGTAGGCCCTGCAACAAGGTATGAAGGTGAAAAGCGTGACTTGAATTGACCAACCGTTATATTGAAGTAAGGATTGTGATCATAGGTAAAATAAGCATCCTGCAGCTTGAGGCCGACATCGTCTTTCCTGAGCGCATAATCCGGCAAGGAAGAATCTATACTGTCGGCATTGCTGTCGCCGTCAACACTGACCTGAACATGATATTTCCATTTGTCGATAACTTCGCCATACCATCGCAGACGTACACGCCTGATGGAGAAGCCATCAAACTCCTCTCGATCAAAGGCCTTCTGGTAAGTCACATTATCAAGATCGCCGTTTTCAATATATGTGTACCTTGCCTGTACACGCCCCTTAAAGTTAACGCTCTTTGGTTTTCTGGCCGTCTTTACAACAAACTTGTCTGTTTCCTGTTCCTGGGCGATTTTTTCCGCTGGTTCTTTTGATAGTTTTGCTTTTTCAATGTCCTTATCGGTAATAATGCCCTTTTCTATCAGAATCTGAAGCAATTCTTCCGATGATATCTCGGCGGAGCTGCTTACAATGCTGCTGAACAGAAAAACTACACACAACAATATAATTCTATACCATTTCTTCATGCCGGGCTTTCCTCCTTTGTCATTTTTTTGTTTTATAAATTTGATCTTCAAAAATTATACGTGCAGAAGTGATTTCCTGATTTTGCGACGCTGGGGGTATTAGATCAATTGTCCCTTGAAGTATCTCGTCAACTGTAATATCGTTCTTTACAACCAGGTTCAACCAGGTTGGAAAATGCATAGAGGCAAACCAGTTCCTTTGCTCTCTTTCTAATTGAATTTCCTGAATTGTTCTTGTTCATTGTCTTATTTAATGACATTTTATTATGCATTCCCACGCTGGAGCATGGGAACGAGAAACGAGAAATAATATCCCTGCTTTGTGTCTTAGTGGCTGAACTATTACGCCTTAAGATATAATGAAGATATTAAAACTTCAACACCATTTTTTGTGCTTTTATGGGAAAAGGATATTTATAAATGGCGAAAGAAAATGATGTAGTCTTGCTATACTTTGAAGACAAACCGCTTATTTTTGCCAGGATTGAAAAAATTTTGCCGGATGCTAAACCTGACTGGTATCATGTAAAATTGCTGATTCTTCAAACGCCCCTTTACTCTGTTACATGGATACTAAGGGATATATATATTGATGGTGAAGAGTTTACAATGAGCGGCAAAAAAGTGCGAATGGAACTTGTTGCATGTCCTGAAGAATCTGCAAAGCATACATTTCAGAAAAAAAAGCAAGAAACACCAAAAGAGTCTGGTGGAGCCAAAATAATATCTCTGGCGGATCTTAGGAAAAAGTGAACGGTTACTAATTATTGATGGAGTCTGCGGTTAAAATAGTAATTTCAGCCTCAAGAAGAACAGATATACCTGCATTTTACATGAAGTGGTTTATGAAGCAGATTAAAAATGGCCACTTTGAGGTGGTGAATCCGTATAACAGGCATGTATCAATCGTGCCGGCTACTCCGGATAAGGTCCATACCATTTTATTCTGGTCGAAAAATTTTGGGCCTTTTATAAAAAACGGATTCGGAGAAAAGCTTAGAGAAATGGGATATAATGTTTATTTTAATTTTACCATAAATTCTAAGGAGCCATTGCTTGAACCTAATGTGCCTGCTTTAGAGGAACGCATTCGTCAACTAGAATATCTTTGCAGGAATTTCGATTCCAGCAGTATAAGTTGGAGATTTGATCCTATCTGCTTTTATAAGACAAAAGATGGAAAGATTCATGACAATCTTAATGATTTCAACTATATTTCAAGCAAAGCCTCCAGGTATGGCATCAAAAGGTGTATCACCAGCTTCATGGATGATTATCATAAGATTCGAAAAAGAATTGCAAAAATTCCGGGCTTTGTTTTCATTGATCCGCCCATTGAAATAAAAAGCGAAATTGTTTTGAAAATGAAAGATGAGCTGTCTGATAAAAATATCAGTCTCCATACCTGTTGCGAGAAAGAATTGCTGTCAATTCTTCCTGAAAACTCCGGTATTACAAAAAGTTCGTGCATACCAAATGATCTTCTGATGAAATTATTTGGAGGGTCTCTTTCTCTTAATAAAGATTCCGGCCAGAGGATAAAAAATGGGTGTGGATGCAAGGTATCCGCAGATATAGGATCCTACAGCCTTCATCCATGTTATCATAACTGTCTTTTTTGTTATGCAAATCCAGCTTCAAGCACTAACCATGCATAAACCCTTAAAAATCGGGTCACTTGTTCTTGATAATTCGGTAATTTTGGCTCCACTTGCCGGTATTACCAGTTTACCTTTTCGGCTTTTAGCAAAAGAAGCCGGCTGCGGTCTTGTCTGCTCTGAAATGATAAGCGCAAACGGTCTTGTGCACCGATCAAAAAAAACTTTACAAATGCTTGACTCTATACCTGAAGAAAAGCCCTTATCTGTTCAAATATTTGGAACTGATCCTTCAATAATGGCTGAAGCTGCTGAAATAGTTGAATCTTCAGGGGCATCTTTACTGGATATTAATTTTGGCTGTTCGGTTAAAAAAGTGGTTAAAACAGGTGCCGGTGTTGTTTTGATGAAAGAGCCCGAAAGGGCGGAGTCATTGTTAAAAGCTGTTCGAAAGTCGGTAAGCATACCGGTTACCATAAAAATAAGGACTGGATGGGATAATTCAGGAGCCCATGCTTTCAGGATTGCGGAAATTGCTGAAGGGTGCGGTGTGGATGCAATTGCCGTGCATCCTCGAACTGCTGTCCAGGGATTCAGAGGCAAAGCAGACTGGTCAATTATAACAGCAGTAAAAAAAATTGTTCCGATTCCTGTAATTGGAAACGGCGATATTATTACTCCGGATGATGCCGTTAGAATGCAAAACGAGACAGGCTGTGATGCCGTTATGATTGGAAGGGCCGCTATAGGAAATCCATGGATTTTTGCTCAGGTATTGGCGCGTTTCAGAGGGGATGAATCGTTTTGTATGGATTTTACACATCGCTTTGAAGTTATGTTAAAATATATTCATGAGTCGGTAAGATATTTTGGAGAAAAGCGCGCATGTTCTATGATGCGCAGCCGACTTGGATGGTTTGTCAAAGGATTGAAATGCAGCAGTAAATTCCGTGAGTCGATAAAGCGAATTTCATCAGAAGACGAAGCCATAGATCTTTTAAAAACATATATGAGATTTTTAGGCTCATAAATTATAACCCGGGAGAAAGGCTATGAACGGATTACTTTATTTTTACTGTACTTCCGACCTTTATATTTTTGCCTGAAATAAGGGCTGCCTCGGCTTTATCAGGATAAAGTGCGGTTATCTTAATCTCTCCAATTTTAGGCCCTGGAATGAAAAATTCCTGGCTGTCTTTTCCTTCAAATATATTTCCGCTATCATATACATCAAGTTTGTCTCCAAGGATAAGACCCGATCTTTTTCCTGAAGATATTATTATTTTGTCATCAAAGCTTGAAATTACATATCCTTTCCAGGGCTGACTATTGACAGCGTCGCAGATCTTTTCGCCTATGGGAATCACTGCGTTTAACAAAGCATCGTTTAATACCGGTATTTCATTTGCTTTGCCGGTTCTGAGATTATAAAGATCTATTTCATCGACCTGGATTTCGTCATCAAAACTGTCATCGAAAATTTTTGCGCCGGTTTCAGTATCATAGACTTCTACAACAATTTGAAATCGAATAAAGTTATAGGTATTTTTGAACCACAGAATTCCCCTGTTTTCTTTATTTCCGCTTATATCTATAAGACTTCCTGTGACAATTGCATTTAGACCAAGTTTTCTGCCTGTTTTTGCAAGAACGAGGTTATCAATTCGCCCTGAGGCGAGTTTCGGGAGCACAGCCATTTGATCAGGATGTCCTGTATCTCCCGGTTTTATAATAAGGATGTCCGGGCATGTTTCTTTTATGCTTTCGACAAGTTTAATATGAAAGATTTTTTCGAAGTTATTAACGGCCCCAAAAGTATGGTTTTCGAAGAAAGTTATTCCAACTTTTTTCTTTAAATCACCTGCAGGGGCTTTTATATCGCAAGCTATTTTTTTTATAGCCGGCAAAAATGAGCATCCTGCAATCAGCGATGCGAAAGAAAATAAAAAGCAGATAGCAATAACGACAAGTATTTGATTAAAAGTCTTTAAATAATAAAATTTCATTTTTTGTAACAATGTCTTTCAAAGAGATTTTTTTGACAGGATTAACAGGATATTCAGGATTAAAACATCAAAACTCATCCTGTAAATCCTCATCAAAATCCCTTATTTTACGTTTGATTTCAACTTTCCGTTTATCAAAATTAACAATTAAACATATTAGCCTTGTTTGTTCACTTGAAACAAAATCTTGTTTATCCTGTTATCCTGTCAGAATTTTTTTCAAATGGCTAAAGTGTTACCATTCCCTCCATTATATTCAACGGCAACTTTCGTAGTAATGCCGCCTCTTGCTGTAAAATTTCCTGCAACTTCCATCCATTCAGGATTAAGTACTTCTACCAGGTCATTTAATATGTTGTTGACCACATGTTCATAGAAAATGCCGACATTTCTGTATTGTAACATATAAAATTTCAGAGACTTTAATTCAACAATCTTATTATTGGGTATGTATCTAATTGTTATACATCCGAAATCCGGCAACCCGGTCATCGGGCACACGGATGTAAACTCGGGTTGTTGAATTGTAATATCAATGTCCCTTATCTTGTTATATTTGTAATCAATGGTTTTGAGCACATCGATTTTAACTGTGTCCGGTGTTTTTATGTTGTTCTTTACCCTTTTTTCAGGCTGACTGGACATGAAGGTATTCCCCCTTTGCAAAAAATCGCTTAACTTAAATAATAAAGAATAAATTATGATCTGTCAATTAGACTATTTTATTAAAAAAATCGAAAGAAAGCGGTTTTTTTATAGAAACTAAATAGTTATCATAATTGCAATCCATAATTAGGATTTGTGTTGCAAAATAGTGTTTACAAAATCGCACTTATTTTATATATAACTACAGTTTTGTGCCTTTAATTACTAATTCATATGCCAGATCTTACGTAAATTCAAAGGGGTTGTTATGGGAAAAAAGAGCTTGATCAAATCTACCACAAAAAAGAAGACTAAATCTGCAAAAAAGGATGAGGTAAAGAAGACTGCTAAAAAGGCCAAAGTTACAGCAAAAGCCAAAACCGTGGTCAAAACAGAAACAACAGCTAAAACAAAGGCAGCGGCCAAAACAACAACCAAGACTCCGGCAGCAGCCAAAACTAGCAGCAAAAAAACCGTTGCAGCAGCAAAAAAGGAGAAGGTCTCATTAAAGGATCTGATTTTAAAGAAATTTGAGGTTTGGAAGCCGGCTGAGGTTTTCAGGGCTGCCGCAAATGAGGAATATTTAAAGAATTTTGCTTCACCACCGATTGTTTCCGGCTTGAGTGATAAAGAAGCCAAGAGAATAAAAAAACTATTGCTCAAGAAGAGAGACATGGCGACTATCAGAGCTGAGATAAAGAAGGAAGCTGCTGAAAGAGAGGCGGCAGAAAAAGCTGCGGCCGAGAAGGCTGCTGCCGAAAAAGCAGCCGCAGAAAAAGCAGCCGCAGAAAAAGCTGCCGCAGAAAAAGCTGCCGCGGAGAAAGCCGCCGCGGAGAAGGCAGCCGCAGAAAAAGCTGCGGCAGAAAAGAAAAAGGCTTACTTAAAGACTTTGCCTTTAAAGAAGTTTGAGACTTGGAAACCAGCCAAAATTTTCAGGGCTGCCGTGGATGAGGAATATTTAAAGAATTTTGCTTCACCGCCGATTGTTTCCGGCTTGAGTGATAAAGAAGCCAAGAGAATAAAAAAACTGTTGCTCAAGAAAAGAGACATGGCGACTATCAGGGCTGAAATAAAGAAGGAAGCTGCTGAAAGAAAGGCAGCAAAAAAAGCTGCTGCTGAAAAGGCAGCAGTGGAAAAGGCAGCCGCGGAAAAGTCAGCCGCAGAAAGAGAAGCTGCAGAAAAAGCAACTATGAAAAAGGTAATTATCGGTCTTGCATCTGGTTTTATTATTTTGGTTGCACTCATTTTCAGCGCAAGTTCTTCAAATAACAGTAAATATTATATTAAAGAAAAAGCTGGAGTGCTTGAGATCTGGCAGGGCAGATATGCTCCCCTGGGCGAAGAGCGGATGATGACTCTCCCCGGAGTGCCGTTGCCCGAGCAAATTAATGCTGTTTATTCTAAAACCGAAGTATTTCCTCTTATTTTTAACTATTATATCGATAAAGCAGATGCTATTTCAACCATGTCGGATACTCCTGATTATGTGGCTATAAAGTCATACCTGAATGAAGCCTTGTTATTTGCAACAACAGGTGATCTTCGCAAAAAAGCTTATAGCCGTTTAAATGACATTAAGTTTAATGATTTAATGTATAAAGCAGGTGTATCTGAAAGCAGAGGCGCTATTTCGGATCTTGATGAAGCAATGAGATATCTTAACAAGGCGTCATTGTTGAAGGTTGGTGCCGGCAAATCCGATGTAGTGAAACAGAAGATTGAATCAATAAAAGAACAAAAGGCGGAGATGATAGAGGCTCAGGTGGCTGAAGAAGCAACGGGTACTGCTTCCGTCAAATCCGATGTGGTAAAACAAAAGACTGAGTCAACAAAAGAACAAAGGGCAGAGATGATAGAGGCTCAGGTGGCTGAAGAAGCAACGGGTACTGCTTCCGTCAAATCCGATGTGGTAAAACAGAAGTCTGAGTCAACAAAAGAACAAAGCGCAGAGATGATAGAGGCTCAAGTGGCTGAAGAAGAAACAGGTACTGCTTCCGTCAAATCCGATGTGGTAGAACAGAAGATTGAGTCAACAAAAGAACAAAGTACAGAGATGATAGAGGCTCAAGTGGCTGAAGAAGCAACAGTCTCTGCTCCAGCCGAATAAATGTAAAACCACTAAGGTGGATAGGCTGAAGCTCCCTGACAGCCTTCAGCCTATTCACCCTATATGCCCTAAAAAGCCTTCTACCTTCTACCTTCAGCCTTTTACCTATCTACTTATACAAATGGCACCACACTTGGCGCATGCCTGTTTTTGATTCTTGTGGTTCTATATTTCCGCATATATCCATGACTTCCGGACAACGAGTGTGGAAGCGGCATCCTGGCGGAGGTGAAGAGGGAGAAGGGGTTTCTCCTTTGAGGACAATCTTTTTCTTTTTATAGATTCCAGGTGTAGGAACAGCACTTATTAGAGCTTTTGTATAAGGGTGCATCGGATTGTTTATTATATCAGAGGCAGGCCCTTGCTCTACAATTTTTCCAAGATACATAACCGCTATACGGTTTGCTATGTTGCTTACTATGCTTATATCATGGGAGATGAAAATATATGAGAGATTATAGCTGTCCCTGAGATCCAGCAGAAGGTTTATGATCTGGGCCTGAACAGATACATCAAGGGCGCTGACAGGTTCGTCGCATACAAGCAAATCGGGTTTTAAGGATATAGACCTTGCAATGCTGATTCGCTGGCGCTGTCCACCGGAAAATTCATGAGGATAGCGGTATATTGAGTTTTCATCGAGTCCGACTTCTTTCATAAGCCTTTTTGCATGATCTTCCTTATTGTTTTTTATTATCTTATGTTCGACAAGCCCTTCTGTAACAATATCAAGAACATTCATTCTAGGATTTAGAGAGGTTAAGGGATCCTGGAAAATCATCTGTATTCTTTTTCTCATTTTCTTCAGCTTTTTCCGCTTGAGATCAAGAAGATTCTTGCCTAAAAAAAGTATCTTTCCTTTTTGAGGTTTTTCCAGCCTTAACAAGGTTCTTCCGAGCGTTGTTTTCCCGCATCCTGACTCGCCGACAAGGCCAAGCGTTTCTCCTTTATATAGATGCATAGATATTCCATCAACAGCCTTAACATATCCTGCCGTTCTTGCCATGATGCCGCGTTTTATTGGAAACCAGGTTTTAAGATTTTTTATTTCAAGTATCGGTTGTTTAATTGATTGGTTGTCCATGTTATTCTCTCTTTATTCTCTATAGATTTTCAGATAATTAATTTCACAAGGCTAGAAGGAGGAAGTCGTATGAGTTATACGTCGACGACTGATAACGCAGTGAAATTTAATTATCTGAAAATCTATACAAGAAAACACGCTGTTTTGTGGCCGTTACCGAGATCAACAAGCCGTGGTGTTTCTTTTTTGCATCTATCAAAAGCCTGTGGGCATCTGTCGCGGAAATAGCAACCGGACGGATAGTTGAAAGGTGAAGGCACATAGCCATGAATGGGCGTCAGCCTTTCTGCCTCAGTTGATAACTTTGGAACAGATTTGAGAAGTCCTTTGGTATAAGGATGTGCCGGTTTTGAGAAGATATCGTTTATATTTCCCTCTTCTGCTATCCTGGAAGCATACATTACAACTACCCGATCGCACATTTCCCAGATAACACCTATATCATGAGTAATTAAGAGTATAGAAGTATGGCTTTGTCTCAGTTCCTTTATCAATTCAAAAACCTGAGCCTGGGTGGTTACATCCAGTGCGGTTGTAGGTTCATCAGCTATAATGATATCGGGCGTCAGCATAAGAGCCATTGCAATAATAACCCTTTGCTGCATACCGCCTGAAAGCTGGAAGGGGTATGAAAACATCCTTTCTCCTGCATCCGGAATGCTTACTTTTTTAAGCCAGCTTTCAGCAATGTTCCAGGCCGTTTTTTTACTTATATTCTTATGCAGCATGAGGCCCTCTATCATCTGCTGTCCGATTCTGTGAAGGGGGGACAGAGCTGCAGCCGGTTCCTGAAAGATCATGCTGATAGCATTTCCCCTAATTCCCTTCATTTCCCGGATATCCAGCTTTAACAGATCCTTGCCGCTGAATATTATCCTGCCTTTTTCAATCCTGCCTGCCGGTGAAGGAATAAGACGCAGTATGCTGAGAGCGGTTACAGATTTGCCACACCCTGATTCGCCGACCAGTCCGACTATTTCATTATTTTTTACATGAAATGAGACATCGTCGACCGCTTTAAAGACACCTTCGTCAGTTTCAAAACTGACAGTAAGTTTATCGATTTCCAGCAATTTTTTGCCCATAATTAACATTAACCGGCTACGGGTGAGCTTCAGGTGTAATCAAATTTAAAACAGGAAACTGTTTGAGCGCATTAGAGATCGTTAAGAAAGAACCCTGCATGATGTTGTCATTGTTTATTAAAGACTTGGCAACTGTCACTATTGTTTTAATTCATGGCGAGTTCTTTCTTTACGATATCTTATGTGTGAGTTTTTCATGGTTTAAATTTGATTACACCTGAAGCTGATACGTTTTCAAAACGCTAAATCGTTACAAGTTTGTAAATTTCTGGTTATTCAATCCTGGTGAATTTTTTTGGATCATATGCGTTCCTTATTCCTTCACCAATAAAAACCCCCAGAAGCATAACTATAAATAAAGAAAGAGATGGATATAGTATAAGCCACCACGCCCATCTGTATTGCTGGGCCTGAAAAAGAAGTTCACCCCAGCTCGGAGTCGGCGGCGGAAGTCCGAACCCAAGATAGTCAAGGGCAGTAAGTGCTCCTATGGCACCAACCAGAGAGAAAGGGAAAAATGTGATAACCGGTACCATGGCGTTTGGAAGAATATGTTTAAAAATTACTTTGCGCGAAGATATGCCCGTGCAAACAGCAGCCTCTACAAATGTTTGTTTGCGCAGGCGGAGAAATTCCGCCCTGATATAATAAGAGATTCCTATCCAGTTGAAAAGTCCATAGCAAAACAAAAGTAGAGTAAAGCTTCTTCCATAGGTTGAGCCCATAAGTATCATAATATATAGAAATGGAAGTGCGCTCCAGATTTCAATAAGGCGCTGGCAGGTTATATCAATAGCCCCTCCATAATACCCCTGAACAGATCCGGAAATAATGCCGATCGCCATTGAGCTGACTACAAGCATCAGGCCGAAGCTGATTGAAGTTCTCATACCATAAAGAATCCTGGCAAATACATCTCTGCCTGCTCCATCAATGCCCAATATATGGCCTTCGGAAGGAGCGAATGGAAAGCGGACATCTTCCTTGATAACATCAATGAGGTATATTTGGCTTCTTATGGTTAGTGTTATTGGATCCACGGGATTTAAAAAGCGTGTTTTGACAAGCTTGAGCAGTAATTCTTTATCCAGGACTGAAAGCTCTTCCCAGATTTCATATCCATTTGATATCAAATTATTCTGAATTAGTTCGAGTTTTCTGTTAAAAACCAGCTTCAGGGCTTTTTGATCTTTTTGCGCAACTTCTCTTAATATAAGCCTGACGCTTTTTGGCGGCTTTTTTCGTGGAGAAAAAGTAGAAAGCGACACCTCTACCTCCATCCCGTCATAACTTTTAGTTATATGAGTAATCCGGGGAGCTTTGTTGTTTGCGAATCGTTTTTCAACTGCAAGCTTTAACTCTCTTGGGATTATGAAGTATTCGTTAATGACAAGATCCTTTACTTCTCTTTCCTTCCTGCTGACAAATAAACCAAATGAGTCGGATCTTTCAATTGAATAATCTTTTCTTATATTGACAGTGCCGATTTTCGGCAGGGGCGTTAAATCAATTGTTACATTGTCTGAAACCGCAATCGATTCAGGATCTATGCTTTCAAAAGGTCCATAGGGAACCGGCGGAAAGATCATAAAATTGTCAGGGTTTTCTTTAAAGGAAGAAAGATTATTTAATTTTTTGTAGTCAGGTTTTGTTTTATTATTTCCTGTAAATATATCTTCGGAATAATATTTAAATAAAGGATAATAGGATTTTTCGTTAAACCTGACATATAAAGGAGCGTTGTTGCAGATCAGTTCGGAGCCAAGGCTGATAAGATAAAGAATCGCCAGTATCCAAAGCGAGAGATAGGCACGTTTCATTTCCTTGAAACGTAAAAACCTTTTCCTGGCTATCGGATTTTTGTAATCATTAAAAATCATTGCTGATTATATCAAGTTAGATCTTTCAAAGAGACTTTTTTGACAGGATTAACAGGATATTCAGGATTAAAACATCAAAACTCATCCTGTAAATCCTCATCAAAATCCCTTACTTTATGTTTGATTTCAACTTTCCGTTCACCAAAATTAATAATTAACACTAAAAACCTTGTTTGTTCACTTGAAACAAAACCTTGTTTATCCTGTTATCCTGTCAGAATTTTTTTCAAAGGGTTAAAGTGTTACCGCTGATTTAGTTTTTCTGAAAATCTATTCTTGGATCTATAAGGATATACAGGAAATCTGAAAAGATATTTCCGATAAGCCCAAGAACTGAAGTGAGCGAAAGAATTCCCATGAAAACAGGATAATCCCTGCCCACAATTGCCTCAAGACTCAGACGTCCCATCCCCGGTATCTCAAAAACCTGTTCGATAATAACAGACCCTGCAAACATAACAGTTAAAATGGAGCCAAAGCCGGTTGCAATAGGGATTAAAGAATTGCGAAAAGCATGTCCCCATATTGCCCTTGTAAAGCTTCCTCCTTTTGCAAGGACAGTCCTTATATAATCTTTACTTATTTGCTCAAGAAGTGAGTTCTTCATGAGCAGAGTCAGGATTGCGAAGTTCCCGATTATATAGCAGAGCACAGGAAGAAACATGTGCATAAATATATCCTTTGTTTGCTCCCGGAATGTCATTGCAGCAAAATTATCCGAGTAAAATCCGGATACGGGGAAAAAATCCCACAAACCTTCCACTGTACCGCAAAAAAACATTTTAAGCACCATTCCGAAAGCAAAAGGAGGAATTGCATACCCCACAAAGATGACTAAGCTTGAACCAAGATCAAACATTTTATTATGACGCAAGGCTTTTAATATGCCAAGCGGGATGCAGGCAAGATAGGATAATACAAAGCCTGCAACCCCAAAGATAAGTGAGACCTTAAAACGCTCCTTAATTAATTGCCATGCGGTTTTGTTGGGGAATTTATAGGATTCCATTTTCATTCCCAGCCTGTCTGTCACAAGCCATTTCCAGTATCGCTTGTAAAATGGTTGATCAAAACCAAAATGAGCTTCTATGGCTTTCCGCTGTTGAATAGAAATGGATGCTTGGGCCCCGGCTCCTCTGCTTGATTCACCAGCGCCTATTCCTTTCATTTTCATGATGATCTGCTCCACAGGGCCGCCGGGTACAAACTGTATAAGCCCGAAACACAAAATAGTAATTCCAAGAAAAGTCGGGATTACAAGAAAAAACCGCCTTATAAAATAGTTCAGCCGTTCCATAAGTTAATTCACCTTAGGGCTCGGTCAAAAATAACTTGGCATTTTTGCATCCCAACTTTACCATATCTTTCATCGGTCTTCATTCGCAAAAATCCTCGAAATAGCCCGCTATTCCTGCGGTTTTGCTCAATCAGATCGATGAAATCTACGGCAAATTTGGGCGCAAATTCTACCAACTTATTTTTGACCGAGCCCTTAATTTGATGTACACAGATTATGAATGTTGTAAAAGGTATATTACACGAGAAGTTTATAAACAGGCAAGAATTTATAAAATAAAAAGTAACTACTCAGGTGGATAGGTTGAAGGCTGAAGACTGTTAGGGAAAAGCGCATTTTGAAGCCATGTTTGGTGCAAGAATCAGATATTTCCGCTAAAGTACGGCAATCGTGCTCTTCTGACCCCTTCAGCCTTCAGTCTAAATAGCTTCAGCCTGACTACGTGAGTAGTCACAATAAAAAAAGGGAATAGGTGGTAATTGCCTATTCCCTTAATAAATGCAGAAGAATATGATTTATCGTTTTGAGAATTGAAAACGAGCCCTTGCTCCCTTCTGGCCGTATTTCTTTCTTTCTTTGACTCTTGGATCACGTTTAACAAAACCGGCTTTCTTTAGAATCTGCCTTAGATCAGGGTCGATATCGATAAGTGCTTTGGTAATACCATGCCTGATAGCCCCTGCCTGGCCCGAAATACCTCCGCCCAATACACGTACTTTTATATCATATGATCCAAGGGTATTTGTAAGAACGAGCGGTTGCATCATAAGAATTTTTGCCGACGGAATTTTAAAATAATCATTCACAGGGCGATTGTTAATGATAATTTCGCCTTTGCCGGGTTTTAGCCAGGTTCTAGCTATTGCTGTCTTTCGTTTTCCGGTTGCGTAATAAATATTTTCTGTGTTCATAGTGTCTCCAGTATAGTCACAAATTAATTATATAGACTTTCAGATAAATAATTTCACTGCGTTATCAGTCGTCGACGTATAACTCATACGCCTTCCTCCTTCCGGCCTTGTGAAATGAATTATCTGAAAGTCTATAGTGTCAGGATCTCGGGCTGTTGAGCCTCGTGAGGATGCTTGTCTCCCGCATAAATCTTTAACTTTTTGAATAGCTTACTCCCGAGCCTGTTTTTTGGAAGCATTCCTTTAACAGCAAAACTGATAAGATCTTCAGGTCTTTTTTCCAAAAGTTTCTTAGCGGTAATAGTCTTGAGCCCGCCTATATAACCACTGTGTCTGTAATAACATTTCTGCTCAAGTTTTTTGCCTGAAAGAGCAATTTTATCCGCATTTATAACGATAACCCAGTCTCCTGTGTCCGCATGGGGGGTAAATAAAGGGTTGTGCTTGCCTCTAAGGCGGGATGCTATTAATGTCGCAAGTCTGCCAAGTATAGCTCCCTCTGCATTTATCATACACCATTTATCTTTATTATCAGACCGTTTTGCGCTATATGTATATTTTTTCACTGAATTACACTCCTGTTTTTAACCTAAGTTGAACGATTTTTTGCGAAGAAATGTGCCAAGATCTTGATGCAGCAAGGTTTGCGAAAATCGTAGGCATACCAATGGATATGTCGAGACTTTTCGCAAGTCCTTGATGCGCAAGAGATTGGTGCAGGTCGAGTAAAAAATCGTTCAACTTAGGTTTAAATAAAAAAGATTTAATAAATATTTTATTGATTAATGTCAAGGAAAAAACGATTATTTTTATCAGAAACCAAATAGTTGACTATTGATTGATGAATTCGTAAAAAAAGGAAATTTCTATACTCAGAAATTTACAAACTCGTAACTCTTTAGCTTTTTGAAAATATAGCCGCTTCAGGTATGATCGAATTCAAACCAGGAAAAACTCACGCATAAGATATCGTAAAGAAAGAACTTGCCATGGATGAAAACAATAGTGACGGTTTAACTATCACTAACTAAACAATGACAACATCTTATCAGGTTCTTTCTTAACGATATCTAATACTCTCAAACAGTTTCCTGTTTTGAATTCGATCATACCTGAAGCTCACCTGCAGCCAGTTAATATTACATAAAAATGAGTTTGTAAATTTCTGATTAAATTAGTTGCGAGGAGATAACTTATGCCTTCTGTATTAACACTGAATCTGCGTTTTGGATTGGCAGCCGATGGACCGAATGGCTGGCATCACAGAAAGGATTGTTTTCCCTCATTTTTTGAAAAATATCGCAAAGATTTCATAGGGTTACAGGAGGCAAATGATTTCCAGACGGAGTTTATAAACAATATCCTTACTGACTATAATTTTATTGGCAAGAGGAGTCCTGCGCCATCTTTTTGGCAAAATAACATTATCTTTTATAAAAAAACCTGGGAATGCATTTATTCCGAACACTTTTTTCTAAGTCCGACGCCTATGACACCAAGCCGTTCGCGGAATAGCCGGTGGCCAAGGCAATGTACAGTGGGAATGTTCAAAAATAATGGTCACAAACTAATTTGTGTAAATACCCACTTTGATTTTGATGCTTTGGTGCAGCTTGAAAGTGCTAAAATAATATTAAGGTGGCTGGAACAGTTGCCCGCTGAATTGCCGGCTATAATAGTCGGAGACTTTAATTCCACGCCGTCATCGCCCTCTCATATGATATTTACCGGAGAGGACGTGCAATTAAAGAGTGAAGATATAAAAGGCCCTTTTTTTAAAAATACCTTTAGTAAGCCCTTCCCTGGTACACACCATGGTTTTACCGGGGATACAAATGGAGATCACATTGATTGGATCTTATATCGTGGTGGGATCGTTCCGGAAAATTGCAAGGTGATTCATGATACTTTTGACGGGGTTTACATCTCAGATCATTTTCCGCTTTGTGCTTCATTCAAGTGGAAATAAGTTCGCAGAATTGGCGCTTCCAAGCTACCTCCTTAATAATTTTACTGTGATAGTATCTCCTTTTTCAGCTTTAAAATATTTCTTTGCACTGCCGCAATTTACGGCTATTTCGAGATATCCGCGGCTGCCTATAATAACAAGCGGACTGTTGAGGGCACTGTTTTCATAACTTTCCGACAAACCGCTTATTTTGCTGTTGTCAATCTTGATTTCAGGTTTTTCCCCACTATCCGGTCTGCAAAAACTTCTCAGACAATTGGAATCTATATTTGTAATCAAGTTCCCAAAGTGGTCGATAGAGACAATTGTCCCAACAAGTTCGCCTTTATCTGAAATCCCCGGCTCCGGGATACTCAATTTTACCAGCTCGTTTTTATTTATCGGCGTTCCTGTATTATTTATTTTAATGCCGGATGAAATATGGGCGCTGACTGGAGCAAAAATATCTCGGCCATGAAAAGTCCGGCTTACTGATTTAAGAAAGAATTTTTTATTATCAACTCTAATTATTTCGGTAATATTTCCTTCTTCAACAAGCAGTGTCAAGATGCCGTTGTCAGGAGCAAGGAAAATGTGGTCTGCCATTTCAATGGCTATTATTGAACGGTTCCCACCGACTCCCGGATCCACAATCACAACGTGCACAGTGCCTTTGGGGAAGAATTTGTATGAAGATTTTATTGTGAAAGCAGCTTGAATTATATCGTGAGGATCAATATTGTGTGTTATATCAATAATAGTGGCAGATGGGTTGACGGAAAGAATAACGCCCTTCATTGTGCCTGCATATTCATCATTTAGCCCAAAATCGGTAAGTAAGGTAATTATAGACATAGTTATCTGTTAGTTGGCAATGGTTCACGGTTGTCGGTTCACAGTTCACAGTTTTTTAAAATGAATTTTGTAATGATTGAGGCATGTTTGATAGTTATTTAGTAACTTCTCAAAAAGTTCGGGTAAAAATAAAAAAGACGAGTCCGCTGGTGATGAAATGTAAAATAGCTGACTGTTTGAGTATCTTAGTGAGCTTTGAGAAAAAACAGCGCATAAGAAAATTTATCTTTAAGACATATGATCTATCGCTTAACCAATACGTATTAAAAGGATTGGCCACTGTTTTTTCTTTAGGCTCACTTAGATGCGAGTTTCAGATATTCTTACATTTTATTATCAGTGGGCGAGTCTTGTATCATGCAATTTGCCCTGATTTATTGAGAAGTTACATTATTTATTTTCCAATCCAAGATGTCTGTATGCTTTTTCCGAGACCTTTCTGCCGGAAGAGGTTCTTATAATCATTCCAATTTTTAAAAGATATGGTTCAACGACATCCACAAGTGTATCCGTCTCTTCCAAAAGTGTTGCGGCAATTGCTTCAATTCCAACAGGCCCTCCGTTATAAAATTTAATTATTGTTTTCATATAACGACGGTCAAGATCGGTCAGCCCCTTATCATCGACCCCCTCCAAATCCAGGGCCGCCTCCACGTTTTTTTTTGTAATTTTGCCATCTGATCGGACTTGTGCATAATCTCTTACCCTTTTTAACAGGCGGTTAACAATTCTTGGGGTTCCTCTTGAACGTTTTGAAAGCTCTACAGCGCCATCATTATCTATATGAACATTAAGCAAGCCGGCAGAACGTTTGGTGATTTTTACCAGATCGCTTACGTTATAAAAATCAAAGCTCCTGAAAATGCCGAACCGATCCCTGAGCGGTGCGGACAACAGCCCTACTCTTGTGGTTGCACCGACTACAGCAAACGGCTTCAGATGATATCTGTGACTTCTGGCATGTATTCCTTTGTCGAAAACAAAATCAACGGCAAAATCCTCCATAGCCGGATACAGAAATTCCTCTACAACTTTCGGCATTCTATGTATTTCATCTATAAACAGGATACTTTCATCCTCTAAATTAGTTAGAATACCTATCAGGTCTCCACCTTTTTCAAGCGCAGGCCCGGAAGTAACAGTCAGATTACTTCTCATTTCATTGGCAATAATATGCGCAAGTGTGGTTTTACCAAGGCCGGGTGGTCCATGAAAAAGCACATGGTCAATCGGTTCATTGCGCTCCATAGCCGCTTCAATTGCGATTTTGAGAGTTTCAATTACTTCGGCCTGTCCAATGTAATCGTCCAAATGTTCAGGGCGTAAAGACTTAATCGCCGGTTCTTCATCAACGGGCAGACTTGTTCCTGTAAGTATGCCCTGATTGTCTGAAGAATATTTCAGGATCTCATCAGTCATGGACTTTTTTTACCACGATATGCTTCTTTGTCAATAGAGTTTCAAAATGTCCGGTTTGTGATTGTTTAGGGCTCAGTCAAAATCCTTCATTATTGCCTTGATGTGTTCTCAATTGCATGGCTCCGAGAATTGCTGTTTGGGATATATAACGTTTGCCTTACCATTTTACCCGTGGTATAATTTTTTATTTATAAACATTTAAAATTATTAGAAAGACTGAGAAAAAATATGAGTTTCGAAAATTTGGACTTAATTGACGAGTTATTAAAAGCGGTTAATGAACTCGGGTTTGTTGAACCCACGCCCATCCAGACAGATGCAATTCCTGAAATTATTGGAGGCGACAGGGATCTTGTAGGGCTTGCCCAGACCGGAACAGGTAAAACAGCAGCTTTTGGTTTACCTATGATCCAGCTAATTGATTTTGATCTGAAACATACTCAAGGGGTGGTGATTTGCCCCACCAGGGAACTCTGTTTGCAGATTTCCGATGATATTAAAAAATTATGCAAGTATGTAAAAGGTGCAAAGGTTGCTGCCGTTTATGGCGGAGCCAGTATTGATAATCAGAGAAAGCAGATCAAAAAAGGTGCTCAGATTATTGTGGCAACACCAGGGAGATTGCTTGATCTTATTAATAGAAAAATAGCAAAGCTTTCCAAGGTCTCATATGTGGTTCTTGATGAAGCGGATGAAATGCTCAATATGGGATTTCAGGAAGATATAGATGCCATTCTTAAAAATACGCCATCTCAGAAAAGAACCTGGCTGTTTTCCGCAACAATGCCCAAAGAAGTTGCAAGAATTGCAAAAAGATATATGGAAAATCCAGTTGAGATAACCGTAGGGAAGAAAAATAGCGGCGCGGAAAATATTTTGCATGTGAATTATATAGTTAACGAAAAAGACAGGTATCAGGCGTTAAAACGAATTATTGATTATTATCCGGATATTTATGGCCTTGTGTTTTGTCGCACGCGAAAAGATACACAGGAAATAGCAGAGAAACTGATCAAAGACAGCTATAATGCTGAAGCCCTTCATGGTGACCTTTCTCAGGCAGTACGAGATAAAGTCATGAGTAGATTTAAAACCAAATCCATTCAGATTCTTATTGCAACAGATGTTGCTGCCCGCGGGATAGATGTTCAAGATATCACCCATGTCATTAACTATAAACTCCCGGATGAGGCGGGAAACTATACTCACAGGAGCGGCAGAACGGCAAGGGCGGGCAAATCAGGAACATCCATAGTCATCATCAATTCCCGGGAAAAAAGCAAACTTCAGTTTATAGAAAGAAAAGCAGGGGTTAAATTTAATTATGCAAAAGTCCCGGAAGGATATGCAATTTGTGAGAAACAGCTCTATTCCATGATTAGCAAAATGGTAAAAGTTAAAGTGGATCAGAAAGAAATCGAGCGTTTCCTGCCGCTGGTCTATAATACATTAAACGGTCTTACAAAAGAAGAGCTCATTCAAAAGTTTGTTTCAAATGAATTTAACCGCTTTCTTAATTATTATAAAGATTCCAAAGATATAAATGTATCCTTGAAAAAAAGGGAAGATGCTTATCGTCCTGTAAAAAAAGATCGACAACAAAAAAAATTAAAGCCTGGAAAATCGAAACGGTTTTTCTTAAATGCAGGATCTATGGACAATATAACAAAAGGCGCTGTGATAAGAACTCTATGCAGCAAAGCTGGAATTAGCTCTGAAAAGATTGGTCCAATAGAAATCATGCGGGAATTTTCTTTTTTTGAAATTGAAACAAGCGTTGCGGCTAAAGTGTTAAAATCAATGAAAAATGCGAAAATTGATGGTCGAAATATTCGGGTTCAATATGCCGAAAACAAGAAACCGCAAACCAAACGATCTAAAAAAAGTAAAAAGAGAAAGAAAAGTTAAAACCTAAGTTGAGCGATTTTTTGCGAAAAAATATCAAGCGTAGACCCATTCAACTGATATCAGTTGAGTGAGAGGAGGTAAAATGAAAAAGGTTGTTATGCTAATTGTGGTTTTAGGTTTAGTCGCGATAGGAATATCCTATTTATTAAAACCAGCGCATAAAGAGGTAAAACCTGCCAAACTGCTTCCGGCTGACACTCTGCTGATGGTCGAGCTTGTCAATCTTGAAAAGAGCATTGATGGTTTCAAATCGGGAAAACTGGGACAAAAGCTTAACGAAATTGATTTGACTGGTGTCATGCAGGATCTGGAAGTACCAATAAAGGCAATTGAAGAGTATGAAAAAACCAAATCAGCGGTTCTTTCAACCCTTGACAGTATGTTGTTTAAAGAACTTTTTGGGCAGGAGGCAGTGTTGGCTATTTTACCACTTAAGATAGATAACCTGACACCAGAAGGTTTAAAGAAAGCCCTCGGTAGCCTGGTGTTGATTTCCCGCCCTAAATCCAGCGCCGAACTTGTTGAGTTTGTCAGCCGGATTCTTACGAAAAACCTGAAATTTCAAACCGAGGTCTATGCTGGATACGAGATTAAGAGTTTTGAGCTGGATTCCGATATTACCGTTTATTATTCCCTGGCTGACGGTCTGCTGGTTGCCACTCTTGATCGGCAAGCTATTATAACCTGCCTTGATCTCAGGAAAAACCAGCAACCTTCTCTGGATCAAAACGAATACTACCGGAATTTACGCAGCAAACTTGCCTCCTCTGGAACTAAAACATTTGTCTATAACAATACTACAAAAATGTATGAGAGTATCCTTAATATTTCGCGGCTAATTATCAAAGAAGAAGAATTTTCTGACACGGAACGTTCTTTAGCCGCTTTCAACGGTTTGAAAGCAATTGGATTTGCGTCATACGATGACGGCAGCGATCTGTTGCAGGACAGAACACTGGTCATGATCGACAAAAAAGGTTTGGAACCGGTTTATGCTAAAGCATATTTTACTAAACCTGGGAAAAACAAAACTTTGCAGATTGTACCGGACAATACCCTTTTCTATTACTGGGCAAATAATCTGCATCTTAAGTCGCTTTGGGATATATATTTTGAAAATCAATATCTGAATGATGAAGAAAAAGAATCCATGAAAACCAGTCTTGAAAAAGAAACTGGTGTCAGCTTCGATGAAGTACTTCAAGCTTTTGGCAATCAGTTTGGGCTAATTCTGACAGATATTAATACAGGAGGGCTTTTCCCAATCCCTAAATTAACTTTTTTTGTGGAAATAGCAAACCAGGATACAACGGCAAAGCTCATGGACTCAGTAACGCAGAAATCGGGAATGGTTCTGCAGAAAGAAGAGTTCAACGATATAAAGATAAACTATATTATGTTGCCTTTTGGAAATGATGTGCAGCCTGCTTATGCCTTTTTCAATGGCTTTTGTATAGTATCGATTAACCATCAGTTGATAAAGGATATAATCAGTACTTACAAGAATGGTGACAACATTACTACTGACAAGGATTTTCCGGCTGTCAATAAAGGGTTAACCGATAAAAACAATAATATAATGTTTGTCAAATTTGATCAGCTTATTGATAAAATCAAAGAACTAGTCGTCTTTGGAAGAAATATGATAGTGCTTAAAGATCAGGGCGAGGCGGAAAAGGCTGCTATAGTTATAAGTGGAGTTATCAACCCGGCCCTAGACGGTCTAAAGATGTATAAAACCATTGGTTCACGCACCTTTACCAAAGAAGATGAAATCGAAGCGGATATATATTACAAGATTGATAGATAATTCATGCCCGAAATTTCGTTTAGCAGAAAATACTATAATAAGGCGTAGAAAAAGTCGACCGGATTTATTCAAGCTTGTCAACTACATATATTTCATAATCGTTTCTTATCCCAACGATTCGGATTTATCTCGGCACGATGATGCGATTGTTAGGGTGTTTTTGTATTAAAAACGCTATCCAAGTGTAGTTTAAATCGTTTTAAAACATTTTCCACGTCTGCATTTTTCATCACATCGTAACAGGAAAAAGAAGGTAAGATTTCTGCTCCACAAAATTTATAAACAGTTGTATTGGCAATAAATACTTCGTCAACAGTTTTACCTTCAAACAGATTTTGATCTTTATTTCCAAAGGCTTCTTTTGGTGCATTCCAGGTTAACGATAGCATGTATTTTTTACCTTGCATTTTTCCGCCAGTTCCATACTGCTTATTAGGGTCTTTACGTGTTCTTCCATCATCAACTATTAAGCTTTGTTGAACTAGACCTGCAGTAAATACTTCATCGATATATTTCTTATGAATCCATGGAGTGCCGAACCAATAAACAGGGGATTGGGTGATGATAATATCTGCCCAAAGGTGCTTTTCAACTTCTTCGTTAATATCATAGCCTTTTTCAATATATGTCAGTTTTACCTCACAGCCTTTTGCCTCCATCTCTTCTTTCGTGACATCAACCATAGTTTTGTTCAGTTTACCTTCGGCAAAACCTTCATAAAATTGATGCGCGTTGATTAATAATACTTTTTTCATATAAGCCTCCAATTAAATTGATTGTTGCCCTAACCCCCAAATAACCGGCAGTTTAAAGCAGAGCGACGAGGAACGAGGAGCGTCGCTTTAAACTGCCCGAGTTGATTTGCCTTGTTATACCTGATTTATATTTACTTTTTTCGGCTATAACCATTTGCCCAACATACTTTGAGTAACATTGTAAAGTCGCATTTGAGCATTTTCATCCCTGGTTGGGGGCCAACTCTTTTTAACTTTTCGGTGATGAATATATTCACCGTTTATACCCTTTACCTCATTCGACCAAGCAAGCCAAACTGGCGTATCCGCGGCTTGTTCTGGGGTTTCTCCAATTAGCAAACCAACGATTGGAACGATTACGTTCATCGGGAAAGGGAAGCCCGATTGCGCAAGAGCGGTCTTTACGAATCCCGGATGAATGCAATTAACAGTGATGCCCGTTTCTTTAAGCTTTCTGGATAGATAATAGGTGAATGAGGTCAATAGATGTTTTGATTGTTCATACGCCGAAGAACTATTGTAAGTCGTTTCTCTATAATTAAGATCATCCCAGAGAATTGGACGTTTATGCATTGTTGAGGAGATGTTGATAAGTCGTGCTTCACCATACTCAGAAGCGGTCTGCTCCATCTGCTTTATAAGATGATGGGTAATCAGAAATGGGGATAAGTAGTTTAATGCCAGGGTGGATTCGAAACCCTCAGAGGTTTCTCTGTATTTCGGAAAGTAAGCACCAGCATTGTTGATGAGAACATCCAAACGATCAACGACCTTGGTAATACTTTCTGCAGCCTCTTTTGTATCCTTCATTGATGAAAGGTCGGAGATAATAAATTGTCCTTTTCCTCCTTCCTTTTTTATTTCTTTAATGACTTCATTTGCTTTGGTGTTGCTGCGAGCAATAATTACTACAAAAGCTCCTTTTTGAGCGAGTTGAAGTGCTGTAGCTCTTCCTAAACCACTCGTAGCACCGGTAATGACAACAGTTTTATCTTTCATATTCTTCCGGATTCCCCAGATGGATAACTAAACTTTGCGAACTCTGCGCTCTCTCGCGGTGAAAGTCTTCGAGCTACTTTTCCTCTTCCCCTATTTGAGGCGATCCCGGAATCGGCATATTGCTGTTCCAGATATCGCGGTGGAGTTTCCATCTGCCGTCGGCTTGTTTCTTCCAGACGGTCAGGGTCTTCCCTCGATCCTCCATTGGGACGTCCATGCCGGGTACCGTGATGTTGCTGGAATATGCGCCGCGGACGATGGCCGTGTCGCCTTGAATATCGACTTCCGAGATGGATAGCTGGAGGTTCGACAACTGCAACTTCGAGATTAACTCGGCCAGGCTCTTCTCAATCGCCTGTTTACCCTCGGTTGGCGGTTCGTTGGGCGGCATGACGATTGCGTCGTCGGTGTAAGCTGCCGCCGCCGCTGCCGCGTCCCCCCGGTTGAAGTCTTCCATGAACTTCTTGTCGGTGGCCGCAATGGCCGCACGGACCTCGTCCATGTTGATGGGTGCCTGAGACTGCGACCCTGCACAAGAAATGAGCAGAAGCGATGCGATCGAAACGAGAAAAAGTTTCATGTCCGCGCCTCATAGAAAGTCATTTGCATTGGTTCATTCCGGATTCTTACCATTTGTTTCTTTCTTGGTTCGTATGCTTCACGAGCGCGGCTTTAGCGCGTCCCGTGCAAGCAATGCTTCTGCTTGTCTGCTCGGTTTGGTCATCTCGTCGCAACACCAAACAACTCCACACCGTGTTGACCGGATGCCCTCACCAGGTCCGGGGTGTTTATCCAACCATTTTTGTCGAGGAACTGCCCAAGCTCCTCAGGTCGTATACTCCACAGCCACGGTTCCCCGCTAACCTTGAGAATCCACAGGACTAACCGCGTCCATCGGCCTACATCAGGTCGACCATCTCCACCTCTGTTGATATAGGTGAAGGCCATCCGACTACCGGTGCCCGTGATTGCAGCGCACTGTCCGAACAAATCACGGACTGCTTCGGGAGGCAGGTACATCAGGAGGCCTTCGGCTACGATGACGGTCTGAGCTGTCGGATCCCATGCGTCATTTGATTCCATAACATCTACCAGCTTTCGCTTACCGAGATCCTCTGGAATCAGGTGAAGATTATCCCTTCGCCCCATCTGCCCTATTCCCTTTGCCTTGAGGCAGGCTGTGGCAGGATGATCGATCTCAAAGAAATTCACACCAGCAAACTCTGGTGCCAGCCGCCACGCAAGTGTATCGTATCCCGCTCCCAGGATAAGGACCTGAGTCGCATCTGCGCCAATCCCTTCTCTCGCCTGGCGATCGAAGAACGCTTTTCTGTGACCAAAGGCCTCAAATTGCCCCGGCATCATCCAGTCAAACGCCTCGTAAACGGAGACCATTCTTTGGTAACGAGCCCATCGAATCGTGTTCGCACCAACGGCGCCAGAAGCAACGAGCATTTCAGATGTAGCTTCGACGATCCCGGGAGGAAGAACGTTGTCCATTCCCGGTTTCGCGCCAAGAGTCACGATGTTCAGAGCAACCTTGCGCGCAGTCTTACTCGGTTTGTCTTTACGCATAGGATGTCCTTATGGGCAAAACTTTGATGTAGCGGGCCTAAAAGTCCGAAGTTTGATGCTCGTTTGTCAAATGTAAGCACACATTCACAGCCCGAAAATTTTGCCGAGTGCGCGATTAAAAAATCCGAAAGATCCATTTTGGTTTCTCGTGCCGAAGAGACAACGTTCAGAATTGCTGATTGTGTCTCAAACTTCAGTGGGCATCAGTATAAGCTCATTAATGGAATATAGTATCTCTTGTCTCGGAATCTTATAAACAGATTCCAACACCCAGACGGTTTCAAAGACAACAATGCATAATGGTCAAGCCTATGTTTGACCCATGAGCAATCTATTATCGCTTATTTCAATTCTCGTTTGGGTCTGATTCTCCGCAGCTTGCTGTGGAACAGGGTTCCAGGTCTTGCCCTGGGGTTCAAGCCATTGAAGGCATTCTTTGCTTCCACTCACCCATCAGAACATACTCATATACTCATCAAACACAAAAACCCGGTTGCGCTGATATCCGGTAGTTTCAACAAGTATCTTATGTTTAACAAATGCCTTGACCAGATCATTTGCCGCTTTGGGAGACAGGCCGGTTATTGTCTGCACGCCCTTGATTGTCACGACTGGTTTTTTAAACAACTGGTGAAGAAACTCTATTGCAGGTTTAGATCGTTTACCCATAAGAAGGATTCGTTCCTTCTCAAGGGATGCTTTTAAATCCGTGATTTTCTTTAATGTTGCAACAGAGTTTTCTGCGGTCTGGATAACCCCTGTCAGAAAAAGCCTGATCCATTGTCCAAGGTCGTTTTTGGTTCGGACAAAGGTCAGGTTGTCGTAATAGAGTGTCTTGTTCTTTTCAAAAAATTCGGAGAGATACAAAAGGGGTTTGTCCAAAATACCGCTTGATACCAGATAAAGGGTAATAAGCAATCGTCCCGCCTTTCCGGCTCAATTCCCTTCTCTTCTATAAGGGCTTCTTCTATATTTGTTTGGGTACCCTCAATTCGGCTGGAAACTACGGCCTCCTTTAAAATGTGCATGATGATGAACATGTCTGTATCTGGAACAAATCGGGAAAAGGAATTAAGTTCCCCCAGTTTAAATGAGGCTTTTTCCAACAGTTCATTGATAGCCTCATTGGTCCAGAAAAAAGAATGGTTTATTTTCTCAGGTAAGAAGTAGCGGTACTCATATCCTTTTCTATATGAACCTGCTTTGAAGTCCTTAATATCCATAAACGCTCCTAAAGTAAAATATAAGTCCATTTATTTTACTTTTAGAGATAAAAATAAAATATAAATTTCTTCATTTTACTTTTTTGTGTTTTCCAAGCCCTTCATTCATACCTGCTTGACCCTCCATAAATTCTCAGCAATCAGAGCATTAGATAGTGTTTCATAAAATCTTTGTTTAAGATATCCAGCCATTTCCAAGCCAAGAAATATATACAACAATTTGTAGGAGATATACATGACTCCGAACTCCGAACTCTCTACAATTTTTAGCCATACAATGATCTGTTTTAAAAAACCATCGTAAATGCCGTAATTTCAAGGCATTAAAGATAATCAACCTGTGTCAACCGGATAGGCATATCTTAAACTATCAATCGGTGGCGTTTTAGTGAGACCTTTTTTAGTGAGATTTCCTGAACCTCAAATATTTTTTGCCTCAGAAATTAACTTATCAAACTTTTCAACTTCTACTACAGGCGATGTTTTAAATGAGATTCCTGTCAGTTTGTTTAATGCAACAGATGCGGCAATGGCATTCTCAGAGCCAGGAAACTCCAAGGTAAGAACAAGGTCGTGTTCTCCCATCACAGCAAACATAGATATAACTTTTCCGCCATTCTTTTTGATCAGATCAACCGCTTTATCCGTTCTTTCGGAACTGATTCCCTTTAACGCCTCTGTGGAATATTTTCCAAACATCATGAATATTGGCATATCGAATCCTCCATTATTTGGGATATGTTTTATAGATGA
Source organism: Deltaproteobacteria bacterium (assembly GCA_030262895.1). Lineage (GTDB taxonomy): Bacteria > Desulfobacterota > Desulfobacteria > Desulfobacterales > ETH-SRB1 > B13-G4. The sequence continues at coordinate 714 of JAJSZW010000025.1, read as the reverse complement.
TCAAAAGTAAATTCCCACGGGCTTACGCCCGTGGTCCTCCGCTAATTATTGATAGATAAAAATCGCAAAAGAATCTCAGTCAATAAAAAGCGACTTTCAGGCAATGTTAGCCCTGAACTTTTTATATCTTGCCAAAGGCCAATCCAGCGTCAATTAGTTCTGATTACATATATCACAAATCCATTAAAAAGCAAAAAGTCTTGCCTCAAATGTAACACCCTTCCTATAATTAATTCATAGAGACGATAAAGATTAAGAAGATTTCAGGAAGGTGGAATGAATAATTGGTGTCATTATGCTTGAATTGTGAATTAATTTTTTTCAAATTGGCTTTTTACTTTTTTATCTTTATTGAAGCTCTCTACAGCTCCGCATAAGCTGGATCTTCGTTTTTGCTTAGACAAACTACGGGGAATGCGCTCGCTTTTGTGGTTCAATTCCCCATGCTTTGCCCTTACTGATTTTGCTAAAAAATAGCGGTTTAATTGTCAAGCATTAATTCACAATTCAAGCTTTGACACCAAATTTTGACATTTGAATTTTTCCTGATCCGTCTTTCCTTCTAATCGCAACGCCCAAACAAGCGCAATATCCATGTGGTAATGCCTTGCAATATAATCCATGTCATGACCCTGGGAGAGCAAATTACCAATTTCACTAAAATTGGTATTATTGGTAATTTGAGAGATTCTTTGCTGATTTATCTCCACTGTT
>JAJSZW010000024.1 GCA_030262895.1 Deltaproteobacteria bacterium | reverse complement strand
CACATGTAAATCTGGCAGCATGAAATCATCTTAAACACATCCATGGAACAAGTCATGAAATAAGAGCATCTGTCCCCACTTTGTGAGGTACTCGGACTGGGAAGGAGGTGGGTAAGCTGCTAAAAATTCTGCAACCGGCTTTATCCAGGGGAACCCTTTGGAGGGTATGCATTTTTATTACTTAAACAGTATCAAAACAACTTAAAGAAAGGAGCACTGTTATGAAAAGTTTAATCAAGAAAATAGGAGTATTTGTTATTGCGTTGGCATTTATGGTGAGTACTGCTTCAGTGGTATTGGCACATGGGACTGGAAATGAGCCTGGTCCTGGGTGGGAATCTCCTGCGCCATGGTCTGGCCCGGACGGCAACTAGCAGGTAATGGATTCGTTAATTCCAAACAGATCGTAAGATCGTATCGAGTGTTTCTTATTCGTGCAACGGATATGCGCATACCCTCCAAAGGTTTCGTTGGCACAGACAAGAACCGGCGTTTTGAATGCTGGGGACAAGGCATTAACGCAACGTAAGAAAGGAGAACTGTTATGAAAAGTCTAATCAAGAAAACAGCGGTATTGGTTTTTGCGTTGGTGCTCATGGTGAGCACGGCTTCAACGGTTTTGGCGTGGGGTGGTGGAGGACAACCTGGTCCTGAACCTGGTAGTGAATGGGATCCTTCTCCCGGACGGGCTGGTTCAAATCCATAGCAGGTAATGGATTCGTTAATTCCAACCGGATCGTAAGATCGTAACGAGTGATGCTAATTCGTGCAACTGATATGCGCATATCCTCCAAAGATTCTGTTGGTACAGACAAGAATCTGCGTTTTGAATGCTGGGACAAGGCATTAACAGAACATGAAGAAAGGAGAACTGTTATGAAAAGTTTAATCAAGAAAATAGCGGTATTAGTTTTTGTATTGGTGGTCATGGTGAGTACAGCTTCAACTGTCTTGGCTGGGGGTGATGGTAGTGGGAATATCCCTTGGCCCGGATGGGACCCTCCTCCTGGCGAAGGGAATAAGCCTAATGGGCCAAACTCCGACTAGCAAGTAATGGATGTGGCAATTCTAACAGGCTCGTAAGATCGTAAGGGCTTACCCACAAATAAATTTACATTTTCAGGAGTCGAGGCGCCCGCATGGCAAGGCGCGAGGAGGGCGAATAGCAAGTCTGTTTAACCGACGAGCAGTGATGCCATGCGGGATGGATCGGCGCATTTACAACTAAAGGAGATTTATGATGAAAAGTTCTATGAAGACAGTGTTTGTGCTTTTGGCAATCGTGATGAGTTTCATTACAGTGCAGGCAGTTTGGGCGGGTAGCCCTACAAACAAAGCAGAGGTTACAATTGAGGGTAAAGTCATCGCAGTTAACAGAGACACAGGCTCAATTACAGTTCTCGATCTTCAGGATTCAAACAACGAGGTTTATGGTTTAGGTTCGCTGAGTTATTGGAAAAATAATAGCGTCGAATTTCCTTCTCAGCACGAGTATGTGAGCATCCTTGCCTACAGATGCGACTATCCCACCGAGACCGACCGGCTCGTTGCCATTGATGTGAGGGTGTGCGTCTGTGTTGTTAGTGATGGACTTGACGCTGATTATAATTGTACGAACGGTATTTTTGTATGTACCGATGCGACCGAGGGAGTCGAATTTATCCAGTTACGCGACTACGATACTTACATTCCCTTGTGGAGAGGATGCCCAGGGCGTTAGAGCCAGCGTAGGCTGAGCCACAGTGCTGCCTCATGCATCGTATCTACAAGTTGGGGGAGCGCAGAATAACCTTGGAGTTTTTGTCACGAATTTCACGAATTCTTACTAATTTGCCGCTGTTTATTCGTATAATTTGTGGAATTCGTGGCTGATTTGTGGTGCTCACATCAAGTGTATGGCAAAACATGCAGCCTTTAATCGTTTCCGCGATATGAGTGTGTGATTGAAGCGAGTGCTGGTGGACGAACAGCGCACTCTGGCCGAACGGACCGACTGGCTGGCTGTCAACGCGCCTGTATTTTTACGCCAAACAAAAAAAGAGAGGTGCTCGATGAAAACAAGAAGGTTGTATGGAGTTTTGATATTTTTCGTTTTTGCAAGCAGTCTATTATTTGCAGTGGGAATGCCTTATCCTGATTTGGCATTTGCGGAGGAGCGCGCATACGGGGGGCCCGGCTTGTTCGAAACCCCACTCTATGTCGATGAAGATCAAACCCTTGATGTCGGCAAGGTAAGCATTTGGAACTCAAGGGAAAAACTGCATGTCCAAGTTGAATCTTCAGGAGTATGGCTGATCCAAGCCGTTCATATTTATGTTGGAGATGACCCTGTTCCAACGAAAAATGACAATCCAATACCGGGATTGTTTCCGTACAAAAAGAACTACCCCACACCTGTTCCAACGCACACAGAGGTGGTGAATTTCGAGGAGGATCTGGAGTTTCACTGGGGCGAGCCCTGGGAGGATGAGCGAACCCAAAACATTGCCGTTCATGTCTGCCTGGTTGAACTTTTTGGACAGAGGAATATAGTCGCTGAAGTGGACGCTTGGGCATTTGGCCCTTATGAGTTCGAAGGAGGGACTAAGTGGAGCTGTTGGTTTAATTATGAAATGGCCCACCCCAAGCGTGGTCATTTTATCGACTCGCCGGTGGGTGGTCTCAGTTGTCAAACACCGACGTACTCAGGTTTGACCGATGAGTCCGGCGGCTTTGACTATTTTCCCGGAGAGCGTGTAGATCTGGCAATCGGCTCGGTGCACATAGGGAGCCCTCTTGCCGGCCACAAAATCTCTCCGCTCGATATCTTTGAAGCGGCGGACACGGATGACCCGCGGGTCATCAACATGGCGAGGCTCTTGCAAAGCCTGGATGTGGATGCCAATCCCAAGGAGGGTATCAACATCACGGAAGACGTGGCAGTCTGCCTTGAAGACACAGTGGAAGCCCTTGGTTTGTCTTCCCTTAACTTCTCTGATGATGCGCAGATCGAAGACGTAATTCAGGGAACCATCTCGTGCGCATCAGGCAAAGAAATATACCTGGTGGCGGTCTCGGCAGAGGATGCCAAGGCGAATCTGGAGACGGCGACGAACAACAGCATGTTCCGCAAGAATGTATCAAGAACGCCGGAGATGGGCAGCGCCAAGGCCAAGCTGAATATTATGGGCGTATGGATGCCTGCCTTGAGAGCCAACGGCGAGGGTGCATCTTTCATAGATGAGAATGGTGTTACCGTGCCCGGCATTCCTTATTATGATGACCCTGACCCTGTGGAGAATGAAGACGAGACATTTACTTATCCTGAACCCCAGTTAATCCGGGTGGCCACAGATGCAAAGCCGATCGTTGCAATATACTGTGACGAGCTTCCTGAAACCGGCGCTCACGATGTATTTGCGTCGATTTCCAGGGATGATGGAAACACATGGAAACGCAGGAATATCTCACGCATGGCCGACAAGTCGTCATTTACACTGGCAATTGGCCAGGAATATTACGGCCATTGCAAAAAACCCGTCTTCCAGGTAAAAGGCAACAAGATTCTTGTAGCATGGACGACTAAATTTGCCAAGGGCGGGAGGCCGCGCTACGCTATCACTACTGAACTTAATGACTGCGACAACCCGAACACGACAGAGCTTGAGGAATGTTATATACACGACGACGCATACTATGCCGATGACATCTGGGGTGTTTCAGGGCCGCAGCGTTCCGTGGATTACACCGACCAGGGTTATCCGGAAGTAGGCGAAGTTCCTTACAGCGCTGTCTGGGTTGCAAGGGCCGTAATACTTACCGCATCAGATCTGGCACAAACCCCGTGGAATGCCACAAGTACTGTTGACGGCAGTGCGCTTTACTCTGAAGGTGAAATTGTCTGGTTCAAGCCGGAAAGATTAACTTCCGCTCGTCGTGACGCGAACCAGAATTTCCTCGCCGGATCTGATGGCGCGGGTTTTGCAGTTACCTGGCAGGAAGACCCCGAAGGTCTGCGTCCCGGTGAAGCCAAAGGTCCCGGTCCCGGCTGGGGTGGCGCGACCACAAACCACAAGACCGACATCTGGTACAGCTATATCACATGGGGCGATTTCGCCAAAGTTGACGAAAACTTCGAGGCGGGCGGTGACTCCGAGCACTACGATAATGATTTCATCGGTCGACCAAAGGCCCTTGTGCCAATGTCCCTGCCGGTCAGAGTATCTGACAACGATGTGGTCAATACTCATAACATGTGGATTAAACATGATAAAGTTGAGTCTTCCTCCACATATCTCCATCCCATTCTTGACGGAGAAGGCAATTTCATTCCGGAGTTAAATGACGAAACAAACTCCGAGTACAGCGATGGTGCACACCGCTATGGTTACATGGTAGAAGGTCTGTGGGACTGGGACGGGAATGTGTACAACGAAAATGCCCCGGTGGTCTGGGAGGAAGGTGACGGCGGCACACTTTATAAGTTCCATAATCAGCAGAACGTACTGAAATGCGTGGTTGTCACTGCTGACGGCAGGCCTCTGGATGGTAATACCGGTGCAGCCAGATCAAATCTGTTCATGCAGACTTACACCAAAACCGACGGCACAAAAAGTGCCTGGGCCATTATGGCGTATGAAGAGACCAAGGGTGTTGGTCTGGGACCTCCTGAGGAAACCGGAACTGGTTACGACCCATTGGAGACTTTCCCTGATGAGGGCAAGAACTCCATTTACCACAGCTTTGACTTCCAGAACCCTGACGTGGTAAGCGCCGGTACGATTCTCAACCTGCCTGAAACCGAGGGAGATATTATCGGAGCTGGTGACCCGGTTTACGTGACTGAAGTGCCCTGTTTTGGCTCTGATGAGATTGGCGAGTGCATTGTGAATCCTGCCGCAGGCGATCAGATCCTTGATTGGAAGGGTGACCCGATCCTGAACTACGAAAACGCCAGAAGACCGCGGTTTATCCTCCAGTCAAAGGCTGCGATGGGGGATTCCGGAACCGTGCTGATCGTTCTTTACAAAGAAGGCCAAGATGGCGGAGGACGACCCACAGATATCATGGCCAGGCGTTGTGTCGCAAAAGGCACGACAGGCAATCCCTATGCGCCGACGAATTTCGTGCCCGGAGCGCAGAATGTGAGCACTGTTACTCCCATTGTGACGTGGATAAATCCCGAAAGTAACCTTGAGGCCAAGGGTGACGGAGTTAAGGTTTGCAGTTGGGAACAGCCGGAAAGCAACCTTGCAGTCAAATCGGGTGAGAATCCTTATGAAGACACTCGTGCCCATCGCGGCGGAATTCGCGGCGATTTTGTCATCATGGGTTATTCTTACACACCAAACTGGGCAGCTTCAAGACAGGCCCATGACAAGTACGACTTCTACATCAGACGTTCTTTTGACGGCGGCCAGAATTGGACTACCGACCCGGCCAGTACCGTGCCGGTTGTCCATACGGACATCTTCATTGATCCGGATGGTGTTTCAGGTACTGAATTGCCAGCCATAGATGAAGAAGGCAATGATATTACTGAGGCTACCAAACACTATGAGGTCGAAACAACTTATGGTAACACAGGTCAAGAGTATGAGCCTGGTCGAAATGTTTCACTGTTAAAGAACAACAAGACCAGCGTAATTGAGCCTCGAATTGTTGCGGTTCCCGGCACTATCAAGGTTGATGGAGTCCCGACAGGTATTCCTGAAGACAAGCAGAACCCGGATGTCTTTTATGTTGCCTATGGCACCGCGACCAATCTGCCGGATGTTGGTAAGGCTCCGGAAGACCTTTTCTTCAGCTTCTCGAATGACAAGGGTACTACTCTTTTTGAGGAGACGTGGATAGTCAATCCTGACAGAGAAAGTGATAATGCTGGCGTAGAGAACACCTCATGGTACAGACTGGCAAAGGGTGATCAGGAACAGGGTGAAGTTCAGCTCCGTATGACTCCTGACGGTTCAAGATTCTATTCAGTATGGCTTGACGAAGGCGATGAGGGCAGCGACATTATGTTCCGCAGGATCATGCCCGGCGAGTTTCCCTGTAATAATGTAGATGAAGAATAAGTAACACCCTAACCATAACCCTTAAACAATTATGTGCGCCGGCCATGGCCGGCGCACATAAAACCACACTAAGGGCTCTGCAAAAAACAACTTCCCATTTTCGCATCTCAGCTTCGAGCCATCTTTGGCCGATATTCATTCGCAAAATCATAGAAACAGCTTGTGCCTATTCCTGCAAATCTAACCCAAATCTGAGCGCCAATTCTGCTATGAAACCCCCTCAAAACGACCGGAGCTTGTAAAACCATATCCCTTAACGAGGATCATCCACGGCCTGGATGCACAATTGATTGAATTAGAAAAGCTGGGTTTGTAGGCTTATAGTTCTCTCAAAATACCGTGGTCATCGAGCCGTGAAATATACGCGGGTCTTACAGGCCCAGGCAATGGTGCCCGGCCTGGCGGACGCGTTGGGAAAGCCTCAATCCTCGTCGATCTAATTGACCTTGTCGGAAACAACCCCGGGTTTTGGGGGTTCGTCGCCATCAGGCCCATTGCCGGCCAAGTTGGCATCAGCACGGTCAAAATACTCGAAAAGATAGGTGATCCAGTTCGAGTCACAAACCCAATCAAGACAAATTTCAGGGTCTTCATAATGCATGGTTGAACCGAACACCTCGTCGTTTTCGTCGCTTGTTTCGTATTTGTTCCAGGTGGGCGGATACCAGATGCTCAGTCCGTTGGCTGATTGTAGCTTGAATCCATCTTCAGGGCTTTGCTCGTAAACAATCAGCTTGTTTTGTTCGGCCAGGTAGTCGTCAACAGCAACCTTGAGCTCAGAAAAATTCAATCCGGCTTCATCAATCAGCCGAAGACCTTCAAGCATGAATGTTTTGATGTCGGACTGGTAGTCAAAATCGGTGATGTCCCCATAGCCGCCCACATCGGAAAGATCCCGCGCGTGGGGCAAAATATTGTAAATATCATCGAAAAGGTCCCAGGTGATCTCAGCCCAGGTTATGTGGGCATCCCGAACAGCCATAATATGCGACAAATCAAAAACTGTCATAGCCGCGAAGTTGATCGAGGTATCCAGATTCGGCACCCCGTTGTTCCCTTTATCCGAATAATACTCGATGTGGTTATCGGTAATGGCAATGCCGAGCTCTGTGCTTGTCATACCAGGTGTTTCGCCCAGCTCCTCTATCACCATCGCCCAGGGCAGACCGTCGGGTTGAATCTTGGATTGCGTGGCGAGCAGGACGGGGGCCGCATCTCTGAGCTCATAGACGACCTCGATAAATGCCATGAGTGATCCTTCAAGCACAAGGAGGTCTATGTCTTTTTTGGTTTCAACCTGGGCAGCGACAAGGGCGTCGGCAAGGTCACCGGTAGGCATGAGCTGGTCATCGATTTCCTCATCGTGCGTGTTGTCGCGCCCGATGCCGCGCCAGGACAGCCCTTCACTTTTCATTACAAAGACCACGTTTTCATGCTCGGCCAGGCCAAGGGCATAGGTCACGAAGTCCTCCAATACAGCGCCGTCTGCGGTGTTCTGTTCTCCAGCGGTGTACTGTTCTGCATAGGTTGCCAGCGACAGAACCTCACCGCCAACAACTTCAAAAACCTCGGTTTTATCGGAGGACAGCCGGTCTATCAAAACTATTATCTGCGGATGATTCTCGACATCGGCGGTCCCGGCCAAAAGCTGGGCAATCGTGGCGTCGGCATAGGCCTCCTGCTCATTGTCGGCAGCGAGATAAAAAAGGAACGTCCACCGCGGACTGACCGAATCGTCACCTCCGGAATTTGCCTCGTTCATTCCCGGGTTTGCCCAGCAAATTACCGTGACAAGAAACATCAGGAGCATTGTTCCTACACTGCATGATCTTTTTCTCATGATTTTTTTCCTCCTCTGTTGCCAAACACCTACAAGTATTTTTCATCTGTATTGTTAAAAAAAACCTATGATGGTAAAATTCGGTTGGATTTTGCAGTTAAGCAGAAACCATTTTTTGTTATTTTAGCTATTTTTACCTGAAGATTTTTAGTTTGTAAAACTTTTTTTATTGACGCTGGTATTTTCTGGCTCTCTGGTAATTTCCAGTAGTTCTCGTTTATCTTTGTAAACAATAGGTTATCTAACATTTTCAATTTAAAGATGGCCAGTTTTTAACGTAGTAAAACATGTACAAAGTACTGTTTTAATATAAACGCTGTAAAATTTTGAAAATTAGCAGATAAATTTTGCGGGTAAGCAGGTAGGTATGTAAAATTTGAGAGTGGTTTTGCTGAGAATTGTGTAGGAGAGGAAGATACCAGTGTTCTGTCATCTATATAATGTTGCAAAGATGACCGTCATTCCCGCGGAAGCGGGAATAAGCTTGAAGGAAGTGTCAAGTGTCAAAGCTTGAATTGTGAATTAACGATTGACAATTAAGCCACTATCATTTAGGAAAATCAGTATGGGTAGAGCATGGCGAATTGAATATGAAGGCGCATTATATCACTTAATGTCCCGGGGAAATGACGGACAGCATATTTATTTAAATGACGCTGATCGAAATTTGTTTTTAGAAATGATCTCGGAAATGTCGGAACGTTTTAAAGTGGATATCTTTTGCCTATGTTTTAATGTCCAATAATTATCATCTCCTGGTAAGAACCAATCGTGCAAATTTAAAAAAGGCAATGCAATGGGTTTGGGTGGTCATTTGTTCCAGGGGCGGTATAAAAGCATCCTGGTTCAAAATGATGTATATGTTACGCAGTTATCCTGTTATATCCATCGAAATCCATTAAGATAAGGAATATGACGATTTCGGCTCGGAGAACTGCATATATGTTCTGAGCATGTAACCTTTTTCACTGTCATACGTTATAAGGTTTAAAACATTGTAACCTTTTTGTCTGCTATGCGTATTAAAATTAACGGGGCATATGTCATTCTACAGGGAACACAAGGACAGATTGTTCGCATACGTGATGCGCATGACCGGAGAATATTACCTGTCAAGCGACATTATGCAAGAGAGCTTCACGCGCTATTTCGAGCATTATGGAAACAAAACAGAAAGCGTTTCACTCCTGTATACGATTGCACGCAATACACTTTTCGACCATGCACGGAAACAGTGGCGCACCACTCAGCTTGAGAGCGACCAGGAAGACTGCTCCAGTAACCAGGAACAAGCCCTCATAGTACGTGAAGAATATCGGCGGGTGCTCTCGGCCATGCAGATGCTTGAAAAAGATGAAAGAGACATATTGGCCCTTGCTGTCAGTGGGGTACTCGGCTACCGAAAAATTGCTTCAATCGCCGGCATAAGCGAGGCGAACGTGAAGGTGAAGGTGCACCGTGCTCGACTTAAGCTAAAAAAGATCCTAAACGCAGGAGATGAATAATGGGCTATATGATCAGTATGTTTATAGATGACGAATTAGGCATTGATGACAAGGTAGACTTCGTGGAAAGGGTACATGGAGATAAGGCTTTTATGGACGAATCCATCCAGCTTTTGCGCCAGGAAAAACTCATCCGTTCGGAAGTTGTAAACCATGTTCCATTAGTTGAGTTCAAAGTGAGGAAGAATGTCCTCCGTTCCATATTACGGCCTCTGGGTATGCTTGCTCCGGCAATGGCGGCAGCCATCGTCGTTTTCTTTTTGTTTTTCTCCGGGCCGCCTGAAGTGAGCACTTCTATACCTTACAGGTTTGTCATTTACCAACCGGATGTGAGCCAGGTAGAGCTTGCCGGAAGCTTCACGGAATGGAGGATGATCCCTATGAACAGTACCGGCTCCGGTGAGTACTGGGAAATCACCCTCGATATTACAAAGGGGGAGCACCGGTTCACCTATATCCTTGACGGCCATCAAAGGATTGCCGACCCAACCATACTGATCCGCGAGCAGGATGATTTCGGTGGTGAAAATTCAATCCTTTTGGTGAAAGTATAATATGTTGTTATGAAAAAATATGTTTTACTCGTAATTGCGATCTTATTTCTACTTACAGGGTGTGCAAGCCGCCACTACTACACGGTTGAAGAGGATGCTGTACACATATATCTCACAAAACCTGATGCCCGGGCTGTATACTTTGCATCTTCCCTCGACACGTTCGAGCCTATAAAGGCAAAGAAAAACGGTGATGAGACATGGGAGGTCACGGTTCCCAAAGATGTCGAGTTCAGGTATTTCTATATCGTGGACGGAGTTGTCTATGTTCCCATGTGCACATTTAAGGAATATGACGATTTCGGCTCGGAGAACTGCATATATGTTCCGAGCATGTAACCTTTTTCACTGTCATACGTTATAAGGTTTAAAACAAGGTTTAAAACGCGGAAATAGAATAGAATATGAAAAAAATATTTGCAATAGCATTGGCTCTCTTTTTTGGTGTTTCTGTGGCGTTCGCGGATGAAGTGGACGAAGGGCTGTCCAGTATTGCCTCTGAGCAAGTAAGGTCCTGTGCCAGACAAATGATACAGTTGGGGGTAGACAGTGATCATGCCTTAAAGATGACCGAAAATATGCTCATGAACCAGTTCAGGGAGGAACAAATACTGAAAGCCCAACTGATGATAATGAATGCCAAGAAGGAAGGGCTACCCGTAGAGCCCCTTATGGAGAAGGCATATGAGGGGATGACCAAACGTGTACAAGCCGAGAAAATTCTACAGGCGATGGAGAAGGTCCGTTCCCGCTACCGCCATGCCCATAGGCACGCCAATGGGCTCACAGAAGAGAAGGGCGAGAGACGCCGTATACGGAAAATAATAGCCCAGTGTCTTGCAGCGGGCCTGAATGATAAGGAAGTAGAAACCATCACATACAAGTTGCAGGAGAGGGCACAAGAGATGACGAAAGCCGAGGCGCGAGAGCTTGCCGGAGAGTGCTTCAGGGCCGCAAGGGATATGAGACGACTCGGTGTTACTTCGATGGCAGCCACCGATGTCGTATGGCAGGCCCTGGACCATCGTCGTTATGACGCAAAAGATATGAAAGCAATGAGGCATTCGTTCATAACACATATGAGGTACACTTCATTAGCCACCAACCTTGCCAGAAGCTATGCTAATTCAATCAGCCGTGGAGTACGCCCTGAGATGCTTTGGTCTTCAAGCAGGATTGAAGCGGCCGGTACCGGTACTTCAGGTAGCGACGGTGGCTCAGGTGGCAGTGGTATTTCAGGTGGCGGCGGTGGCTCATGTGGCAGCGGCATTTCAGGTGGCGGCGGTGGCTCAGGTAGCAGCGGTGGTTCAAGCGGCAGCGGCCATGGTGGCCGACATTAATTAGGGCTCACACATACAGGGTTGCAATACGTAAAAAACACGGGTGGGGAATACTTATAATGACCAAAGACAAAGCTCTTAAACTCTCAGAAGAAATACAATCCTTGTGCCATCAGCACGGCTTATGGGTTACAATAGAGCACGAGAACAAACCTGACTTAAGGATAATTCGTATAAAGGAAATCTCTATCAAGGTACAATCAGAAAAGCAACACCTCAATTGATACCTATTCCTACCCCTAATTGAGATTGACTCAATTAAGGGAACATATAGATAAGCAACCAACACGCGCACCACAGAAGGCCGGTTGGGAAGCAAAAGCAACAATAGCTTCTTGACCGGCCTTTTTTGTTTTCTTGTTCCATACAAAATTCGACCAGGAGGAAGGGTGGTGAGAAAATACCAAAGTTTGGTCTTGAAGCTGACATAAGTGCAAGGCCGAAAAACACGGAAAAAGCTTTAATAGAAGAAAGGAGGTGAAGTGAAATGAAGATTAGAACAGGTATTAAAGCTGGGGGCACCCAGACCCGGACCCGGACCCGCTCCTGCGGTGAAAATAAGAATCCAACTCCGGGAACTTGCAGGTGTGACAGTTAGTATTTGATAGCCGGGTAGGTTGGGTTGAGAACGACTAAAGAAATTAACAAACAGGTAATGCAACCGTTTGGATCGGTCTTGAAGATGACATGCAGTAGCAAGGCCGAATACAAACGGAAAAAGCTTAAATAGGAAAGGAGGTGAAGTGAAATGAAGATTAAAACAGGTATTAAAGCTGGAGGCAACGGGTCGTGTTACAAGGATGGACCGTATGGACCGAACGAACCGGGACCGGGACCGGGTGATGGTAATGTTACATAGAAACATTTAGCCGGGTAGGTTGGGTTGAGACACGAAGTGAAGCCTGCTCTAAACCCAACGATACGTGCTGGAGGCCAGAGGCGGTATTTAGTTTGTTGCAGTGAACAGGGAAAGGAATTGACCGGCATTGTTTTGTTGGGTTTCGCAGTCGCTCAACCCAACCTACGAACTAAAGAAATTAACAAATAGGTAATGCACCCGTTTGGATCTGTCTTGAAGCTGACATGCAGTAGCAAGGCAGAAAAGAAACGGAAAAAGCTTAAAAAGGAAAAGAGGTGAAGTGAAATGAAGATTAAAACAGGTATTAAAGCTGGGGGCACCGGGACCCAAAATCGAAAAAGGGATGATTACCCCTGTTGGTAGTAGTTCAGACTACAGAGAATCCGTAATTATCGTTGGGGTGTGTGAGGATCTGTATCCGGAACCAGGGTACCTGAGCCATCCACACCCCTCTTATACGAGGGAGAATAATTACAAAACCTATCCCGAAGCGCGGTAAAAATCCACCGGCCGGGCAAAACAACCGGAGAAAACAGGGAACACAATAAGTCGTAGTTAACAAAAGCGGCTATTGACACCGAATCCTGGGGGTAGACAAAGATTGTCCGGTATTACCGGTATTAAAAAAAGGATACCCTGTGGAAATCAAAACCCCGGCAGGCTCTTTGTGATGAGGATCTTGTTGGGGTTTTTTATGAAGGAAACTAGTGAAGACAAAGACTAAAATCAGAGGAGGCTCACAAAGCGGCCTCGACTCCGGTTCCTTTTTTCGGTCCGTCAGATCCCTTCATGCAGACGGGTTTCGCTGGAGCATCGTAGTTATATGCCTCGCTGCAGTGCTTCTTGTGGCGTGGGGGGCGTGGTTTATACTCGGCAGTGTATCTGTATATGCAAAAACGGACATGGCGCGGTTTGCGGTAAGCCGTTCGGCTCATCCCATAGAGGCGCTAATCTATGGTCGCGTGGTATGGACAACTCTGACACTTGAGCAGGTGGTTGAAAAAGGAGAAATAGTTGCGGAGATCGACGCCAAGCCTTTGAAGCGCCGGCTTCAGGAGGAGCGTATGCGCATGACCGCTCTTACATCTCAAGTTGATGCTTTGCAAAAAGAATTGGCTGCTGAGAAGCGAGCATTAGGCCAGGCAAACAGCGTTGCTCTGGCGGAGATTGATGAGGCAAAGGCCAGACTTCGAGAGGCAGAAGCCCTATCTCAACTGGCCGAAAAGGAGGCCAGGCGCTCAAATAGCCTTTTTGCCCGTAACGTGGTGTCTGAGGCAACAAAGGATAAGGCGCAGACAGAAGCTGCACGCAAACGAGCTGCCGTGGAGAGTCTTCAATTTTACACAAAGAAATTACAGTTCAAATTGAATTTGGGGAAGAACGACCGCCAGGCAGGACTAAAGCATGTGGAGAGCGAAATCACGGAGATTGAGGGGTATATAGCTTCTGCTGCCGGATTAGTGGAGAGACTTGAATACGAAATAGATCAGACCCGTATTCGGGCGCCCATTACCGGACGGATCGGAGAGGTCGCGGAGATTTCTATCGGCAAGGTTGTTCAAAAAGGAGATCGTTTGGCGACAGTGATACCTTCCGGCACACACAAGATTGTCGCCAATTTCTCGCCATCAGAAGCGTTGGGCCGCATCCGTCCCGGACAGACCGCGTGGTTCAGGCTGCATGGGTTCCCCTGGGCACAGCATGGAACCATTGCCGCAACGGTGGAACGAGTGGCCCGCGAGGTACGCGACGGTCTTGTGCGCATAGAGCTGAGTATCAATGAGGAGCAGGTATCACTCATTCCTGTTCAGCATGGTCTGCCCGGCACGCTTGAGGTCGAGGTGGAGCGTATCTGCCCTGCCCTGCTCGCGCTCCGTGCAGCTGGCAGGCTTTTTTCTCAGCAAAATGAGTCTCTGCCGAGCCCTGCCCCAAAAACAGGACACGCGCCGTGAATACCCCGGCAAGAAAGCGTAAACGCCTCATCGTGCCGGAGGTGGTACAAACTTCGGACATGGACTGCGGGCCCGCCTCTCTCAAGTCATTACTTGAGGGATTTGGCATCAATGCAAACTATGGCCGTCTCAGGGAGGCATGCCAGACCGATGTGGACGGGACCTCCATCGATACCATGGAAGATCTTGCCAACCAGCTCGGCCTTGAAGCCGAACAGATCATGGTGCCGATTGACCATGTATTGCTCTCTGAGGCCCAGACCATGCCGGCCATCGCCGTGGTTCTCCAGCACAGTGGTTTGACTCACTTTGTGGTCATCTGGAACCGTTGCGGCCGCCATGTCCAGGTGATGGATCCGGGCACCGGACGACGCTGGCCCACCTGGAAACGGTTTCTGGGCGAACTTTATGTCCACACTATGCCGATAGCCGGCAAGGACTGTCGTGAATGGACAGAAACTGACGAGTTTCTTATGCCTCTTCTCAGACGACTGAAGCGCCTTGTGATATCACAATCCACAGCCAAAGGACTGATCAATACCGCTTTGTCCGATCCGAAGTGGCGCTCCTTTGCCGCCCTGGACGCCGCCACTCGATTAACCGATCTTCTGGTTGACTCCCGCAGCTTGAGACGAGGCCCCCAGGCCTGCAAGGTGCTGGAAGGTTTTTTTGACCGCAGCCGACATGAGTCCAATAAACCATTCGATACTATACCTGCCAAGTACTGGACGATATTTGCGGACCAGGCGACCTCTCAAGAACATGATCAAGTCTTTTTGCGGGGCGCGGTTCTTGTTCGCATGCGAGGACTGAAGGCTATACAGCAATCCACATTTGCTCCAGCTAAAGACCCATCTCCAAAAGGCTCACTTCCTTTATCGCCTGAACTGGTAGCTGCAATCGAAGAACCACCAAGCAGGCCCGGAAGAGATTTCCTCCGGATGCTTGCCTCCGATGGCCTGCTTGCCCCTCTATTCCTGGTATCTGCTTTGACGCTGTCGGCTGCCGGTCTGGTGTTTGAGGCAGTGTTGTTTCGGGGTCTTCTGGACATGGGCGGATTGCTTGCGAGCAATGAACAGCGCGTAATAGCTATGGGTGTACTCCTGTTCTTTCTTTTATCCATGCTTTTGCTCGAACTGCCTATTGTTTCCGGTCTGTGGCGTCTTGGACGACACCTGGAATCCCGTCTGCGCATTGCTTTTCAGAAGAAAATCCCACGCCTTGGAGATCAGTATTTCCATAGTCGTCTCACGTCGGACATGGCGGAACGGTGTCACAGCGTACACTTGCTGCGCAGCCTTCCAGCCATTGGGGGAAGACTGATCCGCTCCTCTTTCACCCTGACTTTGACTACAGTCGGGATTGCCTGGCTCGATCCATCAGGCGCTCCCATAGCTATAATTGTCGCCATCCTCGCTGTTGTGCTACCTCTTTCCGCACAGCCACTGCTCACCGAGAGAGACCTCAAGCTTCGCACTCTTGGCGGCGCACTGACCCGCTTCTACTTAGATGCCTTGTTGGGTCTGGTACCGGTGCGCACGCACGGTGCGGAACGTTCCCTGCGAAATGAGCATGAAGCAATGCTTTCAGAGTGGATGCACGCAGGGGTGAAATTCTTGCGCGCTTCAGTGACGGTGGAAAGCCTTTTGTCTCTTGCCGGCTTTGGGCTGGCTGCATGGCTCCTTTACTCCCATATGGACAGGAGCGGCCAGATGGGCAGTGTTATGCTTCTTGTATACTGGGCGCTTTCCTTGCCGGCTCAAGGACGAGCGGTGGCTCGTCTTGCCAGGCAGTATCCTACTATGCGCAATGTGATTCTCCGGCTCTTTGAACCGCTGGGAGCGCCTGATGAGACAAATCAATCAAGGCAGCATGGCAAAGGGGGTCCACGCGAAACCTCGCACCAAAGGACACAACAAGAGTCCCAACAAGGCGTGGCCTTGCGTATTAAACAGGTTAGCGCACTTGCTGCCGGCAACATCATCCTTCAGGAAATCAACCTTGCCATTGATTCGGGGAGCCATGTGGCAATTGTTGGTTCATCGGGCGCGGGCAAATCGAGCCTTGTGGGACTTTTTCTTGGCTGGTACCAGGCGGCTTCGGGTAAGGTTTTGGTGGACGGAAAGCCTTTGGAGGGAGATCGTCTTTATGCGCTCAGGCAGCAGACCGCGTGGGTGGACCCGGCTGTGCAACTCTGGAACCGTTCCTTTCTCGCAAATCTTCGCTACGGTTCACCGGAAGACGGCTTCCAGTCATTTTCTCAAACACTTGATGCCGCAGGCCTCAGGAATGTGTTGGAAGATCTCCCCGACGGACTGCAAACCGTGCTGGGCGAAGGGGGCGGTCTTGTGTCCGGTGGACAGGGTCAGCGAGTAAGACTGGGGCGTGGAATGCTTCGACAGGAAGCTCGTTTGGTTGTACTTGACGAACCCTTTCGCGGGCTCGATCGTGAGCAGCGTCATATGTTAATCCTTCGTGCACGACAGTGGTGGCGACATGCCACCCTCCTGTGTGTTACCCACGACGTGGGCGAGACCGAAGACTTTGATCGGGTAATCGTGATGGACGGGGGTCGAATCATCGAAGATGACCACCCCCGCTGCCTGCTCGAAAAACCAGGTTCCCGATACCGGACATTGATGGAAGCTGAAAAAGCAATCCGCACAGATTTGTGGACCGACAAGCGCTGGCGACGATTGACGATGGAAAAAGGGGTTCTGAAAGAGAGTAAAGAGGAGGACAAGGGTAAGTGTTAAGGCATCTTGACCGTCAGAGTTGGCCACTATCAAGGTTGGGTGAAGCTATTGTTGCTTTGGCCAAGATGAATCATCTCCTTCTAAGGACGATTGAACTACCGACACTACCGCAGAGTCTGATTGAAGAGGATGAGGAGAGGCTGGGACAGTGGATTGAGAGCGCTGCTTCAGCAATTGGCATGGAGGCCGAATCAATTGAAGTGTCTTATGGCGACCTGGAGGGTTTTCTCCGCCAGGGAGGACCTGCTCTGTTGAGATTGCAATATGAAGGCGAGCCCCGTTTCCTTGCCTTGATCCACGCTAAGGGTAAGGCTTTGAGGTTGCTCAGTCCAGAACTCAAAATATTCCGGGCAAAACTGGAAGATGTGCGCGCTACCCTCTCTTTTGAGATGGAAAAACGCTATGCGCCTAAAGTGGACCTACTCCTTGCCGGAGCCGGTATTGACTCCCGACACCTGGAGAAGGCACGTACTGCAATTGTCCGTGAGCACCTCAGCCCCATGCGGAGAGGCGGTTGCTGGATGCTGCGCATCTCTCCAGGGACAAGCTTCCGGAGACAGCTCAGCCAGGCCGGCATCCTCTCACGGGGCCTCGGCTTTGTTGGGATACACCTTGTGGAATATTTCTTTTTATTGCTGGCGTGGTGGATTGTGGGGCGAGGAGCCCTTGAGGGACGCCTGGATCACGGATGGTTCCTGGCCTGGGCACTGCTCCTGCTCACCCTTGTTCCTCTTCAGCTCGCAGTTGGGTGGTGGCAAGGGCTATTCGGTCTCGGTGTGGTGGGATTACTCAAGCGGCGTCTTCTGTATGGTACGTTAAAACTTGAACCCGAGGAGATGCGACGTCAAGGCGTAGGACAACAAATCGGACGTGTCGTAGAGTCCGAGGTTCTGGCCTCTGCCACGTTACATGGCGGTGCTTACGCCTTCATTGCCTTGGTGGATTTGATGGTAGCCGCAGGCGTGATCTTGATGGGCGCAGGAGGAACCTTTCACGTTTTTTTTCTCCTGGCCTGGGTGATGGTATCTCTCACTATAGGGTGGCGCTATTATGCGCATAGAAAACGTTGGACAGGTTCCCGTCTGGAGATGACTCATGACCTGGTGGAGAGGATGGTGGGGCACAGAACTCGACTGGCGCAGGAGCGTCCGGAATCCCTTCACGAGCGTGAGGACCAGGCACTTGAGGACTACCTGGCGCTTTCAAGCTCCATGGATCGAGGCTCAATGCTCCTGTCTGCCTTCCTTGCTCGCGGCTGGTTGGTGGCAGGCATTGCAGGCATTGCTCCGGCCTTTGTATCCGGTCAGGGTTCGGTGGCGCTAATCGCTGTAGGGGTTGGTGGAGTACTGCTCGCATCCCAGGCTTTTAACACGCTATCGGTTAGTATGTTCCAGCTCTGTGACGCGGCCGTTGCATGGGGCAAGGCAAAGCCCCTTTTTGAAGCTGCTGCCCGCGGAAAGAGCGGTGACGCAACGATTTTTGCAATCTCTGCCCGCGATGTCAAAGCAGGATCCAAGACGGCTCCCGAAATAATTCATGCCAACGATCTTGTCTTTCGGTATCGGCCGCAGGGAAGTCCGGCATTGAAAAACTGCAGCCTTCGCATTCATGAGGGAGACCGCTTGCTTTTGGAAGGGCCTTCGGGTGGCGGAAAGTCCACCTTTATCTCTCTTTTGACCAGTCTGCGGTTGGCAGAATCAGGATTGCTCCTTTTGCGTGGGCTTGATCATTCCACCCTCGGATCACAGGGGTGGCACCGATTGGTGGCGTGTGCCCCTCAGTTTCATGAAAATTATGTATTTACGGGCACCCTTGCCTTTAACTTGCTCATGGGTCGACGCTGGCCGCCTCGTGGGAAAGATTTTATGGAGGCCGAGGAGATCTGCCGGGATCTCGGCCTTGGAGAACTTCTTGACCGAATGCCGGCCGGCATACTCCAGGTGGTGGGAGAAACCGGCTGGCGACTGTCTCACGGTGAGCGCAGCCGCGTATACATCGGCCGCGCGCTTCTGCAAAATGCCGATCTGGTGATTCTTGACGAAAGCTTCGGGGCTCTTGACCCGGAAACCCTCCAAAAGGTCATGAGGTGTGTGATCGAACGATCTAGCACCCTGATGGTTATCGCTCATTCATAGGAGCCCTGTCCAGGAATATGGTGCTATGGACTGGTGATACCTGGGTGCTTATCCACAATCACTATTCATCAGGATACTCTGTTATGAGTGGACGTGCCATGTCACAACCCGTAATATTTCACCCTTCAAAAGTCAAGAGCGGACCCTATTTTTTCAGATGTCAAACTAAGAATCGGTGTCAAAGCTTGAATAAGGTTCTTTGCAAAAGATGCTATGATACCAGTACGTAATAAAACGTAATATTAATTTTATGGTTTTAGGAGATGCCATAAGAAAACATGCGCTGGAATCGATTTGCATTCAAGTAATCACTGAGGCATGGTGGTGTAGTTACAGTCGCGGCAGAAAACCTCTTGAAAAAAAAGGATAGCGATTTCCCCAGATTATTGGACGCATTAGTGGAATAGAGGATGGAAAGCTGGACGCTGAAAGGGCAAAGGTCAAGCGATAAAGATCGGGATCATGAAGAACCTTGTTGACTGGCGGTAATTATATTCAGCTCGGGGAAATAGCTTGAAAAATATCCCCCATCATTGGTTATAGGGTCGGCATGATAGATATAAACAAGAGGATTCGTGTCGATAACAATATTATTCATCGGTTCTACCACGAAGCTGATCAACCATATAATCAATGCTTCTTCTGCTTCGCTTCTCCCCGCGACCAAGCCACTTCATGAATTTGTTTTCATCCCTGCTTTTCACAATAAGCGCCTTGTTCCCCCTCAACAATGATTTCAACATCCATTCCTGGTATAAAGCCAAACATATTTCTTATCACTTGAGGAATGGTTATCTGTCCCTTGCTCGTTATTTTCGGCATTATCCTATCCTTTGAGTGAGTGGAAACGGCACATATACTTTTATCCATTCTTCTTTCTCGGGTACCGCTGATGTTTTTTGCAAAAGAGTTGCATTGCGTTTGCGAAGAGTCAAAAATTTAACGTTATCTGAGTTAAGTTCATCTAAAACTTTGTATGTCGTAAATTTGCAGTCAAAAACGAGCGTTTCGTTCACATCTTTTTTTATGCTTTTCCAGTATTGCTTGTCGTAAAAAAGCATACTGACTTGATAACAAAAGGGTGGTTAAAATTCAGTCGAGGTATTTCAGGTGAGCCATCTCCTGCACTTTCTGCTTTGACTTGGCAAAGTCTACAAAGGTTTGAGCGGTTTTCTGCTCCAGGGAAGACCGTACTTTATTGACGTCCTCTTTTGAGGATAGCAGATTCTTTACCTTCTTCATTTTAAGCTTTTTTAATGAGTTCATCTCATACCTCGAAAAGATTGTTCACATAACAATGATATGGAATAATTTCGTTCGTGTCCGTGTCCGTGTCAACGGCGTGGATATTAAATCTTTTGGGGTCATTTGTCAAGAAATCTCTATTGTTCAGCAAAAGAAAGTCAGGATAGTGGATGGATAAAAATGCCATTCTGTCATGGGGGTTTGCAGTCGCATCAAAAAGTATTTCACCGGCAATTTTGCCATCTTTGAACAAGTCAGGAGTAGAAATCTCACACACCCAGATAAATTTTGGCATAGCCATTTCACAATACACATTTGCTATACCAAACGGCACCGAATCCCCTCTCCTCATTCTCTTAAAGGACTTCGATGAAGTCAGAAAGGTTCGGGTGATAATATCCTCATATTGCAACAGATTTGACCGGGCATTTAAACCCAACGTCTCTTCTGTTAAAATTGCTTCTGACAACTTCACAATGTGTTCCGCTGAGAGGTGGTTCTTTTCATATAACGGCACAATGAACGTATCAATATCCTCCACTTTGAATCGTGACCAGTATCCATCTGGCACAGGATCATTTTTCCTCACACCATGGTAGGGCAAAAAATTGTCATCATTGGCGATGAAACCGCACAGATAGACATCACTTGACTCTGGAGTTCCAGGAAAAGAAATATTGAAATCCGATAGGTGACCGATGATGGTAATAGCATGTCTATGCCCGGTCAAAACTGCAACGACTGGCAGACCGGATTCAACATACATATAGAGAAGCTTGTCGAATAAATCCTGGTGGTGACCACGAATGTAAATTTCAGGTGTAAAACCGAAATTGCTGAACATCTCGGTTACCTGATAGGCGGTCAACCCTTTTGACGGAACCAGCCTTCCGGTTGAAACATCCCTGGTAAGCTGCGATACCTCATAAGGCCATTTTTCAGAATATCTGTTATATCGCTGGCTGAAATATCGAAAAATCATCCAACAGGCGGCATGGGCGCAAACTGTCACATCCGAGTCTTGGCTCATATATGGAAAGCCTGTTGCTGTTAATTCTGCGCCAAGTATATGAACCGGATACGTGGAAATGCAAATATGCCCGGAGACAAAAGACAATTTTTCAGGATCAAGGATGGTGCGTCCAATGGCTTTTACACGGTTGGGTCTTAACACTATAAAGCCGATATATTCATCCTGAAACCGGTCAAGTTTAAACAACATCTGGGGGGATATTTTATCAGTGAAGAAATTTGCCCGGATTGTCTTGCTTGGATACTGAGCAAACTTTCGGGAAAAGAAATTAAAATACGTATCCCGATAATCGGCATCCACATAGCCTTTTCAATAACAACGGTCTTTGCGGATTGATTCAGATATTCATGAATCAAACGAAAATCCCGTAGCGTAATATATCCCTCACAGCTATTAAAGAAACTCAGCCAATCGTCCTCTGTCTCAAGCTGAATCAGGACATGTTGTTCTTTCGCGAAAAATACTGGCATGCCGGCTACTCCTCAATTTTCTCAATATTTCTCAGAAACACTATTTACCACATCGCAAGCAGCATACGCATTGCATCTGCCTGATTGAGCACCTCAGAGGTACTGTCCCAGTCCGCATCCAGAGATTCGATAGTCTCTCAGGGTAAAGGGGTTCTGCTCCTGTTAGGCGATGACGGTAAGGATGGTATTCTCAATTATCAGAAGTAAAGATGCTTAATCTTGATGGTCTCGTAAAAAGTCCCAACATTTTATTTTGACCTCAACATATAGTATCATTCGTCTTGCATTATACCTATATGTTGTGGTAAGAAATCGGTTTTCCGACTTTTTACGAGATCATCAATCTTAAACAGTCATCACTTTCAGTATTTCGCCCATTGTTGTCTTTATTCTGCATTGCACATCGTGATTATGAATACTTTCTAAACTGTATGATTCTATTTTAACAAAAACGGACTCTGGAAGAAAGTCGCCAAACCTTATACCAACCTCCTTTGCCGTTTCTCTTGCAGTATCCTCGACAAACTGTGGTGCATTATGAGCCAAAAGGACAAGTTCAGCTTCATCGGGACGTTTCAACAGGTCATATGTTGAATGAAGAGATGATTTAAGGCATAATATAAGTTCCTCATAAGTAGGCCTGGCCCTATGTCTTTCAATTGTAAGCCAGGTTATCGATCTCTGAGTATGTGTCGGCAATGGCATCCATTCACTTTTTCCTGAAAGAACACGGTTGTATGCCTGGGTACAAGGGCATGCAGTAATATGAGTTAATCCTGCACCCGTCAAAATTTTACAAACAGATTCTTTTCTTTTCATAAGCTCTGCAATTGCACAAATCTGTATAGAATCCATCGAGCTTAAGCGTGTCGCCGGCGCCTTCTGTACCATTGGAATCCTGCCGGAAAGTTTTACAAAAGCCTTTGAACATTTCTGTCCGGTTTGAACAGATTTAACAAGATTTTCTGTGTACTCTGCAATATCAACAAATTTTTTATTATAAAGCTCCGCTATTGCCTTCTCAATTCTTGACATATGAATTCCCCGAATCGAAGAAGGCAAATCTACCTTAACTTCTGTCTCAAACGGTATTTTACCCTGTGGCAAATTTATCCATACTGTCTTTCTGCATATACCGACATCATTTATCGGCAAAGAGAAAGAAGGTTTCTGTTCCGGAATATCTATGCATGTTTTAAGCGCACGTCTGTGTTCTGAGTCAGGGATTAAAGTCTCTATATCATCCCCTGATTTCTTAGAGCCACGTAAAACTCCTGAAAAGTCCTCCATTGTTTACCCTCTTTAATCACAATTTGTTTTGCACGATCAATAAACTCAAAATTATTGGAATCAAATCGTTCAATTGAAGCTAAAACCTCCCTGATAATTTCAAGCATATTAAGAATCTTTTTATAAATTTCATTTTTACAGCATAGGCTTCCTTCATGTAAGTGCCTTCTAGTTATAACTCTCTGCGTAAAAGCAAATGGAAACTTACTGCTTACCTTTAGAAAAAAAACCCAGTCCTCACCTAGCATATGAGAATCAAATCCTCCTGCTTCTTCAAAAGCTTTTCTTGTTACTGCTACTGAAGAAGGAACCATGTAACACCATCTGGAAAGATCATAGAAACAGTCATAATAACCTCCTGTAACATTTTCCGGAATCATGAACTCACCGCCGTTAACCTGATCTACTGTCCTGGTAACACCATATGCTACTTCAAATCCTTTATCAATTAACATTGATAAGGTGTTAGCATGACCTGGCAACCATTGGTCATCTGAATCAAGAAACATAAGTTTATCCCATGACGCTGCCTCAACACCGGCATTCCTTGCAGGTCCCGGACCAAGTCCCTCAGTCTTTACAATCTTAACAAAAGGATAGGCTCTTTTAACCAGTTCAAAAGTATTATCAATCGATCCGTCATCAACAACTACTATCTCAATCTCATCGGAATCCTGATCAATAACACTATCAATGGCTCTTTTTAACAGGTTACATCTGTCTCTGGTTGGAATTATGCAGCTTATCATGTCATTTCAGAATGAAAACACTTGGCCGAGTCCTTTAATCTCCCTTCAAGCCTGCTTTCAATATATTTATTCACAATAGGAATCATATCATCCAAATAAACTCCTATCTCCTTTTCAGTTGCAGTTGTCCGGGTTTGTGAAAAAAGGCATTTTCTCTCCCCTCCACCAGTTGAAGGGAGACCGTGGTCTTCAAGAAAATGTCTTGTAATCATTTCCTCATCAAAATCATTATAAACCGGAAAGCGGGTTATTATACCAAACGATTCTGAAAAAGAAGAAATCCTTGTCATAAATGCTTTACCCTGTTCAGGAAAATATGATTGTTTTTTCGCATAACCTGAAAGAAGGAGGGGAATACAATATTCTACACAATATATAATTGCACGAGCATGCATTGCCAGTTTGCAGGCAACACATACAAGATTCTTGCCGTTATACTTAGGCATAAGCTCTTCATACTTATCGAGCCATAACTCCTGAAAAAGCCTTCCCATATCAAGTTCGACAAAATTGGACTCCGTCAAGGGCTCATTTGAAGGTACTTGTGACTTTAATATTTTCTCAGCCATTTTAAATCTATTTATTGTAAATGTTGGGAACCGAGACATGCCATTAAGCATGCAAAGCAGGTGTATCACACGTGGAGAAGGAATGTCAGGATGTTTTCCAACTGCAGCTAAAGTATAAAGAGAAAGCGAATCAGTCCCTCCGGAAAAAAGAATGGCAAGGTCTTGTTTAATCATGATGTATCTTTCCTCACCCTGTATCTTGCAAATATTTCACCTGATTTGCCGACTCTGCTGGATAAAAGTTCAAGATTAACTAAAGGTAAGTTTGAATCAACTGGTCCATCAACAAGTGATGCAGAGTTTCTATTACCGGATATATTTGGAGTTATAGTGACAACAAGCTCATCAACAACACCCTCTGCAATGCTTGAATAATTGAGTTTCCCTCCACCCTCAACTAACACAGATGACGCACCACGCTTTTCAAGTTCCCTTAATAAGGCAACAATTGATAAGCCATAAGGCCCCGATGGGATTGCGACAACCTCTGCGAGACTTCCCACTTTTTTAGAAAGTTTTTGAGCGGCAGAATGACTTGTAAAGATTATTGGAGGATTGCTCTGGTTGAATATAAGTTTTCCCTCTATTGGTATATGACCGGAACCGCTGACAATGGCCCTGATTCGACTCTTTAAATCCGTACCTTCAGGCCCTTTTATTTCAGGATTTTCTTCTCTTAAAGTTCCAGCGCCTATTATACTTGCATCAGTTTCGAGACGCATATTCCTGAGATGCAATAGATCTTCGTGGCTACCAAACTTGGCAGGACTTATTCTTCCGCACAGTGTGATTGCTGCAATCAATATTACCCTCAAGGTTTATCTCCGATGTCGAACACAGGTATCTGATAGCACAATAATAGTAAGCGGTAAACTGTAAAACTAAAGGGATGTCCCATTTTCCAAACAGGCTCTTAAATTGCGCTTTGCTTAAAACCCTTAATCGAATGGTCGAAATTAGTATGCGATGAAGGATGTGGAACTATCTTCAAATGGGCTGGGTGTTGCGTGGATTCCATTCTGTTGCAGAGCTGTGGCTCGCCGAAAAAATTTATCATAATAGAGTCGAGCCGCTTCTGAAGTACGGAATAGGAATAGTGACGCGCGGCTATCTCGTAATTATGATTCACCATTTTCTCTTTTCGTTCAGACGACGTGAGAACTTCCTTTACGCGTTGAACAGTCTTTTTGGTAAGAAATCCGTCCATAGAGACCATATCAAAACCCAGTGGTTCGATATCTCTAACAAAAATGGCATAACGATTGATCATCATGGGTTTTTTAAAGTAGATGGTTTCAAGAAAAGCATTGCCAAATCCCTCATTAAGGCTGGGATAAGTAACAAAATCGGCATGTGGGTAAATATCCCAAAGGGAATATCCATCAGATTTTGAATTATTGTTCCAGGGATCCGCAACACGAATATTTACCAGGTGAAGATCGACGCTATGTTCCAGAGCATGCTCTTTAATCCATTCTGCATATTCAAAGCCTTCGTCTCCTGCTTCATGGGATATAACAAGCTTGCCTCCGACTTCTTTAAGTTTTTTAACAAGCTCAATGGCATGTTCAATGCCTTTTCTTTTTATAATGCGGGTAGGTTGCAAAAATACTATGTCGTCGGATTTTAAACCAATGGATTCCCGGAATCTTTCGCTAGATTTTTTATCAACTACAGGTGGATTTTGAAAATCCAGAACATTTGGAATGATGGTTGCCGAAATACCTGTGCGCAGCGCCAGCTCTTCCCTGGCAGCAGAATTAATAACCACGTGTTCTATATTAGGCGAGTTGGGAGGGAATGCCATGCGAATGTAATCGCTTACCCCATTTACTGAAAAACGTATCCTTTCCCAGTGGAAATCATGATGGTGGGCAATAGTAGGAATCTGCGTTTCCACAATAGTTTCGGTTAATGCCAGCCCTAGTGGGATGTGCATCGGAATGGTGAGAGCATTTTCAACAATCAAAAGATCAATATTGAACTGCTCAATGAAATTATGGACATGAGATTTCAACATGGATCTTAAAGCGTGAATCAATTCGGTTAAACAAGGTTCTCTCTTCCTTTTTCCCAAAATCCGTTCATTGATCCATTTGTTTTGTGCATGATGAAAATGAGCTTCAGGTACTAAGTAGCTCTTTTCAGGCTCTCTATCCAGTTCTCCGGCAAACCAGAAACAGCGGTGTCCATTTTTTTCAAAAACTTCCGCCCACTTGCTCGATTCTAAAGAAACACCGTCTGTACCGGCAAAACGTGTTGAAACGAAACCGATGTTTTTATACATCATCAAATCTCAGCCTCCATGTTGTATCCTGAAAGGATGATTGTTTGCTAGTCTTTTTCATCAGTTATAGACTTTCAGATAATTAATTTCACAAGGCCGGAAGGAGGAAGGCGTATTAGTTATACGTCGACGACTGATAACACAGTGAAATTATTTATCTGAAAGTTTATAGGTTGCAATACTTTCCAAACCGAGACAATTCTCTATTACTCCGAACTCTGACGGGTGTGGATCAGCCGTGTATTGTCCCAATATCTCATCAAGTTCGACAGCGCAGGCGTATTCTGATTCCAGAGGTCCAGCGATATTTATAATGCATTTGTCGACATCAATATCTACAAGCAGGCAACCGTGTTTGCCGGCGATAGTGCTGACTAAACTGAAAAACTGCGTTTCTGTAAGAGTGTTATAGGACATAATTTGCCTCCCTTCATCTGATTTTCTCTCCTGGTGCAAATCTTTTATGTTTTATGAAATAGGAAAGCAAAAATCGAGCCAAAACTGCTCTGGTATAACATAACCACTTAATTTAAAAGAACTAAATCGTTATCAAGGATGGAGGCAAAATCAGTATAACAAAAAAACATCGAATTTATCGGGCGTATCCACAAGTTGGGGGAAACAAAACATACCCCACCATCCCCAAGACTTGGTGTTGGTGTATAACAAATTGAAATTACATCGTTTAATATTTTTTTGGGGGGGCATCATTGTTTCTCAAATGAGGTCCAAGTTCCGTCTCCCAAGTGGTGGATAGGCCCGAGTTTATCTCGAGAATAGTGCATATTATGAAAACTTTTTCACATTTAGTGCAAATTTGATATTTTTTTCACATTTTTTGCCTTGTGAGCCTCTTGCAGAAACAAAAAAAACTTTTGAATTATTTTGATCAATAGAGAAATAATTATGGCAAAGAAGCTGGTTGAAGACGAGGTCTTAATATTATTTTAGGACGCTTTTTCAGATTTGTTTCAATAAGATATTCATCAAATATACCGCCAAGCAATAGATCGACTCTTCTGCTGCGCGGTATGAATATCCCATTTCTATCGAATATTATATCGCCCTTTTCATTTTTTACAGTCATTTGACCGGAACTATAGGTTTATAAAGTCAAGTTATTTTCTTTCTGGGAATACTTCAAAAATAATACTTGAATGACAGATAAAATGATTGCCTGATGTAAATAAATCGGATAAATTATAATAAGAAATGCTTGATAATAATGATACAAAGATCTATTAAGTAAATATATATCTTTGAAGATATTTTTTAAGCATTAGACCTTGTTTTCATTCTCTGCTCTTCAATTCCTGACCGACATCTAATTAGATTTATCGTTTCCTTGAACTTTGTAAGTTTCTTTTTTTTGAATATCTAAAATAAGGCAGAAATTTTTTGACCTGTGCGATTATAGCAAAGCGCACACAAAAACATCTAAAAAAGGAGGAGTGACAATGAAAAAAAGTCTTGTTCTTGTTATCGGTTTTCTGTGGTTATTTACAGGCTGTGCGGGTGTTCAACAACGCCTGACCCCTGATGAAATTACCAGCAAATTTGAAGTAATTGCAACACTGAAGAAAGAATTGAAGGCTGCGGAAGAAAATGGGATTGACGTTTTTGCTCCTGAGGGATTCCTTGAAGCAAAAAAACTCTATACTGAAGCCTTTCAGATGGCTGGCGAGGGAAAAAGCGACCAACCTGTGCACCTTGCCAACAAGGGATTGAGCGCGCTGGCAAAAGCTAAAAGTGATGCTAAGCATGCACAGGAGATCATGTGGGAGGTCATTGATGTCAGGCAGCGAGCCCGAAATGCAGGGGCGCCTGAGCTGTTCGGGAAGGAATACAAGGCAACAGAGAAAAAACTTGCTGAAGCAAACCGTCTGATTGAAGGCGGTAGCATTGCCAAGGCAAAGGATCTCCGGCCTTCATTGATCAATTCTTACAATGAGATGGAGATTGATGCATTGAAAAAGGGAGTTGTAAGTCTGGCAAAGGCATCGGTTCAACAGGCCAAGGCTAAAGGCGCTGGTGTCCACGCTCCTGCAACTTACCGGAAGGCCGAGACAGAACTCAACATGGCAATATCGATCCTTGAAACGGATCGCACTCAAACGGAAAAAGCAAACGCGCATGCCAAACTGGCAACTGAAATGGCGAATAGGACCACAGAAATAACAGAACTTGTCAAGACGTTCAAACGGCGCAAGTACTCTATGGAAGATATCATCCTTTGGTATCAGAAACAATTGTTCGAGATCAACAAACCGCTTTCAAGCGAACTTGACTTTGAGCAGCCTAATCATATTGTTGTCCGTTCTCTGCATGACACAATTGCAGCGCAGGTCGAATCCCAGAAAGATTCCGCAAGAATTGCAGGTGAAAAGCAAAAACGTATACACGAATTAGAAGCTGAACTCAAAGGTTTGCATGACAAGTATGAATACGAACTGTCAGATCAGACAAAGAGGCAAATGGAGATAGATCGTATCAAGCAGGAAGCCGATGAGAGGTTCAGACATGTACAGTCATTATTCACACCCCAGGAGGCAGAGGTTTACAGAAAAGGGGACAACGTCTTAATAAAGGCACATGGTTTTTATTTTCCATCTGGAGAAGCAGAGATCAAGACGATCAATTTTCCACTTATGAACAAACTGATCAACGCTATTCGAAAATTCCCAGGCTCAAAGATAGAGGTGTCAGGACATACGGACGCGACCGGCAGTGCAGAGAAGAATTTACTGCTTTCGAAAGACAGGGCGAAAAATGTTGCTGATTTTCTGATAAATGTCGGCCACGTCAAGCGGACGGACATAACCGTAAATGGATATGGCGAAACAAGACCGATTGCCAGCAACGACACCGAGGAGGGCCGTGCGCAGAATCGTCGCATTGAGTTGTTGATTGTCAATGAGTAAAGGAAATCCCTCAAAATCCCCCTTTTTCAAAAGGGGGGATTTTGTCTTGTGGAGCTTCATTGGAAGGCACGAAACCCAACCTACAAGAAATCGAGATTTTCGTTCAGACACTAATTATGTAATATTATAAAGTTCTCTATAGAGCAAAAGTATTGTACCCGGGGAATTCAATATGAAAAAATGTGTTATAATTATTATGTCGCTATTCATATCAATGTTATTTGCATGTACCGGTAATAATGTAATAAAAAAATCCGATGAAATTACTTCAGGTATTAAGGAAATTAAAAAAGGGACATATCTGTATAAAAAAGGATGTTACGAGCGATCACTGGAACACTTCTTAAGGGCACATGAGCTGTTTGTCTTTTCCGACAATTTAAGAGGTGTTGCCATGAGTATGAACAACATGGGCAATGTTTACAGAACAACCGGCTGTATTTCTTCCGCCACACAATTTTTTGATGAATCCTACCGTATATTTTTATATATTAACGACACTGAAGGTGCTGTTCAGGCTCTTTCAAACAAAAGTGCTGCATTGATAGAAGATGGCAGGCTTGAAGAAGCATCTAATGTTTTAAGTTGTGCGGAAAGAATAGCGAAAAACAACAAAAAGCTTTCTGTAACATTGCTAAAAAATCAAGGCATTCTCCTTGTCAGAAAAAAAGAATTCAAACGCGCCGAAGATATATTAAAAAAAGCTTGTAAAAAGGTTGAAACTTCAAACCTTTTAGAAAAGGCAGCAATCAACTTTGCCTTAGGGAATCTTATGTTTGAAACAAAGCGCTCTGAAAATGCTGTTGAATATTTTAAAAAAGCTTTATCTGCTGATCAATCTTCGGGATTCATTAAAGGAATTGCAGATGATCTGGCTGCAATTGGGACAGTTTATTACAATCAGGATAAACACGAGCTTGCGGTAAACTTTTTTAATCGAAGCATTAAGATTTATGCCCTTATTAGAAACGAGGGTAGGGTGCATGAGATAATGGAGCTTCTGAATAAGTCTTCAGAAAAGGCAAAAATTAATATAAGCATAACAAAAAATTTCGTTAAAAAATGGTTGGAAGGTAAATCTCTTAAGGGTTTCTGTGACTATAGACTTTCAGATAATTAATTTCACTGTGTTATCAGTCGTCGACGTATAACTAATACGCCTTCCTCCTTCTTGTGCAATTAATTAGGGCGCAGATACTCTTCTCTCCCAAACGGAGCATATTATTTAGACAGGATTACAGGATAAACAAGATTATTTATTTCCTGTTAATCAACAGAGCCTAAATCCTGTAAAAACATATAACATACTAATTCGATCAGGCTTTAGAAAAAAACTGTATCAAAATTATTTTTTGGATTTAAATAATAGTTCGGTACCAAGGTTTGTCATCTTTGCTATTATACATTCAATACTCTTATGGCCGTTTATAGATTTGGAACGGGTTTGAAATGAAAAGCCATTTCCAGGATATGAATTTATGATATACAGGATCTGCATTAACTCTATTTTTTATAAAATCAAGTCAATCCTGTAATCCTGTCTGAAATATTTATTGTTTTTCGGGAGATGAGAGTAACTGCACCCAATTAATTATCTGAAAGTCTATAAAAGCTTTGCCCTTAGATTCTTGATATGAAAAAATATTTGATAATAGGAAATGGAGTTGCGGGCACAACTGCTGCAGAATTTATCCGCAAACAGGATGTCAAAGGAAAAATTACAATTGTAACCGGTGAAGCCCTGCCCTTCTACTACCGTATTAGACTGAACGAATATATCTCTGCCGAAATCTCTGAGCAGACATTAGTAGCAAAAAAACAACAATGGTTTAAAGATAATGATATTGATCTTAAATTAAGAACCCGAATTGCTGGAGCAGATCCCCAACAAAAAGTGGTTATATCGGAAAATAACCGGAAATTTTATTACGATCTTCTACTTATAGCTACAGGAAGCCATTCTTTTGTTCCCCCTATAAAAGGCTATGATCTGAGAGGTGTTTTTACCCTGCGTACAATTCAGGATGCACATGAAATTTCAACCTATGCCAAAAACACCGACAATGTAGTTCTTATCGGAGGCGGCTTATTAGGCCTTGAGACCGGCTATGCTCTAAGAAAATTAGGTAAAAAAGTAACAGTAATTGAGTCTTCCCTGAGGCTATTACCAAGGCAGCTTGATGTGGACAGTGCTTTTAGGCTCCAGCAAATATTGGAAGAAATTGGTTTCCACTTCAGGATTGGAGCTAAAACGCTTGAAATAATTGGTGATAATCAGACAACTACAGGCGTTATTCTTGAAGGAGGGGAAGTCCTTGCCGCAGATATGATAATCATTTCAGCCGGAGTCCGTTCAAACTTGGAGCTGGCTGATACATTAGGATTGGAATATAATAAAGGAATAAAAGTTGACGAATATATGCGTACGACAAGGGCCGATATATATTCAGCAGGTGATGTGGCGGAATTTAAAGAAACAGTTTATGGTATCTGGCCGGCTGCCATGGAACAGGGAAAAATAGCTGGAATCAATATGTCGGGAGGGAATATCATCTATAAAGGCACTACTATGGCTAATACCCTTAAAGTAGCAAGTATCGATCTGGCTTCAGCAGGTGATATAGATCCTGAAAATAAATTTGAGTCCAAAATAGTCAAAGATGAAAAAACCTATAAGAAAATAGTCATAAATAATGACCGAATTATCGGCTGTATTATGCTGGGGGACAAGAAAGGTTTCAATAGAATTATTAAAGCGATTCATGAAAAGCATTATGCGTCTGAGGTTTTGCCTGAATTATTTGATTAGATAAATCATATATTTCCCCCTGCGAAAATTTATTTTAGGGAACAATAGCTAATATAAAATGCATTTTAAAGCAATCTGTTTAAGCTAAAATGACAAATATCTGCATCTAATTGATTTTATGATGTAACCATCCATAACGGCGTAGCTGATATGCTGGGTGTATATCTTCTTTGATATTTACAGCGGGTTTTTTTGCTTCCAGAAAGAATTTACGAACACCGCCTATGCGAAAACAATAATCAGGTGCTTTTGTAATACCACCGATTTTTATAGCATCTTCATGAATTACATCTTTGCGACCTGTGCGGGTAGCATTTACTGTGTTTTGTCAATAAGTTGATTGCTATGAAGCATTTGTCGTAGTGGCGGCTTTACGCCGCCTTCCAAATTCGCTTTAGGCGGGATAAACCCGCCCCTACAGGAATCTGTCGATGAGAATTAGAACATTCGGAAGGACTTGGGTAACCTATGTCCTATCATTTGTGGACTAACCGCACAGCTCGCATCTTCGTAGTCTTCAGCATAGCCTTAAGCCACCGACCACTATGTTCTGCGCGCCTCGGTGTCTTCGTACACCACCAAATTTCCACCGTTAGCTTCAAGGACTTGCTTATGAATTCCTCATCCGAAAAAGCAACCGTGTGTATCAGCATAGATTTAGATGATCAGCCACGACCTTTTCTTCTACCTCTACCTCCACCACGCCTTCCCATACCTTTGTCTTTTCTTCTGCCTCTTCCGGCGCCTCTTTGCGATTGGTCCAAGCTCCCTTGCTCCATCCCAGTCTTCACATCTGTCACTACACTTTGAAATAATGAAGAAAGATAGGACCACAGGCTTAAAGCAATGCCTGTGCCCGCTTCAACCACAGCTTCTGTTTTATCATATGGTGCGGCATCTGGTTGGGCCTTTTCCTGCTTTGGCTCCATCCGTTGTTCTGAGGACAGATAGGATTTCAATGTGTCATATGCTACATTCACCTCTTTCAATTTCTCCTCAGCCTTTTGTTTCAAACGGGGATTGTTGTAAAACCGGTCAGGATGCCAAACAGCGACTATATCTTTATAGGACTGTTTGATCTCATCTTTCGATGCACCACGGTCCAATTCAAGTATCTCAAAAGATTGTTCAATATCCATTTTTATTTTCTCCAAGATTAATTATTCATTTTCCATTCTTGATGATGTTGTTCTTCAGATTGAGCCATTAAAAAATGTTTGTTTTTTATTGCCTGTGCAAGACTGGCCGGCTCCCGCAGCTTTTTCCGAATTGTTTTTGCATACTGAAGTGTCATATTTTAGAAATTTATAATTCACAATTCAAGCCTTGCCCATATCTATCAGCGCTTTTCGAAATTATGAGAGATAATAAACACCACCAGATTGATAATGACCCCGAATACAAGGCCGCTGAACCCTCCTGGAGTCTTGAGAAAATAGTCCCAGATAACCACACCCAGGATACCTGCAAGGGCGCTCATGAAAAAGGTGACTCTTCCGGACTTTATTCCAAGCAATGTGGCGGCAAGAGGGATGAGAATGATCGGTGCCCAAAAAGTATAGGCATAGATCAAGATATCAAGAATGCTCTTTATCTTGACCGCAAAGACAATGGCCAGTGCACCGGTAATAACGGTTGAAAGCCTTACATAGAAAAGCCCTTTTTTCTCGGAAAGTCGTTCTTTCCTGAGGGGATGAATGATGTCCTGGATAAAAGCCACGGATGCGGAATTCAAGAAAGAGTCCGCAGATGACATAACCACCGAGATAATGGCTGCAATAACCAGTGCCCGCAGGCCAACCGGAAGCACAGTCCCTACCACGGCAGGCAGGGCCATGTTGGCATTCAGACCAGGATTAATAAGCAGGGCGATAAGGCCTATGGAACCTGCGATAAAGAAGAAGGGAAAGGAAAATATTCCACTCCAGAAGGTGCCCCTGGCGGTATGGACATGATCCTTCCCAATAAAGAGCCTGCGCACATAGGGGGGGACCAGGGCCTCACCAAGCAGGAACGTGAGAAAAAGCGAGAGAAACTCAAGCGGCCTCATATTGCCCAGAATAGAGAGGTGATTGGCAGGAATCTCTGAAAGAACTTTCCCGACTCCCCCCACATACTGTATGCCCATAATAAGGGTGAGTGGTATTCCACAGGCAAGCATCAGAAATTGCATGACATCCGTGGCAACAACAGCGCGCATTCCCCCCACGGTATCATAGGCAATCATAATGCCTGTCCCTATAATTATGCCGTATAAAACCGGGATACCAAGAAAAATGTTGGAGATGTAGCCTATTGCTCCCACTTGGGCACCCAGGATACCGGCACATAAAAACACAGAAAATATGCCTGTAATAAACTTTCCGGACTTGCCGTAGTTTTTCTCCATAACATCACCGACCGAAATAGCATCAGGAAAATGGTGCATTTTCGGGGCAACAAAACGAGCAACGAGGAGTTCTTTCAGGCTGAAGCCCCACAGACAAAAGATATTTGCAATCCCGAATATAAAGACTTTCTCGGCATTGCCGATTGTAAAACCTCCGCCGATAAAAGACGCAGACAGGGTCATAAATATTATCAGGGAACCGTAGGAACGATCTGCAACGGCATAATCATTCAGGCTTTTCACATTACGACCCTTCCAGAGCCCCAGTAAAAGAACAAATACTAAATAGACCGCAATAATAACATATTCAAAAAGAGCGAGTTTGATCATGAAAATTCCCTCCGTTTCCCAAAGCGAAAATTTAACGGGGTGGAGATGCATAGCAAGGCGGAAAATGGACTTTTTACGAAGCAGTCTTGTTAAAATTTGATTTTTCTGATCTGGTTTTGAAATGCCCTTGCAACTTTTGGTATATCCTTCCAGTTTTTCATAAATCGCCTGCAATCACGTTTTAGTGATCTTCTTAAACTCCATCTGCAACTATGTTTACGCATGCCTTCTATATCAATAATATACAGCTTTTTACCGGCTACTATAAAGTTTGTAGCTTTAAAATCGCCATGACTCATATTTGCGTCCGATAGCAATTTAAGCATTTTTCCAAAGCTTATACTCAGAGCTTCTATGTTAATTTCTTTTGATTTATCAGAAGTAATCTGGCGGTAGAGATCTGTTCCATCAATATATTCTGATATGTAATATGAGGTTGACCGAAAAGGCCCCCATCGTCTTTCAAGGAAGGCTATGGGTTTTGGAGTTGGAATCCCTATAAGTTCCAGCCTGTGAGCATTGCGCCATGATGACCATGCACGGGTATTACGAGGACATCTCTTTAAGGTATGGATGAAATTTTTAATATTGTATCTTTTAATTACCAGAAGCTTGCCGTTTACTTCAGCCAGAGCAACTGTTGAGCTGTTTCCGTCTTTCAGCAGTCTGCTTGAATCAATTACTGAGTCCGGATCTGCAATTAATCTTTTCATTTCTCCGTGATAAAAGTTACGGTCACAGACCATATAGCTCTTCCATGATTTATGGCACACAAAAGCAGTGCATTCGCGAAAGATTTTATGCAGATATTTTTTACTTCCGTTTTTTCTTTGAAATTTTATTTCTTTTAATAACTGGTTAAACAGACTGCTATCTGATGGCCATGATCTTTTTGCTGTGTATGCCTGAAAAGCTGTAGAAAACAAATGGTAGAAGTTACGATTGAATTGAGCCAGGAATAATCCTAAATTATTCAGGCTCATTGCTTTTGGCAAAGGCGTACCTGTTTGGCCTGTATCAACGGTATCACCGTCAATTGTATAAATGTCATTGTCGGAGAGAAGAAAATTTCCAAAATGAAGATCAGTCTGTCTGAGACCCGCTTCATGTTGTTCAGCTATTACAACTGCTATGCGTTTAAGTAATTCACTGCGCTTTTCATCAGTTTCAGCCATGTCAAAAACTTCGTGGGGATTAAAGGAAGGCATAACTCTTTGAAAGACCAGAACTGGAGTGTTATCTTGCTGTATATTGCCATGAAGCAAAAGAGCCGGCGTTTTTATACCGGCATTTTTTAAAGCATTTATTCCCTTTATTTCACGTTCACAGTGATGTCCGGCGCTTTGGGAGTTTAAAAATATTTTTACTGCAACCGGTTTTTTATTCCATTTGCCTAAGCACACCAGCCTCTTCCCTGGAATTATTCGTGCGATACTTTCACAAACAAGTTCAACAGAAGAACCATCTGATTCCAGAAGAAGCCTGAAGGGAACTTCTAAATTTCTTCCTGAGCGAAGATATT